>JBGPIT010000529.1:0-2526 GCA_041485125.1 Binatia bacterium | reverse complement strand
GCTCGATGCCGGCCATCGCGTCGTCGACGAGCTGGCCGATGGTGGACTGCCGGGCCTGGGATTTCAGGTGCGGCCAGCGCGCCTCAGGCGGCACCCAGAAGACGGGATGCGCGGCGCCGCGGTACTCGTCCGGGTCCTCGGGGTCGGCGCCTTGCGCCTTCTCCGCCACGAGCTTGGCGTGCAGTTCCTCGAAGGCGTCGGAGATGTACTTGAGGAAGATCAGGCCGAGGACGACGTGCTTGTACTCGGCCGCGTCCATGCTGCCGCGTAGGGCGTCGGCCATCTGCCAGAGCTCGGCTTCGTAGCCGACGTTGGCGTCGGTGGTCTTCGCGGAGGCGTTCTTCTTGGCTTTAGGCATGCGTCACTTCACACTCCCACAGGGCGCGAATCGGCATGGCGAAGAGCCCGTCGCCGACGCTTGCGCTCGCCTCTCGCCATCGTGGAGAACCACGCTGGCGGCGAAGCGGCTGACTGCAAGGTTTCTGCCCGTCTATTTGAAAGAGGTCGGCCGATCGAAACGCACGGACACGTCATGTGATGGCTGTTTCTCCAACGCCTTCACGGATGTTGGCCGCGAAGTATAGAGGGCGATTTCCCGGCGCTACAAGGCGACGGCTACTCGGCTTCTGAATGCGCGTGACGGCGAGCGCGCCCGGCGGGCCTCGCGTTCCGCGCCAAGCTTGCTACGATGATCGCTCGCAGCTCGTGACCGGGTGGAGGGGAGGCCGATGGATTGATCATGGCGCGCACCCAGAAGACCTACACCGCCAAGGACATCCTCGTCCTCGAAGGCCTGGAGCCGGTCCGTCGCCGGCCGGGCATGTACATCGGCGGCGTCGACGCGACCGGGCTCCATCATCTGATCTGGGAGATCGTCGACAACTGCGTCGACGAGGCGATGAACGGCTACGCCGACCGCATCAACGTCACGCTCCACCAGGACGGCGCGTCGGCGACGGTGAGCGACAACGGGCGCGGCATCCCGGTCGATCGCCACGAGCAGTACAAGAAGCCGGCGCTCGAGCTGATCCTCACGACGCTCCACGCCGGCGGCAAGTTCGAGGCGAAGAACTACTACCACTCCGGCGGTCTGCACGGCGTCGGCGCGTCGGTCGTGACGGCGCTCTCCGAGACGTTGGTCGCGCGGGTCCGCCGCGACGGTGGGGAGTGGGAGCAGAAGTTCGCGCGCGGCAAGGCGGTCGCGCCGCTGAAGAAGCTCGGCGCGGCGCGCGGCAGCGGCACGACGATCTTCTTCCGTCCCGATCCGAAGATCTTCCCGAGCGTCCGCTTCGACGCGCAGCGCATCGCCGAGCAGCTCGAGGCGAAGGCGTATCTCCACAAAGGCCTGACGATCGAGTTCCGCGACGACTCGGCGGGAACCAAGGCGATCTTCCACTACGAGGAAGGCCTGAAGGCCTACCTCGCGAAGCTGATCGACGAGCGCGGCAAGGCGCCGCTCGCGGGCGAGATCTTCACGATCGAGAAGCAGCAAGACGATCTCCAGCTCGACTGCGCGCTGGCCTGGACGGACGCCACCGAAGAGCGGGTGCTCTCGTACGTCAACAGCATTCCGACCATTGCCGGCGGCGCGCACGAGAACGGGCTCCGCGGCGGGCTGGTGAAGGCGGTGCGGAACTACCTCACGGTCCACAACCAGATTCCGCGCGGGCTCTCGATCACGGCGGAAGACGCGCGCGAAGGCCTGGTCGCCGTGCTCTCGATCAAGATCGCGCAGCCGCAGTTCCAGGGTCAGACCAAGGAGCGCCTCAACAACAGCGAGGTCACGCCGGCGATCGACGGCATCATCCGCACCGCGCTCGAGAACGCGCTCAACGCCAACCGCACCGTGGGCGACGCGATCGGCGGCCGCGTCGTCCTCGCGGCGCGCGCGCGCAGCGCCTCACGTGCCGCGGCGGAGCAGGTGCAACGCAAAGGCGCCGTCTCGCACCGGCTGAACCTTCCCGGCAAGCTCGCCGATTGCAGCTCGACCGATCCGTCGGAGTGCGAGCTCTTCATCGTCGATGGCGACTCCGCCGGCGGCTCCGCCAAGCAGGGACGCGACCGCGGCTTTCAAGCGATCCTGCCGCTGCGGGGCAAGGTGCTCAACACGGAGCAGGCGTCGACCTCGAAGGTGCTCGGCAACAAGGAGCTCGCCGATCTCGTCTCCGCGCTCGGCTGCGGCACCGGCAAGGACTTCGACGCCAAGAAGCTCCGCTACCACAAGATCTGCCTCCTGATGGACGCCGACTCCGACGGCAACCACATCTGCACCCTGCTGCTGACGTTCTTCTATCGCCACCTGCAGGAGCTGATCTTGCAGGGCTACGTCTACATCGCGCAGCCGCCGCTCTACCGGATCGACGCCGGCAAGCAGGTCTTCTGGGCGCGCGACGACGCCGAGCGCGACCGGCTCCTCGCCGAGCGCAACGGCAAGGGCGGCAAAGTCAACGTCACCCGTTTCAAGGGCCTCGGGGAGATGAACCCCGGCACCCTCAAGGAGACGACTCTCGACCCGGGGCGCCGGGC
>JBGPIT010000528.1:0-2545 GCA_041485125.1 Binatia bacterium | reverse complement strand
TCGTCTTCGGCGAGCAGCGCACCGCGCGGCCGCTCTTCGCCGGCCTGCGGCTGCCGATGGGCGTCGACTACGGCGAGTGCGCGCTGATGGTGCCGTTCGTCCGCCGCCGCGGCGCGAGCCGCGTCCACTCCTACGCCGCGCGCATGTACTCCACCTACTTTCCTCCGGTATGGGACGGCAACGTACGCTATGGCTTCGCGAAGCGCCTGGCGCGGATGTGGCGGCAAGGACCGATGTTCGTCCTGACCGACGAGCACGACACGCTGCTCGTGCACGCCGCGACCGAGCCCACCGGCGCGTGGTCGGCGGGGGACGGCTGCGCGCTTCCCGGCTTCACCGCCATGCGAGAGACGTTCGCGCTCCCGATCGCCGGCCGCAAGGACGACGGAACCTACGTCTGCTCGTTCTTCGGCTGGGATTTTCGCGACGCGACCGTCCGCCCGGCCCGCTCGTGGATTGCGCTCGACGCGGCCGTGCTCCCCGCGCTCGGGGCCGGTGTCTGCTACGATGCGACGTCGGCGTTCGAGGTGCGCGGCATGCGCTGGCGGCTGAGCTGGCCCGCGGCCTGTCACTTCTAGCAGGGCGCCATCGGGCGCTGGACGAGGAGAGCCGGTGAGCACGACCAGGTCGGAGCGCTTCGAGGACCAGGGGGAGATCGCGCGCGGCGGCATGAGCATCATCCGCCGTGTGTTCGACACCTCGATCGGCCGCTACGCCGCCGTGAAGGAGATCCCGGCAGCGAGCAGCGTCGAGGACGTCGCGCGCTTCTTGGAGGAGGCCCGCACCGTCGGCCGGCTCGATCACCCGAACATCCTCCCCGTCTACGACATCGACGCCGACGAGGACGGCAAGGTGTCGCGGATGATCATGAAGCTCGTGAACGGCAACACGCTCGCGAGCTTGATCCACGCCAGCGCCGACCCGCCGGTCTCCGGGCAGCGCCTCGAGTCGCTGCTGAACGTCTTCCTCAAGGTGTGCGACGCGGTCGCGTTCGCGCACAGCCGCGGCGTCATCCACCGCGACTTGAAGCCGGAGAACATCATGGTCGGCGAGTTCGGCGAGGTGTACGTGATGGATTGGGGCCTGGCGCTGGTACTTGGCGCCGACGGTCGTCGCGCGGCCGACGTCGCCGACGTCGACCCCGCCAGCATCCTCACCGCGCGCCCGCGCGACCGCTTCGACGCGACCGGCAGCGTGATGGGGACGATCACCCGCATGGCGCCGGAGCAGGCGCACGGCCGCGTGCGCGACATCGACGCGCGCACCGACGTCTTCGGTCTCGGCGGCATCTTGTACGAGCTCCTGACGCTCGGCCCTCCGTACCGCGAGCGCGACGACGTCCAGAACTTCCAGCTCGCCTCGAGCGGCGCGGTCAGGCCGCCGGCGGAGCTCCTCCCCAATCACGACCTGCCGTACCGTCTATGTCAGATCGCGATGAAAGCGCTCGCCGCGGCGCCGGCCGACCGACATCAGACCGTCCTCGATCTGAAGCGCGACGTCGAGTCGTTCCTGCGCGGCGGCGGCTGGTTCTCCGCGCGACGCTTCGACGCCGGCACCGTGATCATTCGCCAGGGCGACGCCGGCGACTTCGCCTACATCGTCGAGGAAGGGCGCTGCGAGGTCTATCGCAGCGTCGACGGCACCGAGTCGCGGATCCGGACGATCGGGCCCGGCGAGGTGTTCGGCGAGGTCGGCCTCTTCACCTCGTCGGAGCGGGTCGCGTCGGTGCGGGCGCTCACCGAGGTGCGGGCCCTCGTGGTCACACGCGACTCCCTGAATCGAGAGCTCGCCGCAAGCAGCTGGATGCGCGCCTTCGTGCAGACGGCGGCGGAGCGCTTCCTCGAGGCCGACCGGCTGGCGATGTCGGTGTCGCCGCGCTGAACGCCGGAGGGCGGCACCTGCGCGTGCGAATGGTGCGAGCCGCCATTAACCAGTTGCTGCGCTGCTTCGGCGAGCCACCAGATCGACTCATGAACGACTCGACGTGCTGCACGACATTCGCCGCACCGAAATGGATCACATGCGTCTGAATGTTTCGTTTTGCGCCGCTTATTCTTGCAGCACTAGACTTTTGCGCGCACGCAAACCTTCGGGTCGTTCAAGCTCGCGTGGTAGACGTGACACTCGAAATGGCAAAGGACCTTGCGATGACGTTGCCTCCCGGCCCAAGACTTCCAGCGGCGCTTCAGACCCTCGCGATCACTCGAAACCCTCTCGAATATTTGGACCGCTGCGTCCGGCTGTATGGCGACGTCTTCACCGGAAACTATCTCGGCATCGGCCGTGTCGTGTGGGTCGCGGACCCAGACGGTGTGCGGGAGATTCTCACCGGAGATCCACGTGTGTTCCATGCCGGCCCGAACGGCGTCCTCGAATTCCTCGTCGGCAAGAAGTCCGTTTTCACGGTCGAAGAGGAGCAGCATCGTCGCAAGCGCCGGCTCCTGCTCCCGCCTTTTCACGGAGAGTCGCTGCAGCGGCACGTCACCCTGTTTCGTGAGATCACCGAGCGTGAAGTCGCCTCGTGGCCAATCCACCAGCCGTTTGC
>JBGPIT010000527.1:0-2560 GCA_041485125.1 Binatia bacterium | reverse complement strand
TCTACGCATCTTTTGCTCGCCCGCCTGGCCGGCCTCGCGATAGAACATCCCATGCGCTCGAGCTTCACACTCGTCGTCGCCGCAGCTGCCTACGTTCTGTGCGTCGCGGTCGGGACCGCCGCCGCGGCATGTCCTCTCCCCGGCAACTTCGCGGTCACCATGACGGGCCGGCTGCCGAGTGGGATCCATTTCACACGGCTCGCGCAGTACGAGTTCCACGGGTCATGCGACGGAGCGACCGGGAGCGGCACCGTCGACGAACGCTTGTGGTCGTGGACCGGGGCCGACGCCGGCAAGGTGTATGGCAGCGCCAAGCTCCGCATCGGCGACGCCGTCGACCCCGACTACTCCGGCAACGCCGACCGCAAGAAGAAGATGCAGGGCCACCGCCTCTTCCAAAAGAGTGTCTCCCGACTCGGACGGCGCGCGGGAACGTGGACTTTCGACGGCAAGACCATCGCTATCACTTGGGCCGACGGCCCGACGGAGCAGTGGGCGCATACCTGGCAGGACCAGGCCGCCGCTCCGAGCCTTCACAAGATCGAGCTTACGGCGGCGAGTGAGCTCGGGGGCGCGACGTACCTCCGCGCTGACGGGACGCGAGACGCCGCGGCCGAGAACGCGGGTTTCGGTTTCGGCGGTCCCGGTCCCGACTTCACCGTCGCGCGCGAGATCCCCGACGTCATCGGCGGCTATCTCGGTCTCATCAAGCGCCACAACGCCTGGTGCGGCGCTGCCGACGTGAACGAGCCGGTCGCGGCGACCGGGCTTTTCCTCGACGTGTTTCACGCGACGTCCACGGGCGTGCTGCGTTACGTCTACCCGGACGCCTCGACGTGGGTCTTCGTGTACTTCGGGCGCCCCAAGCGCAATCGCGGCGTCCTCGCGCGCCGCGTGATGCTGCAGACCAGCCACGACTGGGGAGGCGACGGTGAGATTGCCGACGACATCGGCCACACCTACTCGGGCCTCGAGGTCGTCGACGCCACCGGCAAGGTCCGCGGCTTCGTCTTCGCTGATGCGTCGACCGCCTTCGACACGTGCGACGAGAACCACACCACGTCGTCGATCTACTACCTCGACACCTACGACTGTGATGCGCTCTACGGCGTCGACCCCGACAACCCCGGCGAATGCTGACCCGCACCGCCGGCGAGGTTGTCAGGCCGCCTGCCGTTCGATACGACAGACCCCTACGCGGGCGTAATTCAGCGGTAGAATGCCAGCTTCCCAAGCTGGACGTCGCCGGTTCGACCCCGGTCGCCCGCTCTCTTCATCCCTGCGAAATCGACTGATTGCGCAGGGATCTGTCCCGCCCTCCGTGCTTTGTCATCCCGTGATGCTGGTTGAGAATCGAAGCTCATCGAAACCCAAGTACTCGCTAAGATCCCGACAATCTTGAATCGCACTACCAGATCGAACCCCTTTCGTTGGGTTCGAAGCGGGACGTCGCCGATCTCGAATCGCGCTGATGGCAAGAGTTCCTTCGTCAGTTCCCGAACTGGACGTTGCGGGTTCGAGCCGGTCGTGGGCTCCGTGATTTTGTCGTTGGAGGAGCGCTCGGAAGCGTTGTAGGGAGCAAACCGGCCTTCCGAAGACGTTCGACTAAGGTCAGCTTCTTGCCGTGCTCGTTCCGCAATCGGCGAATGCGTAGCCGTACCTCGGAAGCGCGCCCCTTTCGCACGGCGACGTCCCTCAGATCCTTCAGCAGTCGCACCGCGTCGTCGTAGTTCGACTGCTTCCGTGTGGCGACGAGGGCGTCCACCTGGCGCCAGGTCTGCGCCTCCCGCTTCGCGAGCCGTGCGAGGTACCTCTCTCGGGTAGCTGCTTCGGCGCGTTCCCTCCGGATTCGTTCTGCAGCGGCTCGCTCGGCCTCCCGGCCTTGACGTTCGTCGGTGCGCTCCTTGGCGGCCGCCAAGAGTTCCGCCGGCGTACGTGGGTCGGTGTCGAGCGCGTCGCTGTCTCTGGCGCGCAGCCGTCGTAGCAGCTCAGCTTGCGCGCTCTGAGAATCCCCGGCAGCGAAGCGCGCCAGCAGATCCGACATCGTGTCCGCGGGCAACGCCGAAACCGAGCGGTCGAGTTGCTCACGAGTCATGCGTTTGCTGATGCCCTTGCTCGCGACGGCGAGCAAGTCGGGGTCGATCCGCAGGAAGTCGGCAAACGCTCGGAGCGGCGCCGTAAGCCTGCCGAGCCCGCATGGGACGGGTGGTTGGCTCGCCTGAGAAGGGACCTCGCCCACCTGAACGCAGCGCAGCCACGCAAGATACAAAGCTCGGTAGTCGCCTGCCGCGATGTCGGCGCGCAGGGAGACGAGCGACGAGAGCCAACCGGTGCCGTCGTCGTCCCAGCCGTCGCCCGACTCGTCCTCGGAGTCAAACGACAAGATGACGAAGTCCCCCTTTATGGTCGCGGTGGCCGACTTGCCCCGGCAGTAGCGCTTGGCGGTCCGGAGATCGAGAGCCCGACGGGGAAAGCGCAGCATGAGCCAATGCGTTCCCCAGTTCGCTACGTAGAGGAATGCGTCGAAGTACTTCTCCATCCAGGCGCGTGGGTCCCCCTT
>JBGPIT010000526.1:0-2560 GCA_041485125.1 Binatia bacterium | reverse complement strand
CATCGCGGAAGTACTCGGAGAGCGTGAGCGCCGAGAGCGCGACGCGCGCGCGCGCGCCGGGCGGCTCGTTCATCTGACCGAACACCAGCGCGGCCTTCTCGATGACCCCGGACTCCTTCATCTCGAGCCAGAGGTCGTTGCCCTCACGCGTGCGCTCGCCGACGCCGGCGAAGACCGAGTAGCCGCCGTGTTGGGTGGCGATGTTGTTGATCAGCTCCTGGATGATGACCGTCTTGCCGACGCCGGCGCCGCCGAAGAGGCCGATCTTGCCGCCGCGCGCGTAGGGCGCGAGCAGGTCGACGACCTTGATGCCGGTCTCGAGCGCTTGCACCTCGGTGGCCTGCTCGACGAAGGTCGGCGGCTCGCGGTGGATCGGCGACGTCTTCGTCGTCGCGGCGAGCGGCGGGCCGCCGTCGACGGGCTGGCCGATGACGTTGAGGATGCGCCCGAGCGTCGCCTCGCCGACCGGTACGCGAATGCCATCACCGGTGTCCCGCGCGTCCATGCCGCGGACGAGACCTTCGGTCGAGTCCATGCCGATGCATCGCACGGTGCGCTCGCCCAAGTGCTGCGCGACCTCCAGGACGAGGTTGTCCGGGTGATCGTCGATCGCCGGGTTCGTCACCATGAGGGCGTTGTAGATGGGAGGCAGGTCGCCGGTCTCGAACTCGACGTCGATGACGGCGCCGATGACCTGCGTGATGTGCCCGATGTTCCCCGTACCGTTGGTCGCCACGAATCCTCCTGATCAACCCTTCAAGGCTTCTGCGCCGCCGACGATCTCCATGAGCTCCTTGGTGATCGTCGCTTGGCGGGCGCGGTTCATCTCGAGCGTCAAGCGCTCGATCATCTCCGACGAGTTCTTGGTCGCGCTCTCCATCGCGGTCATGCGGGCGCCGTGCTCGCTCGCGATCGACTCGAGCATCGCCTGGAATACTTTGACCTCGACGTAGCGCGGCAGCAGGTCCTCGATGAGCGTCTCGCGGTCCGGCTCGAAGAGATACTCGCGACCGGGCGCATCGCTCGACGGGGGCTCGATCGGCAACAGGCGCTCGACCGTCGGCAGCTGCGACAGCGCCGAACGAAACTTGCTGTAGAGGAGGTAGACGGCGTCGACCTCTTCGTCGACGAAGAGCTGGACCGCCTTCGCGACGAGCTCGCGCGCCACCGTGATCGTCCCCGTCGTCGCCGTGCCGGTGTAGTGCGCCGCGATCGTCGCCGAGCGCCGCTTGTAGAACTCGAATCCCTTGCGGCCGACGATCCCGAGCGAGGCCGTCCGCCCATCGCTCCTGAGAAACACTTCGGCACGGCGGATCAGGTTCGTATTGAAGCCGCCGCAGAGACCGCGATCGGCGGTGAGCAGGATCAGCAGAACGCGGCTTTCCGGCTCGCGCTTCTGCACCAGGCGGTGCTCGCGCAGGCTCGGCTCGGCCGTGAGGCCGGCAACCACTTCGCCGAGCTTTTGCCCGTAAGCCCGCGAGCGGACGACCGCTTCCTGCGCACGCCGCAGCTTCGCCGCCGCGACCATCTTCATCGCCTTGGTGATCTGCTGCGTGCTGCGGACCGAGCTGATCCGCTTGCGGATGATCTTGAGACTCGCCATCAGGCCGTAAAGCGCTTCTTGAACTCGTCGATGATCGCGTTGAGCGTCTTCTTCACGTCGTCGGTGAGCTCGGGCTTCTCACGCAACATCTTCGGCACCTCGGGGTACTTGCTCTCGACGTACTGGAAGAGGTCGGTCTCGAAGCGTCGCACCGCCTCGATCGGGATGTCGTCGATGTAGCCTGCGGTCGCCGCGTAGATGGTCAGGACCTGGCGCTCGACCGCCTGCGGCTGGAACTGCGGCTGCTTCAACACCTCGACCAGCCGCGCGCCGCGGGCGAGCATGCGCTGCGTCGACGGGTCGAGGTCGGAGCCGAACTGTGCGAACGCGGCCATCTCGCGATACTGCGCCAAGTCGAGGCGCAGCGTGCCCGCGACCTGCCGCATCGCCTTCACCTGCGCCGAGCCGCCGACGCGCGAGACCGAGAGACCGACGTTCACCGCCGGCCGCACACCCGAGTAGAAGAGATCGCTCTCGAGGTAGATCTGGCCGTCGGTGATCGAGATGACGTTGGTCGGGATGTACGCCGAGACGTCGCCGGCCTGGGTCTCGATGATCGGCAACGCCGTCAGCGATCCGGCGCCGCGCTCCTTGCTCATCTTCGCCGCGCGCTCGAGCAGACGAGAGTGCAGGTAGAACACGTCGCCCGGGTACGCCTCGCGGCCCGGTGGGCGGCGCAGCAAGAGCGAGAGCTGGCGGTACGCGACCGCGTGCTTGGAAAGGTCGTCGTAGATGAGCAGCGCGTGCTGCCCGTTGTCGCGGAAGTACTCGCCCATCGCGCAGCCGGAGTACGGAGAGATGAACTGGAGCGGAGCCGACTCCGAGGCCGTCGCGGCGACGACCGTCGTGTACTCCATCGCGCCGTAGCGGTTCAGCCGCTCGACCACTTGGGCGACCGTGGAGCGCTTCTGGCCGATCGCGACGTAGATGCAGTTCACGTCGCCGCCGCGCTGGTTG
>JBGPIT010000525.1:0-2611 GCA_041485125.1 Binatia bacterium | reverse complement strand
GCCGTGAGCGCCATCAGCGCGAACGTCACTACTGCAAGGAATCGCTTCATGGATCGTCACTCCCGTGGCCATCACCGTGGCCGCGCAGCTCGCGCAGCTTCTCTTGCTGCGCGGGATCGAGCTGATTCTTGATCTGAATGAGCAAGGAGAGATGGGCCTTCTTCAACTCCTGCTCGACTGCCATCACACGCCCAGCTTGATCGATCGCCGCGCTCTCGTCGATAGAGAGCTGCGCGAGGAGCTTCGTCAACGCGGCGGACGCCTCCTCGAAGCGCCACTGCAGATCGACGAGTTGCGCTTGGGTGTTGGTCATCGCCTTGGTGATCGTCTCGCGTTGCGAGTCGCGCAACCCGATCTCCTGCTGGTGCTGCATGACGATGCGGGGCGGAAAGAGCTCGTCCATGAAGGGCGGACGTCCCTCCATCCCGAAGCGGCCGTGCGGCGGCATCGCGAGCGCGACGATCGGCAGCGCGACGCCGGCCGCGCAGACCGCAAGCATCAGACGGGCGACCCTCATGTGACGGTTCTCCTTTCGACGTCGGCGGTCGAACGCTCCTCCGGGACCTGGAGGTCGGGACAGCCCCAATCGCCGGCGTCGTTGCATCCGATGATCGGAGCCGTGCTGCCGAGGTCGAGATCGTCGAGCGCGAGCAGGACGTCGGTCGCGGTCGAATAGCTTCCGACCTCGACGGACGGCACTGCCGGCACGATCGGCGCACTCGCCGGTGACGAGCCGAGCGCAAGCCAAAGCGTGAGCGCGGCGGCGGTGGCGAGCGAGGCCCCGCCGACGAGCATACGCTGATAGCGTCCGGGGTGGCCGGCGGCCGGGCGCGACGCGCCGCTCGCCGCGACTGGCCGGACGTGCGTGGGCGGCCGCTCCGACGTCATGGATGTCCGGGACGATGTGGGTGGCGCCGCGGTCCCGAGATTGGCCGCGAGGACGCGGTCGAAAAGCGCCGCGGACGGCGCCGGCGCCGGCGCGCGATCGAGGACCGTGTCGAGCTCCGCCGCCTCGCTTTGGATCCGTCGTGCGGCCCGCGAGACGCGCAGCAAGTCGAGCGCGGCGGCGCGCTCCGCCGCGGGCCAACGCTCGGGCCGGGCACCGAAGGCATCGAGCAGCGCGGCGAGTCGGCGCAAGGTCATCGGCGTCGCGAGCGACCGTACTCGTAGGGTCGAGGGTCGTGGCATCATTCGTCTCCGATCAGCGCAGCTGCGACGCTCGAGAGCCGCGCGCGCAGCGTGCGGCGACCGCGCGCCAGCAGCGACTCGAGCGCCTCGACGGTCACCGACATCACCTCGGCGGCTTCCACGTTGGTGAGACCATCGTAGTGGCACAGCACGATCGCGGTCCGCTGCCGTTCGGTGAGACCGGCGAGCTCGAGGTTGACGCGCGAGGCGAGATCGCGTTCGTGCAGCTGTTCGAGGGCCGACGGCTCGGGGTCGGCGGGCTCGGGGGCGCTCTCGAGCGGTTGCTCGCGCGCGCGTGCTCGTCCGTCGCGGCAGAGATTGAGCGTCACCCGGTAGAGCCAGGTGGAGAGACGCGCGCCGTCGGATCGCCACTGGCCTGCATGCTCCCACAGTCGTACGAACGCCTCCTGCGCGACGTCCTCCGCGTCGGCCTCGTTGCCGAGCAGGCGATACGCGAACCGGAAGGTGCGCGCCAAGTGTCGATCCGCCAGCTCGCGACAGGCGATCGCATCGCCGGCGGCGACGCGCGCTACCAGCGCGTCGTCGTAGTCGGGCGTCGCGCTCGCCTCCGCGGTGGCCATCGAGCCACGGACGCCGGGACGGTTTCCCGTCCCGAGCGTCCGTCTCGCTCTGTCAGGTTCCGGATACGGTGGCGACCACACCAACGCTTCCGTCGTTCCTTGCATGCCGAGGCAGTCGCACCGAGTTAGCGACAACCTCCGCGCCGCCAGTGGCCCGCCGTTGCCTGGAGCTCCGCGAGCGTCACGGTTCCATTGCCGTCGGCGTCGAGGTGTTGGAACATCTTGTCGGCGCGATGTTGCTCCATCAGCTGACGGAAGGTCGCGAACTCCGCGGGTGAGAGCGCGCCGTCGCCGTTCGCATCGGCGGCAGCGAAGGCGCTGGCGCGGGCGGCGTCGCGTGCCGCGGGATCAGGCGGCTCGCACCACGCCGCTGCCGGTATCACGAGCGCCGCCATCACGGCGGCGACCCACAAACTGTGCTTCATCATGGCGTTTCCCCCTCTTGCCTGTATGCGACGCCTCCATGGCCTCGCGTCAACCGTTACACGGCCGACGAGCGAAGATCCGTCGCTGTGCGGAAGGGAAACCGCCGTTCAGATCGAAGTTGCGGGGCACGCGTGGCAGGCGTACGCGCCCGCCGCGGACGTCACTGTGGCAAATCGCATCACGCCGATCGTCCGAGGTCGCCGCAGGCGCGCACAGCCGATCGACCTGCGCCGCCGTGCTACAGCGCGCCGTAGAACGCGCCGGCGAGCGCGGCAGCGCGGAAGTCGCCCGTCGTCCCCGGCGACATCTTGTTCATCACATACGCCCAGCTGACGCGCGCGTCGCCGTCGGCGACGCCGAGCGACCCACCCCAGCCGCCGTGACCGAAGGTGTGCAGATTCGGGCCGAAGGGCAGG
>JBGPIT010000524.1:0-2719 GCA_041485125.1 Binatia bacterium | reverse complement strand
CTCGTTCGAGATTCCGTGGTGTCTCCGGCGCCTTACGGATGATGACGGTGGTGATCTGGGGCGAGGGGTGTGGGTGTCCGCGCGCCGGCTCGTGAGCTCCGTGACGGCGCGCCCCCCTCGCGCTCCCCGCCCCGCGACCGCAACAACGCGACGCTAAATGTTGATGGAGCGCTTCGCGACCGCGAGAGCGGCTTCTTTGATGGCTTCGGGGAGCGTCGGGTGCGCGTGGACCGAGCGGGCGAGGTCTTCGGCGCTGCCGCCGAACTCGATCGCGACCGCGGCTTCGGCGATCAGGTCGGAGGCGCGCGGGCCGAGGATGTGGACGCCGAGGATGCGGTCGGTCTTGGCGTCGGCGAGAATCTTCACGCCGCCCTCGGTCTCGTTCATGCACTTCGCGCGCGCGTTCGCCATGAACGGGAAGTTGCCGATGGCAACCTCCATGCCGCGTTGCGCGGCCTCCTCCTCGCTGAGACCGACGCTCGCGAATTCCGGCCAGGTATAGACGACGTTGGGAACCGCGTCGTAGTTGACGTGGCCCGCCTGCCCCGCCATCAGCTCGACGGCGGCGACGCCCTCCTCCTCCGCCTTGTGCGCCAGCATCGGACCGGCGATGACGTCGCCGATGGCGTAGACGCCGCGCACGCTGGTCTCGAAGCGCTCGTCGGTGACGATCCGGCCGCGCTCGTCGAAGGCGATGCCGATCTCGTGCGCACCGAGGCCGTCGGTGTAGGGACGCCGCCCGATCGCGACCAGCACGACGTCGGCATCCAGATGCGATTGCTGCCCCTTCGACTCGAGCGTCACCCGCAGGCCGCCGTCCGCCGGCTTGGCGCCGGTCGCGGAGGTCTCGAGGCGGAAGGTGATGCCCTGCTTCTCGAGCGCGCGTTGCAGCTGCTTCCCCATCTTCTGGTCCATCGAAGGGACGATGCGGTCGAGGAACTCGACGACCGTGACCTCGGCGCCGAGACGACGCCACACCGAGCCGAGCTCGAGCCCGACGGCGCCAGCGCCGACCACGACGAGGCGCTTCGGCACCTCGGGCAAGCACAGCGCCTCGGTCGAGCTCACGACGCGCTTGCCGTCGAACGGCACGTCGCGGAGCGGCGTCGCCTCGCTGCCGGTGACGAGCAGGATCCGCGCGGCCTCGACGCTGCGCTCCGCGTTGCCGTCGCGGACGATCAGGCGGCTCGCGCTCGCCAAGGTCGCCCGGCCGTGGATCCACTCGACTTTGTTCTTCTTGAAGAGGCCGGCGATACCGGTGGTGAGGCTCTTCACCACCTTGGCCTTGCGCGCCATCATCGCGCCGAGATCGAGCTCGAGGTCTTTCACCTTGATGCCGTGCGGACCGAGGCCGCTGGCGATCTGGTGGTAGAGCTCGCTCGAGTCGAGGAGCGCCTTGCTGGGGATGCAGCCGACGTTGAGACACGTCCCGCCGAGCGTCGCATCCTTCTCGATGCACGCGACCCGCATGCCGAGCTGCGCGGCACGGATCGCGGCGGTGTAGCCTCCCGGTCCGGAGCCGACGACGACCAGATCGAAGCGGTCGGTCGCCATCAGAGCTCGAGCAGCAAGCGCGCCGGATCCTCGAGGCGCTCCTTCACCCGGATCAGGAACGTCACCGCCTGCTCGCCGTCGACCAGGCGATGGTCGTACGAGAGCGCGACGTACATCATCGGCCGGATCGCCACCTGATCGCCGACCGCAACCGGGCGCTTCTGGATCTTGTGCATGCCGAGGATCCCGCTCTGCGGCGGGTTGAGGATCGGCGTCGACATGAGCGAGCCGTACACGCCGCCGTTCGAGATCGTGAAGGTGCCGCCCGCGAGATCGTCGATCGAGAGCTTGGCGTCGCGCGCCAGCACCGCAAGCCGCGCGATCTCCCGCTCGAGCTCGGCGAACGACATGCGATCGGCGTCGTGTACGACCGGCACCACCAGGCCGCGCTCGGTCCCGACCGCGACGCCGAGGTTGACGTAGTGCTTGTAGACGACGTTGTCGCCGCGGATCTCGGCGTTCACGACCGGGATCTCCTGCAGCGCGGTGATGCACGCGCGCGCGAAGAAGGACATGAAGCCGAGCGAGACGCCATGGCGCTTCTGGAACTGCTCCTTGTGCTCGCTGCGGAGCGCCATCACCGCCGTCATGTCGATCTCGTTGAAAGTGGTGAGGATCGCGGCGGTGTGCTGCGCCTGCACCAGACGCTCGGCGATGCGCTTGCGCAGCCGGCTCATCGGGACGATCTCGTCGCGCGCCGCCGCGTCGGCCGACGCCGGGGCCTGCGATGCGCTCACCGCGGACGGCAGCGTTCGGCGCACGACGGGGGCCGTCGGCGGCGGCGAGCCCGGCGATGCGCCGCCGGACGTCGAGGCGGCGCTCTCGCTCCGCTGACTCGAAGGTGGGCTGCTCGCGGCCGATTGCGCCGCGTCGCTACCGGCAGTGCGCAGCCGTGCGATGTGCGCGAGGACGTCCTCTTTGGTGAGACGACCGCCTTTACCGGAGGCGGAGATCGTCGCGGGATCGAGATCGTGCTCCTCGATCAGGTGCCGCACCGCCGGGCTGAGCGGTCCGACCGCACGTCCGCGCGCACGCGGCTCGCCGGGGCCGGACGAGGCAGTCGGATCGTCCTCGACCATCAGGATCGCGTCGCCGGGCTCCTTGACGACCTGCACGCCGCTCGGCTCGAGCTGCTCGCCGGGAACGTCGGCCGCAACCGCGGGCG
>JBGPIT010000523.1:0-2722 GCA_041485125.1 Binatia bacterium | reverse complement strand
GTGCGCATGGCATTCCGATCCTGCCGCCCGACATCAACGAGAGCGGCGAGCGCTTCACCGTCACCGACAAGGGGATTCGCTTCGGCCTCGGCGCCGTCCGCGGCGTCGGCGGCAAGGCGATCGAGATCATCCACGCCGCGCGCCGCGAGGGTGGGCCGTTCGCCGACCTCGCCGACTTCGCAAACCGCGTCCGCGGCCAGCAGATCAACCGTCGCGTCCTGGAGTGCCTGGTGAAGTGCGGTGCCTTCGACTCGCTCGGCGTCTCACGCGCGACCTTGCTGACGGAGGGCGAGAACGGCGCCACGCCGTACCTCGATCGCGTCATCGCGTGGGCGTCGACCGCCGGCGAGTCGGCGGGTCAGATCACCCTCTTCGCGCTCGGCGCCGTCCCCCCGCCGCGCCCGCCGATCAACGTCCCCGAGTGGAAGGACAAGCAGCGCCTCGCCGCCGAGAAGGAGACCGTCGGTTTCTACATCACCGGCCATCCCCTCGATAAATTCGACGCCGACGCCCGCCGCATCTCGACCTGTCCCATCGCCGACCTCGCCAGCCGCCAGAACCAGAGCAAGGTGAAAGTCTGCGGCGTCGTCCACACGCTCAAGCTCAAGAACAACAAGAAGGGCGACCGCTACGCGACGTTCAATCTCGAGGACAAGAGCGGCACGATCGAGGTCATCGTCTGGCCCGAGGCATACCGTCGCTACGAGACGCTCATCGCGTCGGACGACCCGCTCTGCCTCGGCGGCACCCTCGAGGTGAGCGAGGAGCGCTGCCAGATCATCACCGACGAGGTGACCGCCCTAGCTGCGATCCGCGAGCGCGGCGTGAAGGAGTTCCGCCTGCAAATCAAAGAGGACGTGCTCACCGCGGACTGCGTCGAAGCGCTGAAGCGCGCCCTCGCCGCGCACCCCGGCAACATCCCCGCGTCGCTCGACGTCCTCGCGAAGGACTACGTGACGGTGGTACGCCTCCCGAACGTCAAGGTCGCCGCGACGGAGAAGCTCGTCGACGCCGTCGAGCGCTTGGGCGCGCGGGTCGCATACTTGTAGCGGCGCTTCCGACCTGGATGACGATACCTTCCTTCGCGATGCGGGCGGCGTAGGGATTGGGTCGCACGCACCTCTTGGAGAGGTCGACCTCCGGGATCTCGCGCAGCGATGCCTTGGACGGCTCACGCTGTCGACCCTTCTTGGCCCGTTTCATACTTCTCTTCACGACGGGCTGGTCAGCATGAGCGCGAGCTGGCGGCTCTGCGCCAACAGCCGGCCGTCGCGGCTCCAGATCTCGCCGTCCTCCTCGAGGAAGCCGTGCGATGCGTGGCGGCTCACGAAGCGGACGAGGCACCAATCGTGGACCGCTGACGGGTCGTCGCGGAAGTGGATCGTGAGGTCGACGGTGGGGATCTGGACGGGCTCTCTCGTCATGGTGAAGACGGCGGGGAACCAGGCGTCGGTGAGGGCGGCGATCACGTGCGCGTCGAGCGGCTCGGGGTCGGCGAGGCGGATCCAGCCGCCGGTGATGGCTTCCGTGGCGCGCGTCTCCTCCCAGGGAGCTCGACCGATGGCGATGCGCATCTCGTAGCGCTCGCGCATCGGGATCTCGACGGGAGCGCGCGGGCTCGGCGCGGTCGCCTCCGGCCCGGGCAGCTCGGGCATGACGAGATGTGCGAACTCCGGGCCGGGGCGGTCGGTGCCGAGCGCCGCGACGGCGAGCGCGGTGAGCTTCCCGCCTTGCATCATGCGCGCGGTCACGACCGTCGTGGTGCGGCCGACACGCTCCGGCTGGACGACGATCTCAGCGGCGCCCTCCTGCGGCGGGCGCAGGTAGTGCACGGTGAACGACCGCGGCCGCCGACTCGGATCGGCGACGTCGGTGGTGATCGCGCGCAGCACGATCGCCGCGAGGTAGCCGCCGTTCGGCCCGCGCAGGACCCACCAGCCGCGATCGATATTTGCGGCGTAGCGGTGGTCGCCGACGCGGGTGACGGCGGTATCGGTGGCGAAGCGGCTCGGCATCGGCGACCGAGCCATCACTGACAGCGCCGGCCACCTGATGCAACGCGCTTCTCAACCGTGCTCGCGCGCGTGCGATGCTTCGGCGGTCGCGGCACCGTTGCCGCTTTCGAGCGTCTGCTTCATCGCGCCGCATCCTTGCTCGATCATCCCGGCGATGACACTCGCCAGCTCGTTCGGCAGGAGATCAGCGATCCAGACCAGCCGCGTGCCTCCGTTGCTGTCGCTGAATACCTGCAAGGACGCGTTGTGGTGTGTCATCCGTCCGCCGACGCCGGCCCACACGAGACGGCGCGCCTCATCGTCGAGGTCGACGATGAGCTCACGCGCGACGAGACCATTCGCGAACGTGACGACTCTGGCCCCTTCCTCGAGAGTGGTGTCGACGACGAAGCCGGGCGCGAGCCGGGTGTGAATCGCGCCGACGTCGCGGATCGCGGCCCAAACGTTCTCCGGACATGCGCCGATCGAGATTTCCTTCCGTATCGAAGCCATTGGTAGTTCTCCTTTCACTCGAGAGTGTGGCGAACACTTACGCGCTCTCGCCGGCAGCGCGCTTGGAGAATCTTGCTGTCCGGCGAGCCTTTCGCCGCCACGGCGTTCTATGTCAGTGTGACGGCATGAAGGGGCGGCCACAGGAGGTCGGGCGGGCGGTCGAGCGTGCGGTGCTGGTCGGGATCGCACACGCATCGCGCGGCAACGACCATGGG
>JBGPIT010000522.1:0-2742 GCA_041485125.1 Binatia bacterium | reverse complement strand
GCCCGACAGCGGTCCGTGGTCTCACTTGCTCAAGGAGACGCTTCGCCTTCATTGCGGACGTCCCGGCAAGGGCGCGTAGCCCGAAGGACGAGCCGCCTCTCCGCACGGAGACCGTACGGCGCTGACGCGCCCTGGAATGAGGACGCCAATCATTGCCAGCCGCACCGACCATGCCGGGGGCGGTCTAACGTGCGGCGAGGCGGCTCGCCCTTCGGGCTACGCGCCACCCGCGCAACGGCCTCGCGGAAGCAAAGCTTCTCGCGAACTGCGGCTCCGCAGTGTCGCCGGGCCGGTGACGTCGCTTGGAAGGTGTGGCTAGCGCGAACCGCGTAGTCTTCGCACGCGTCTTCAAGGCCGTCGGGGCGCGGGGGTGGAAGGGGGACCCGTGTCGACGCGCGGTAGAGCCGCCGGATGTGCGCGTGGCCGTGGGAAACGCTTCGGTCTGCAATCGACTCGAGCACCGGGCGGCTCTCCGCGCGGCGACGCGGGTTCCCCTTCCACCCCCGCGCCTGCGTGGACCTCTGAATCCGCCAACGAGAAGGAAAACTCAGCGGATGACGGTAGCCTTCACGTCGACCAAGTGGTCGTCGGAGAGCTCGAGCTCGACCGGCGTACCCGGGGTCAGCTCGGTGAGGGCGATACGCGAGCCGGAGCGGTCCTCGAGCGTCGTCGACTCCTCGATCTTGTAGGTGTGCCCGTCGACCTTGATCGTCGTGCGCGTCACCTCTTCGATGCGGCCGGGAATCGGATCGGCGAAGGCGTGACTCGTCGCGAGGACGAGCGCGGCGCCCGCCAACGCGACTGTCAGGAAACGTTTCGTCATGGATTGCATGGACTCTCCGTCGAGCACTCGCGCCACGAGAGCGGGGTCACGTTCGCCGGCAGCGCCGGCAGCGGCACGCGATCGACTGCACCGCTCGAGGCGAGGAAGCCGCTCGAAGTATCCTTTTGAATCGTGACCGTCAGCTCGGTGGGAATGCTCTTGCCGATGTTCGCGAAGCGATCCTGGATCGTGACGATCGGTGGAACGTGACCGCCGTCGCCGTTGTCGCCGTCGGGATTGACCGTGCTGTCCGGGATGCCGCCGGTCTCGTAGTTGAGCTGGTAGAGGCGCGCGTCGCCGCCGGCGTTGCAGACACCCGTCACCGGGGTGAAGGTCGAGAAGAAGACGCTGAAGAAGGCCGACGGCGACGCGAGCACCTTCTCGCCGGCTTGGGCGTTCAGCCGGATGTACCAGCCGTGCGCGAGTTTCAGCTCGTCCTTCAACGTCGCCTCCTGCTGCGAGCCGTTCTGCTCGAGCCGCGAGGTCACGTCGACGAGATTCGCCGACTCGGTGAGGTTCGGAACGCCGTCGTCCTTGAGAGCGTAGAGACGATCGACGACGGTGGTGTCGAGAGGATTCGAGCGGTCACCGGTGCCGAAGAAGACCGAGAGGAAGCCGCGATCGCGCACCACGTCCGGAGCGTAGAAGATCTTGTGGCCGGCGGGAGCGGAGAACAGCTTGGTGATGGCGAGGCTGCTGTCGAGACGCCACATCTGGCCGCCGAGCTCGCCGACGTAGGCCCGGTCCATGACGCCGTCGCCGGTGATGTCGAGGACCGCGACGTTGCTCGGCACCGCCCAGTCCATATCGCTCGGACGGATGTTGGAGATCAGCTCGCCGGTCAGGGCGTCGAGCACGAAGATCCCGCGTCCCATCGCGCCGGAGCCGTGCACGGTCGTGTGCGCCGGATCGTCGAAATAGGTGTCGTAGCCGGCGCCGACCATGAGCGCCTCGGTGCCGTTCGCGGTCTTCATGAAGGCCGGCTCCGAGAAGGTGAGGCCGAGCTCGCCCATGCCGCTCGAGGCATTGGTCACCTTCCACAGGAACTTCGGCGCGAGCTTGTCGGTGACGTCGAGCGCGAAGTACTCGCGGCCGCCGCGGCCGACACCGAACACGACGATCTTCTGGCCGCTGCCGGTGACCCGCACCTTGGGCGACGAGTCGACGAAGAACGGGTGCGTGCCGCTGTTGCCGGGCTCCAGCTCCTTCAGGCGCGGCAGGAAGTCGCTCGGGATGAACGACCACGCCTCCTCGCCGGTCTGGTCGTCGAAGGCGTGCAGCATACCGTCGTTGGCGCCGATCAGGATCAACGCGTCGGTCCCGCCCGAGCCGTAGTGCACGACGGCCGGCACGGAATGGATGATGTCGCCGAGGATCCAGTCGCGCTTCTCGGTGACGTTCGAGTCCTCGTCGTCGTCGAAGACGTCCTGGCCGGTGGTGTAGTTGATGACGTCGTCGCGATCGGCGGCCGTGGCGACGGCGAGCGTCGACGCCGTGATCGCGCTGTTACCGATCACGAAGGCGTTGCCGGTCGCGGTGAGATCGGTGCCGGAGAGGTTGGTGTAGATCGCGCGCGGGGCCGTGCGGTTCTTCAGCAGCTCGCCGACGCCGCCGCGCGTGACCGTCGCGCCGGAGGCGTCATTGTCCCAGTAGGACTTGGCGGTCTTCAGGATGTCGCCGTCGGCGTTGGTCGCGGGGCTGCCGTTCGCGTCGAGTAGCTGACCGGCGTCGGAGACGCGATACTTCTTCAAGTTTCCGGGCCAGCGCAAAGTGTTGTCGCGCGGGCGGAAGAGGGCGACGTAGAGACGGTCGCCGCTCTGCGTCCGCGTCGTTTGGCTGACCGGCACAACCGGCGCGACGAACGACTCGGTTTCGGAGACGATCGCGTTCAAGGTCTGGCGGAACGCGTCGGCGAGGTC
>JBGPIT010000521.1:0-2769 GCA_041485125.1 Binatia bacterium | reverse complement strand
CGTCAACGGTGCGGGATGAAAGCTGTGATGTGCGCGCGCCGATTCCGGCGCCCGCGGGTTGGATGCGACGACGCTCGACACAATGATCGAGGAGTTCGTGACTCGCGCCGGCACCGACTACGGCACGAAGGAGAAGCTTCTCGACGCGATGGTCGCGCACCCCATTCTCATCGAGCGGCCGCTCGTGATCCGGGACGGCAAGCGCGCGGTGATCGGCCGCCCGCCGGAGAACGTCGACGCGCTACTCTGACGCGTGCGTCAGTCGTACTCGTCGGATCCCTGCACCCAGATGAACGACTGGAGGGCGATCATGTCGCGCGGCGTCAGGTCGCGGAGATCGCGCCGCACCGTAGTTTGAGTCTACCATCCACGTTGCGGCGCTGGCGATTCTCGCGGCGTCGCTTGCGCCGCGCGCGCCGCGTCCGCGAACATCGCAACGATTCTGCCTCAAAAAGAGGCACCGAAGCAGCGTTACGAAGGCCATACGCCGAGCTGGCCGCGGCCGAAATACGTCCGCTGGACGCCGGATACATCGGCCTCCGAGCGCGTTTCGCATATCGAGCTTGACTTTCGGACCACGGAGGGGCGTAACCACCAGGGACGTTTTAGCCCAAAACTAGACCGCGACCAGCAGCGGAGGCCCGCCATGCACCTCTCGACATCATCGACCCTGCGAATCGCGTTCGCGCTTCTCACCTTGACCCTCGTGCTGCCGATGCCGGTGCGGGCCGGCGGTACTCCGAACCCGACGGAGACACCAACGGAGACTCCGACGGAGACCCCCACGGAGACCCCGACAGAAACACCGACCGAGACACCAACGGAAACACCCACTGAAACGCCGACTGAAACGCCGACGGCAACGCCCAGCGACACGCCGACGCCGAGCGCCATACCGACTGCGTCGTGCCAACTCGGCGGTAACAATGTCTGCGGCGGTGACTGCACCGCCGGCAACGTCTGCGAGTTCGTCGGGAACGGCTGCCAGTGTGTCGATGCGACCACGACGTGCCGTCTGAACCCGGCAACCACCGGCAACCTCCCGATGTGCGGCGGCTTCTGCCCCGGCGCCGCCGACTTGTGCGTCCCGAACGTCGGTCGTGCCGCGGCATGCGCCTGCCTGCCGCCCGTAGTGCCAACCCCGACGGCGACCGTCACCACCACGCCGACCCCGACGCCGACGGCGACCGAGTCGCCGACGCCGAGCCCGACTGGAACGCCGACCGCGACGAGCACCGCGACGGGGACACCATCGCCGATCGCAACGGCGATCGCACCGCTCAATCACTTCCAATGCTACGAGGTCCACTCCGGGCCGTTCCGCGGCCGCAGCGTGTCGCTGGACGATCAGTTCGGTCCTAGCACCGTGCGCGCCCGTCATCCGAAGCGGATCTGCAACCCGGCGGACAAGAACCAGGAGCACGGGTCGGTGCCCCCAGGTCCCGACCATCTGGTCGGCTACCCGATCACGCAGGAATCCCCTGGCTTCAAGACCATCCGCAACGTCGTCGTGACCGACCAGTTCGGCACGCTCACCGTCGACGTGATCCGGCCCGAGTACCTCTTGGTGCCGAGCGCGAAGAGCGAGACGGCGCCGCCGCCGCAGTTCACGCCGTCGATCGAGCACTTCAAGTGCTATCGCGTGAAGGGCGCCGCCTTCCGGAGGTCACATGTCCGAGTCGATGACCAGTTCGGCACGATCTTCGTCGACATCAAGCGGCCGCGACGGCTCTGCGTCCCGGCGAACAAGAACTCCGAGGGCCTGACCAACGACGTCGACCACCTCATGTGCTACGAGGTGCGGCTCGAAACCGGCGCGCCCTTCATGCCGGCGGGTCATCTCTTCATCAACAACCAGTTCGGCGCTGACGACTTCCGCGGCTTCCGTGCGCGGGAGCTCTGCGTGCCGGCGCTGAAGACGCTCACGCAGCCGACGCCGGTACCGACGGAGACAGCGACGCCGGTACCGACGGAGTCACCGACGCCGGTACAGAGTCCCGCTCCATGCGGCGACGGCGTCCATTTTCGTCCCCTCGAAGCCGTATGTACATGTAGCGACGGAACTGTCGTGCAGAGCGCACCTGTCCCGAGTGGCTGCACCACCAGCGGGCAATTCACATGCGCTTTCGTCCGCGATAGCGGAGTAAACGTATGTCTAAACCAACTAGGGGTGGGGCCGGGCGACTGCGCGACCGCGCCTTGCTACGACTGCACGACGGACCAAATCTGTCAGTAACCGCGGATGGGATGCACGAAGCCGGAGCGACACCAGCGCGGGCGAACCCTTGCCATCGCCCATCTCGTCCAGCGTCGCACGTACGCACCAAGTCGGGGGAAGCCTTCGGGGCTTCCCCCGCTCCTGCTCGTAAAGCCGGTGCGCTCGGTCGCAGAATCGCTGCCACGTCGGCGAGGCGACCGAGAGCCCCAATGATATTGCATTAAACGAGAGAGCACTCGTCACTGTCGTTCCGCCGCTGGCCAAATGCATCAGACTTTCGGCCACCTTCACCTTTCATACGCTCGCGCGAAGTGCTTGAAATCTGGCGATCGAAAAACGGAAGCGGCCAACTTGGCTCGATCCACCGACGCCTCGGACAGCCCCCGGATTTCTCGGGGTGGATGTGGACAGGTGAATCGGAGCGCGAGGCGGGCTCTACGCGGCTCGCGCGCGGGGCTTGCCGCGCTTGGCTGCCTACTGCTGCACCGTCACGGCACGGGCTCCACGATCTACAACATCCGGGCATAGCTTCGCCGGCCCTGAATCAACTG
>JBGPIT010000520.1:0-2777 GCA_041485125.1 Binatia bacterium | reverse complement strand
TCGCCGAGGTGGTAGCCCTGCCGCTCCCTGATCTCGCGCTGGTTCACCTCGCCGACGTAGCCGAAGAGGTGCGCAGCGACCTTGCCGAAGGGATACGTCCGCCGCGGCCCAACCTGCACCGACACGCCGGGCAGCTCGAACTGATGGGTCTCGAGCGCGACGATGCTCTCCCAGGCGAGGTCGCGTTGCAGAATGACCTCCTCGAACGGCGGCCGGTGCGACGCCGCCGTGACCACCGCGCCGAGATCACCGGCCTGCGCGCCGAGCAGGCGCGTCAGCACCGCGATCGTGCGCGGCACGTCGTGCGCGTCCTCGGGCACCAGGACGAGGTCGAACGACGGCCGGTTGTCGACGAGGACGTTGCCGTTGCGGTCGAGGATCGTGCCGCGCGTCGCGTGGACGCGCTTCAAGCGCACGCGGTTGTTCTCGGACAGCGAGCGGTACTGGTCGCCCTCGGAGACTTGCAGATGCCAGAGCCGCACCAACGTCAGCGCGAAGAGCACCAGCACCGCGACCGTCGCCACCGCGAGCCGGCGACGGAACGTCGGCGGCACCTCGCGACGACTGGTGAGGAGGGGCTCGGGCATGCTCAGGCGCCGGTCGTGCGACGGGCCCAGCGCAGGAAGCCGAAGACGAGAGGCGTCAGCGCGGCCGCGAGCAGCGCCTCGCCGAGCAGGATCTGCGCCGCGCCGAGCGTGAGGCGATCGACCGTGAGGTAGGCGGCGAGCGCGCCGAGGACGGTCACCCCTTTCAGAAACGTGGCGAGAAACACCATCGAGATACCCGAGAACGTATTGTCCATCCAAAGGCGTCGCGAAGCGAGATAGACGACGAGGTAGACGCTCGTCATCGCGAGGGCGTTCAGGCCGACGACGCTGCCCGAGAAGCTGTCGAGCATGTAGCCGAAGAGAAACGCCCCGGCCGCGCCCCCGACGTTGTGCTCGTAGAGGCCGAGGTAGACGCAGAGGATGAGGATGAGGTCGGGAATGGCGCGCCCGCCGCTCAGCGCGTGCAGGATCGTCGTCTGGAGGAGGAGCGCGATGACGCCGGAGAGGACGTAGACGGCGGTCAGCCGGAGCTCGGCGCCGAGCGTCGGCGGCGGGGCGGCCTGCGCTTGCGGAAAGCTCATGGCGTCGTCGCCTTCGTCGCTGCCGGCTTCGCGGGCGCGGCTTTGGCGGGCGCGCCCTCCGCCGGGGCGGCCGGATTCGGACCGAGGATACCGACGGAGACGGGATCGGGCGGACCGACGAGCTCGGGCTGGGCGAGGGCGAGACGGCCCTTCAGCTCGGCGCCGCTCGGCGGTGCGATCAGCACCTCCTCGAGATGCGCCGCGTTCGCCGCCGGCGTGACCTCGGCGTAGAGGAAGAGGCCGCGGTCTTTGCGCGACACGCGCGTCACCCGGCCGATCGGCATGCCCTTCGGGAAGATACCGTCGAGGCCCGAGGCGACGACGGCGTCGCCGACCCGCACGTCCTCGGTGCGCTTCACGTACTTGAGGACGGCGCCGCGCTCGAGGAGACCGCTCACGATGCCGCGCACGCGGGTGCGCTGCACCAGCACGTCGACGCCGCTGTTAGGATCGCTCAAAAGCAAAACCTTCGCGGCGTGCGGGCTCGTGCTCGAGATCACGCCGACGACACCCTCGGGCGCGAGCACCGGCATGCCGGACGCGATGCCGTCGACCTCGCCGCGATTGAGCGTCAAGCTCTGGAACCACACCGTCGCGTCGCGCGCGGAGACCTCGGCCGCGAGCGCGCGCGTCGGCAGATCGCGCTGCAGTGCGAGCAAGCGCTTCAGGCGGCGGTTCATCAGCGCGAGCTCGCGGTTGCCCGTCGCGCGCTGCTCGACGCTGCGCAGGCGGTCCCGCAGGCGGGCGTTCTCGCCCTCGACGCCGATCAACTCGACGTACGACTCCCAGATGGCGTTGATGCGGGCCGTCAGGCGCGAGGCGACGCGCTGGAACGGCACCATGATCTCGAGAAACGCGCGGCCGAGCGGGTCGACGCGGCCGGGATGGCTGGCATTCGCCGACAGCAGCGCGAGCGAGCAGAGCAAGAAAAAGCCCGAGCTGATGAGGACTCTATTTCGCCGGACGAACTCGAGCATGCCCGCTGCGGTGGATTCGCGGCGGCGCTACTGAATGGAGATGTCTCGCAATAGACTGATCTCGTCCAGTGCTCGCCCCGCGCCCATCACCACCGCCGTGAGAGGATCGTCTGCCAACATAATGGGGAGCCCCGTCTCTTCCCGCAAGAGCACATCGAGATTGCGGAGCAACGCCCCCCCGCCCGCCAGGACGATCCCCTTGTCGACGATGTCGGAGGCAAGCTCGGGCGGGGTGCGTTCGAGCGCGATCCGGACCGCCTCGACGATTTGGTTGATGGGCTCGAGCAGGGAGTCGCGGATCTCCTCGTCGGAGATCTCGACGGTCTTCGGCACGCCGGCGACGAGATCGCGGCCCTTGATCTCCATGGTCTGGATGTCCTGGGCCGGGTAGGCCGAGCCGATGGTGATCTTGATGAGCTCCGCCGTGCGCTCGCCGACCAGCAGATTGTACTTGCGCTTGATGTACTGGCTGATCGCCTCGTCCATCTTGTCGCCGCCGACGCGCACCGACTTCGAGAACACCACGCCCGCAAGTGAGATCACCGCGACCTCGGTCGTGCCGCCGCCGATGTCGACGATCATGTTGCCGGTCGGCTCGGTGATCGGCAGGCCGGCGCCGATCGCGGCCGCCATCGGCTCCTCGATCAGGTAGACCTCGCGCGCCCCCGCCG
>JBGPIT010000519.1:0-2849 GCA_041485125.1 Binatia bacterium | reverse complement strand
TCAGCCGGTTCACGGGCGGTATCCAGACGATGTCGCCATTCTACTACGTGAAGCCGCTGCTGCTGAACTCAGCGCCGCTCAGCCTCGTCGTGCCGATCGCCGTCGGAATGGCGTGGCGCACACGCCGCGCACAGACGAGCGATGCGTCCGGTGACCTACGTCCGTACGCGCTCGCCGTCTTCTGGATCGTGACGGTCCTGTTCTTCTCGATCGCCGCATACAAGCGCCGGGCGTATCTGCTGCCGCTCTGGCCAGCTGCGGCGGCGCTGCTCGTCTGGTGGCTCGATTCCTGGCGCGACGAGTCGCGCCGGAAGCTCGTGAAAGGCGCGCTCGTGGCGACCTGCGGAGCGCTGATCGCGTTCAACCTCTGGTTCGTTCCGCATGCCGAACGTTCCGGATGCGGTCATGCACGGTATCGCGCGGCCGCGGCGGCGATCAACGGCACCGTTCCCCGCCAGGAGCCGCTGTACTTCGACGCCGCGACCACCGAATGGGCGTCGTTGTCTTTGCTCTTCTATCTCGACCGCACGGTGCCCGTCCTTCCCGAAGGGTCCGCGGAGCTGACGAAAGGCTACGTGCTCGTTCCGGAGCGCGCGTGGGCCGGGCTGCGCGGGCGGACGGACATGCAGCCGCTGCTCACGGTGGAGTTGGAGCGCTTTCATCTGCTCCTCGCCGACACCGCCGCGCTCCGACGTCGGCGTACCGACGCACCGCCGCCGACGCTTGCGGACGACATTTCTCCGCCGTAGGTTCGACGCCCTGACGAGGAGAAGCGGAGTGGCATCGTCGGTCATCTAGATACATCCCGCGAAACGGCCCGCGGCTATCGCATCGCGCTCTGGGCGTTCGCGGGAGCGGTCGCATCGACGGCCGCGATGCCGTGGCTTCTGTGGGCCGACGAGATCGTGTACCGATGGCTCGAGTTTCACCGAACGTGTGGAACGCCTCGGCAGGCAGACGTGCTCCAGCTCGTCGTCGTCGGCCTACTGGTCGTGTTGGTCGCGGTCGCCGTTCTGACGCGAGGCTGGCGCCATCCGGCAGAGCTGGTGGCCGCGATCGCGACCGTCGCGACCGGCGCGGCCGTCGGCGAGCTGCTGAAAACGATTCTCGAGCGGCTGCGCCCGCGCGCGCTCCCGATAACGAGTGGGGCCAACAGCTTCCCGAGTGGGCACATCATGAATACCGCGCTGATCGCGATCGCGGCGTACTTGCTCGTCCGCCGATCGATCGCGCCCCGATGGCTGCGCGCTCTGGCGTGCACCCTCGCAGTCGCAAGCATCTGCGGCCAAGCGACGGCGCGCGTGGTCCGGGGCAGCCACTGGGTGAGCGACGTCCCAGGCAGCGTGCTTGTCGCGCTCGCATGGACTCTCGGCGCCGGAGCCTTCGTGCGACTCTCGCGCCGAGGGCGTCTCGCCGCGGCGGCGCTGGCGGCCGTGGCGTTCCCGGTGGCGTACTACGTGCCGGCCGCGCGGCTGCCGCTACCGTCAGTGCTCGACGACGCACTCCTGCGCACCGCGATCCCCGCGAGAGAAGACGATTCCGCGTTTCGCGTCGACGTAGACGCGCCGCCGGAGCGGCGGCTCACGGTTCCCGGCGCGGCGGGCGGCACCGTGCTGAAGATCGCAATACAAGCGCGGTGCGCCGAGCATCCGCGCGACTGCTGCGCATCCATCAGCGCGACGGTCAACGACTGGGAGGCGCCTCGGCTGACGATCTCGAGCGCGTGGCACGAGTTTCACCTCGCGCCTCCGCCCGGTGTGCTCCGCGACGGGCCGAACACGGTCATCCTGAAGGTGCGCGACGAGCGCTGCGCCGCCGGGCGTGAGTGCGCGGGCATCGGCGTCGCATTCGCGCGCGTGCCCGGCGCTCAACCGGCACGCGCGCTCGAGCCACAGTAGCAGTGGCAGAGTCGTCCACATTCGCTTCGCGCAGAGACCCGATCGTGCCCGCCTGCGCGTCGAGAGACGAGACTGCACGCAGAGCACCTCGACGGCGAGCCGAGCGACTGCTGAAGCCGCATCGACAGCGCGATAACTCGCACCCCTGCGGACTATCGCTCACCATGACGGGCGCGCTCGAAACCGATGCTGCGTGAATTCAATCGCTTGCGCGAGGTACGGCGGTTGCTCTCCCCCGCTTCGACGCCGCGCTCTGCCGTACTTCGGCACGCGGCAAAATCGGACAATGGGGGGCTCGACAATGGATTCGATTCTGAACCGCGGACGATGGCTTCGATCCGCACGCAGAGGGGGCGCGTTGGCCGCGCTGGCTTTCGGCATGCTCGCAGCGCCGAAGATCGCACACGCGCAATCGGCGATCATCTACGGCTCGCTGGGGAACTTCGACATCTCGAACGACACGGGCAAAGTCTGCCACGGCTTCGAGATTCAGCTCGAGGGACTGACGGTGGCGCAAGTGCCGTACTCGTTTTCGACCGAGCGCTACGGTGCGCCGCAGGTGATCCCGTACGCGACCGGCGTAGCAGTACGGTGGGCGAGCACCTACGACCCCACCACAGGCACGTGGGCGGAGCGGACGCTGCAGCACACGGTGCCTTGGTTCCCGGGGCAGTGCTACCAGTGGAACCCGGCGACCTATCAGGATTCGGGATGCGAGCACTTCGGAACCGGCGCGACCGGCAATCCGACGAGCGCGCTGTCGCATTGGCTGCGTGAGGATCCGGCGAATCCGGGCGTGCTGGTGCCCGACTATCCGCCGACCGCGGTGCCGCTGCCGGTCTACTACGTGGCGCCGCCGATCGCGCCCGGCAACCCGCCGCAAGTCGTCGTCGAGGTGCCGGCGCCGGAGCCGGCCGAGGCGCCGAATCTCTTCGGTGACGCGCAGTGGAT
>JBGPIT010000518.1:0-2869 GCA_041485125.1 Binatia bacterium | reverse complement strand
GGCGCGCTCGCGCGACAACATGAAGGCGGGACACAAGCCGGGGCCGGAGACGTCGATCTTCAAGTACTACGGCACCGAGCTCAACATGCGCCGGCGCGAGCTGATGGTCGCGATCGCGGGCCCGCAGGCTCTCGGCTGGGAAGGCGCCGGCTTCGACGACGACGAGCTCAAGATCACGCGCGACTGGCTGCGCTCGCGCGGCAACTCGATCGAGGGCGGCACCTCGGAGATCCAGCTCAACATCATCGCGAAGCGCGTGCTCGGACTGCCCGACTGACGCTGAAGACGCGCCGCGCACGCGGCGCCGCGCCGCAACGAAACGCACTCGAGAGGTGAACCCGTGGATCTCGTCCTTTCCGAAGAGCAGGAGCTGCTCGCGCGTACCGCGCGCGAGTTCGTCGCCGGCCGGTCGTCGCTGAAGCGGATTCGTCGCCTGCGCGACGCGGCCGATCCCGACGGCTTCTCGCGTGAGCTGTGGCGCGAGATGGGCGCCCTCGGCTGGCTCGGCATCGTCATCCCCGAGGACCACGGCGGCGCCGGCCTCGGTTACATGGATCTGATGCCGGTGATGGAAGAGCTCGGTCGCGGACTCATGCCGGAGCCGATGCTCTCGACGGTGCTCCTCGGCGGCAACACGATCCTCCTCGCCGGCAGCGACGCGCAGAAGCGCGAGCACTTGCCCGCGGTCGCCGCCGGCGAGCGCCTGCTCGCGCTGGCATACCAGGAGCCCCGCAGCCGCTACGACGCGCACCACGTCGAGACCAAGGCGACCAAAGCCGGGAGCGGTTTCGTGCTCGCCGGCGAGAAGAGCCAGGTGCTCGACGGCCACGTCGCCGACTGGCTGATCGTCTCGGCGCGGACGAGCGGCGCCGCGAGCGCTGCGAGCGATGCGAACGGGATCACGCTCTTTCTCGTCCGTCCCGACACGCCCGGCGTGACGATCGAGCGCCAGCAGCGGATCGACGACCGCAACACCGCGATCGTCAGGCTCGACGACGTCCGCGTCGACGGCGCGTCCATCCTCGGGACCGTCGATGGTGGCGGTCGCATCCTCGACGCCGTCCTCGACCGCGCGACCATCGCGCTCTCCGCCGAGATGCTCGGCAGCATGCTCGCCGCCTTCGAGATGACCAACGACTACTTGAAGACCCGCACGCAGTTCGGGGCGGCGATCGGCAGCTTCCAGGCGCTCAAGCACCGCGCCGCGAAGATGTACATCGAGATCGAGCTCGCGCGCTCGGCGGTGATGGGCGCGCACCGCGCGCTCGACGAAGGCCGTGACGACGCCGCGATCGCGCGCTTCGCGAGCCTCGCCAAGGCGCGGACCTCGGACGCGTTCGTCCTCGTCGGCAACGAAGGAGTCCAGATGCACGGCGGCATCGGCATGACCGACGAGCACGACATGGGCTTCTTCATCAAGCGCGCCCGCGTCACCGAGATGACCTTCGGCGACGCCGCCTGGCATCGCGACCGGATCGCGTCGATCGACGGCTACTGAGCGGCGATGGGCCGGGCGTGGTCCGCGAGCGTTCCGCGCGCGCTCGCCGCGGCGACGGTGGCCCTCGCTCTGCTGCTGGCGCTGATCGCCGGCCCGCCGCCGCGTCCGGACGTCGTTCTGATCTCTCTCGATACCGTGCGCGCCGATCGCGTGAGCGCGCTCTTCCCGATCGGGCGTCACACCACGCCGAACCTCGAGCGCCTGCCCGGCGCCCGCTTCCGGAACTGCTGGGCGACGGCGCCGTACACGGCTGGCTCACACGCCGCGATCTTGTCGGGCCAGTACCGGTCGTCGGTCCACTACGGCGTGTCGCGTCGCTATTTCGCGGCCGCCGACCGCGTCCTGCCGGAGATGCTCCACGATGCGGGGTACTACACGGCCGCGATCACCGCCGGTGGCTTCATGGGCAAGCGCTGGGGCGTCGGTCGCGGCTTCTCGCACTTCGAGGAGGCGAAGGATTGGGATCACGGCGACGAGGTCGGCCTCACGCGCCGATGGTTGGCGCGCTGGCGTCACAAGCGCTTCGCGAAGCGCGGCGCTCCGCCGCTCTTTCTCTTCGTCCACACCTATCTCGCCCACCAGCCCTATCTCAGTGATCGCTGGGGGAACGCTCTCCCGGATCGCTACGATGCCGACGTGCGCGAGGCCGACGGCATCGTCGGCGTGGTGTGGCACGGCCTCGAGGAGCTGCGCGGCGCACGCGACCGCGGACTCGTCGTCATCGTGGTTGCGGATCACGGCGAGGAGATGGGCGAGCACGGTCGCTGGGGCATGCACGCGAAGACGCTCTACAGCGAGGTCCTGCACGTGCCGTGCGTATGGGCCGAGCCCGGCCTACCGCGACGGATGATCGACGAGCGTGCGGCGTTGATCGACGTCGTGCCGACGGTGCTCGCGCGCGTCGGTCTGCCGGTGCCCGCCGCGGTCGACGGCGTGTCGCTTCTGCCGCTGATCGACGGCGGGCATTGGGAGCGTCGCAATAGACTGCTCTTCTCCGTGCGCCACACGCCTCCCAAGTACATGAGCTGGCGCGTGATGGCCGACGAGGGCGTGTACATCGAGGACTTCGGCTCGCCGATTGCGTACTACCCGCTCGACGATCCCGCCCAGAAACGGAACGCCTGGGACCCGACCGATCCGATCCAGCAATGGCTCGCGCTCGCGACCGAGGAGTTTCGCGGGCGCTGGAAGGAGTCGAGCGAGCAGGAGCCCGCCTTCGATCCGCTGACCCGCGCAAAGCTCGAGGCGCTCGGCTACGTGCTCGGCCCGGATCCCGCGAAGCACGGGGGTCCGCTCAAGGACTAGGGCGCCCGCCGTCGCTCACGGGGCCGGGACACAGCTGAGCTTCAGCGCGTCTTTGTCGACTCTGCC
>JBGPIT010000517.1:0-2871 GCA_041485125.1 Binatia bacterium | reverse complement strand
GGCGAGATGGCCGTCGCGTCCGTAGGTGGCGCCGTTCGGGTGATCGATCACCTCCAGGGCGTCGGTCCAGAGCGCCGCGATGGCGTCGGCGTCTCCGGCCGCGAAGGCGGCTTCGAAGCGAGCGGCGAGGGCGCTGGCGGCATTCTGGCGCACGCGGCGGGTCGGACGTGCATGCGCCGGTGCTGCGGTCAGCTCTTCGAAGCGGGCGAGTGCTTCGGTCTCGCGGTTGGCGTCGAAGATCTCGTAGTGAGTCATGAGGCCATCGGCGCCGAACACAAAAAGCGCGAGCACGTCCAGCTCGAAGGCGCCGCCACTCGCGTGGACCGTGCCCGCCATCGTGGCGTGCGCCAGGAGCGCGCAGGGGTCCAGGCGGAGGACGTCGGGGATCCGTACGGAGAGGTCGTCGGCGAGCTCGGAGAGCGTACGGAATCTGTCCACCAACTCGTCCGCACCCTGGCCGGACGGGAGCCCGAGAGTGCGGTGGTCGACGAACGCGACGTTGGACGCGAAACCGGTCGTGAAGCGATCGAAATCCGGCGCCATCCGCGCCGCCACGGAGCGCGCCGTTGCGACGGCGCGCGCGCATGCCGGCCCGGGTGGGAGCAGCTCGGCGTAGCGCGCGTACAAGCGGGCCATGGCGTCGCCCAGGTGGTCGGCCGCGAAGACCTCGACGCGCCGGAATCGCCCGCGTTCGTCGGTCTCGAAGATGACGATCTCCTCGCGCTCGTAGGGACCGACGTCGAAGCGGCCGCCGCTCGTCCCGCTCGCGGAAATCCAGCGGCGGGAGAGACCCAACGACTCGCCGACCGTTGCGAGCAGCTCATGACGAAGTCGCGGGTCGTGCGAGCGATGCAACCGTTGCACCGAAGCGAGCACGCCGTCACGACCGTACGTTGCTCCGGTCGGGTGGTCGACGTGCTCCATCGACTCGCTGAACAGCGCCGCGAGCGTGTCCGCATCCCGCGCGGTGAAGGCGGCCTCGAGGCGAAGCACCATGGCGCTCGCGGCATTCGGTCGCACGTGGCGGCGAACGGGGGGCACCTTCATCGGCTCCGCGGTCAGCTCGTCGAAGCGGGCCAGCGCGTCGGGGGTGTGCTGCAGATCGAAGCGCTCCCAGCGTGTCACGAGGCCGTCGGGGCCGAAGAGATACAGCTCGCAAATGGGGCGCTCGAACGTCCCACCTCCGACCCGCTCGACGCCGAAGCTCGTCTGGCGAACGAGGAGCGCGCCGGCGGACAGGGCGAAGACTTCGTCGATCCGCCAGTCGATGCCTTCGACGAGCTCGAGCATCGCACGCATGGCATGCAGCAGCGACTCAGCGCCGTGCAGCGCTCCGAACCCGACGGTACGCTGATCGGCGACCTCGATGTCCGGCGCAAAAGCCGGAGCGACGCAATCGAGCTCGAGCGCGCCGGCCAGCGCCGCAACGGAGTGCGCCGTCGCCGCGGCGCGGGTGCGCGCCGGGCCGTCAGGAAGGATCTCGGCATAGCGTTCGTACAAGCGGGCGATGGCGTCGCCCAGGTGGTGAGTGGCAAAGACCTCGCCCAGTCGGCGTCGCCCCTGCGCATCGACCTCGTTCAGATGGATCTCCTGTTTCTCGTAGGCGCCGATATCGACCTTCCCGCCGGCTAGCCCGCTCGCTGACACTGACAGGCGGGACAGCGCGAGCGAGTCACCGAGGGTTGCCAGCGGCTCGTTCAGGCACGTCGGGTCTCGAGCGTTCATCAGGGAACGAAACGAGGAGAGCGCTCCCTGCCGGTCGAAGTCGACGCCGGTGGTATGGTCGACGATTCCTAACTCATCTGCGAACAGGATGAGGAGCGCGTCGGCGTCTCGTGCGACGACGGCAGCGTCAAGCCCAGCTGCGTTTGCGGTCGCGGCGTTCACTCGCACGCGGCGGCGTATCGGACGCGTCGGCTCGTAACGCTCCTCGTACATGCGTGCGACCGGATCGAGGCGCCCACCATCGCGACGCGCGCGCTCGGCGAGCAGCGTGGCGCCCTTGGCTTCCCAGAGCTCGTTCGCTCGCCGCTCCTCGGCATCGGCTTCGCTGCTCCGGCCTGCCACGCGCAACGCGGCGGCGAGCGCGAGACGCGCGTCGGCGTGATCGAGGAGCGCGTCGGTGGCGGCGGCGATCGCGACCGCCGCCTGCGCGAATTCGACCGCGGCGGCGTGCTCACCACGCTGTGCCAGCGCTTCGGCCCGCACGCCGCGCCACGCGATCGCCGCCTGGAGGTCGTCGCCCGCGAGCGCCTCGCTCTCGTGGCTGAGCGCTTCCGCCTCGACCGCGCGGCCCTGCGCGAGCAGCGCGCGGGCGAGAAGCGCCGCGGCCTGCGCCGCGTCGATCCCGAGCCCGAGATCGCGCAGCCCTTCGTACGCGGCGCGGAGCAAGCGCTCGGCGGCGACCGAATCGCCCTCGAGCAGCTCGATGCGCGCGGCGAAGACGTCGGCCTCGAGCAGCCGGTGCGTGATGCCGAGCTCTTCCACCATCTTTCGCGACGACGCGATCATGCGTCGCGCCGCGTCGGTGCGGCCGCGCAGCGCCTCGAGCACGCCCTGACAACTGAGCGCCACGGCCTCGACCGCGGGCGCTCCCTGCGTGATGCGCAGCACGCGCACGACGTCGAGGCAGCGGCCGCTGGCGCGCGTGACCGGGCTCGGTCCCCAGAGTGCGGCGAGCGGCGCGCCGGCGAGCACGGCATTGGCGCGACGGCGGTCGCCGGCGCGGCGGGCGGCGGCGAGGGCACGGTCGAGGGCAGCCTCGCAGGCGCCGACTCTGCCGAGACGCGCGAGTGCCTGCGCGTGCACGGCGTGCGACTTCGCCTCGCCGGCGGCGTCGCCGAGCGCCGCCAGCTCGTCGGCCGCGGCGGC
>JBGPIT010000516.1:0-2881 GCA_041485125.1 Binatia bacterium | reverse complement strand
GCATCGAGAGCTCTTCCGCGCCGACCCGTCGGCGCCGGGAGAGCCGTTCTCGATGGTCATCCCACCTCCGAACATCACCGGCTCGCTCCACCAAGGGCACGCGCTCAACAACACGTTGCAGGACGTGCTGTGCCGGTGGAAGCGGATGGAGGGCTTCAACGTCCTCTGGGTGCCCGGCACCGACCACGCCGGCATCGCGACGCAGAACGTGATCGAGCGCCAGCTCCAGGCCGAGGGGACCGACCGTCACGCGCTCGGACGCGAGGCCTTCCTCGACCGGGTGTGGCGCTGGCGCGACTCGTCGGGCGGCACGATCATCAATCAGCTGAAGCGCCTCGGCGTCTCCTGCGACTGGTCGCACGAGCGCTTCACCATGGACGCCGGGCTCTCGCGCGCGGTGCGCGAGGTCTTCGTCCGCCTCTATGAAGAGGGGCTGATCTACCGTGATCGCTACCTGATCAACTGGTGCCCGCGCTGCCGCACGGCGCTGTCGGATCTCGAGGTCGAGCACGCCGACACCGCGGGCGCCTTCTATCATTTGAGCTACCCGCTCGCCGACGGCTCGGGCGCGATCGAGGTCGCGACGACGCGGCCGGAGACGATGCTCGGCGACACGGCGGTCGCGGTGCACCCCGAGGACGACCGTTACCGCCATCTGATCGGCAAGACCGTCCGGTTGCCCGCGATCGGCCGCGAGATCCCGATCATCGCCGACGAGTACGTCGACCGCACGTTCGGCTCGGGCGCGGTGAAGATCACGCCGGCGCACGACTTCAACGACTTCGCGATTGGCCTCCGTCATAAGCTGCCGATGATCTCGATCATGGACGAGGCCGGCACGATGACCGCGGAGGCGGGTCCGTACGCCGGCCTCGATCGCTTCGCGGCGCGCGAGCGCATCATCGAGGACTTCCAGCGCGACGGCGTCCTCACCAAGACCGAGCCGCACACCCACGCGGTCGGGCAATGCTACCGTTGCCGCACCGTCGTCGAGCCGCAGCTCTCGGTGCAGTGGTTCGTCAAGATCAAGCCGCTCGCCGAGCCGGCGCTCCGTGCCGTGCGCGACGCCGCCGACTCGGCGCAGGGTCGGGCGGGGACGTCCGACGCGCACACCCGCTTCATCCCGCAGCACTGGGAGAAAACCTACTTCGCGTGGATGGAGAACATCCACGACTGGTGCATCTCGCGGCAGCTCTGGTGGGGACACCGCATCCCGGCCTGGTACTGCGACGCCTGCAACAAGACGATCGTCAGCCGCGAGGATCCGACCGCCTGCGCATGCGGCGGCACGCTCCGCCAAGATCCCGATGTGCTCGACACCTGGTTCTCGTCGGCGCTGTGGCCGTTCTCGACCCTCGGCTGGCCCGACCAGACCGCTGACCTGGCGAAGTACTACCCGACCACCGTCCTCGTGACCGGCTTCGACATCATCTTCTTCTGGGTCGCGCGCATGATGATGATGGGCCTCAAGCTCATGGGGCGGGTGCCGTTCCGGACGGTCTACATCCACGCCCTCGTGCGCGATCAGTTCGGGCAGAAGATGAGCAAGTCGAAGGGCAACGTCGTCGACCCGCTCGCGGTGATGGAGAAGTTCGGCACCGACGCGCTGCGCTTCACGCTCACCGCGCTTGCCGCGATGGGCCGCGACATCAAGCTCTCCGAGGACCGCATCGAGGGCTACCGCAACTTCATGAACAAGCTCTGGAACGCCGCCCGCTTCGTGCTGATGCAGCTCGAGGGCGAGGACGGCGCCCCACGCACGACGAACGGCGCCGCGACGGGCGCGGAAGAGCGCGGTCTCGCCGAGCGCTGGATCCTCTCACGCCTCGACGCCGCCACCGCCGACGTGCGTGGTGCGCTCGAGCAGTACCGCTTCAACGAGGCCGCCGGCCGTCTCTACGACTTCGCGTGGCACGAGTTCTGTGACTGGTATCTCGAGATCAGCAAGATCGCGCTCGCCGCGGGCGGCGCCGAGGCCGCGGATGCGCGTGCGACGTTGCGGCTGGTACTCGAGCGCCTAGTCCGGCTGCTCCACCCGTTCATCCCCTTCATCACGGAAGAGATCTGGCAGTCGTTGCCGCGCCAGCCGGGCGATCCCGACTCGATCGTCCGCGCGCGCTACCCGGTGCCGGACGATGCCGAGCGCGATCCCGCCGCCGAGGACGAGCTCGGCCGCGTGATCGGGATCGTGCGCGCGGTCCGCAACATCCGCGCCGAGATGAACCTGCCGCCGGGGAAGCCGCTCGAGATTGCGCTGGTCGTGCGCGACGACGAGATCCGCCGGCAGCTCGCGCGGAACGAGCGGATGCTCGCCGTGCTCGCGCGCGTCGGGACGCCGCGTTACCTCGCCGGCGGCGAGCGGGTGCGCGGCGCGGCGACGGCGCTCGTCGACGGCATCGAGGTCTTCGTGCCGCTCGCCGGCCTGGTCGATCTCGACGAGGAGGCCAAGCGCCTGACGCGCGAGATCGGTAAGGTCGAGGGCGAGCTCGCGGGCGTCGCGCGCAAGCTCGGCGACGAGAAGTTCCGCGCCCGCGCCCCCGAGGAGATCGTCGAGGAGCAGCAGCAACGGGCCGCGACGCTCGCGGCGAAGAAAGAGACGCTCGAGCGCAGCTTGAAAACCTTGGAGGACGCGCGGGCCGGGTGAGGTGGCGCGCGCGACCCGCGCGCGAAGAAGGAGTCGTCGACGCAGGATCTCGCTCGTCATCCCTCGGTACTCCGTCTGGTCGCCTCGGCGCTCGAGGAGGACATCGGCCGCGGCGACGTCACCACGCGCAGCGCCCTCCCGGCCGAGGTGCGCACGCACGCGATCGTCGAGACCCAGGAGCCGTGCGTGGTCGCGGGGATTTTCCTCGCCGATCTCGTCTACGACGTCGTCGATCCG
>JBGPIT010000515.1:0-2904 GCA_041485125.1 Binatia bacterium | reverse complement strand
GCCGCGTTGGCCTCCTCCTCGATGATCTACGTCGTGCTCGCGATCGCGGCCGTGACGCTCGGTACCGCGACGAAAGTCGTGACGGAAAAGAAGGTCGACGTGACCTTCGTCGAGAAGGTCATCAAGGAAGCCCCGCCGCCACCGCCGCTGCCCGTCGAGGTCAAGCCGGCGCCGCCGCCGGCCGCCGCCGCGCCGGTGATTCGGCCGGATCAGAAGATCAGAAAGCTCGACAAGCCACCGCCGCCGAAGGAGCTGGTCGCGCCCAAGGAGATGCCGAAGGAGGCCCCTCGCGAGGCGGATCCCAGCGAGGACAAAGGCATCGCCGTCTACGGCGAGCCTGGCAACGGCGATCCCGCCGGTCTCGAGGGTGGTCAAACGGGTGGCGTCGCGGGCGGCATCGTCGGCGGCGCGATCGCGCTGCCGGAGGACGGTGTTCCGCCCGTTCCGGCGAAGAGCAATGCGATCCCGACCTATCCGCAAGAGGCGCGGTCGACCGGGAAGACCGGCGTCGTGATCCTCAAGGTCGTGATCACCGCCGACGGCAGCGTCGCCGACGTTCGAGTGATGCGCGGCGAGGAGCCGTTCGTGAGCTCGGCGGTGCAAGCGGTCAAGAAGTGGAAGTACGAGCCCGCCCGCTTCAAAGGGCAGCCGATCACCGTGTACCGCATCATCCAGATTCCCTTCAAATTGAACGTGTAGATTCGGCTCGAATGGAAAGGACCGCATATGTCATTCAGCTTCGCTGAGATCTGGCAGCACATGGGGGTGCCGGCGCTCGTCGTCGCCGCCATTCTCGTCGTGATGGGCATGGCGTCGCTGACGGTCTTCGTCGAGCGCGTCTTCACGCTGCGCCGCTCGCGCACCGCTTCCCGCGCGTTCGCGACCAAGGTCGCGCCATATCTTCAGACGGCGAACATCGACGAGATCATCGCCGAAGCCGACGCTCACAAGAGCGGTCATCTGGCGCGCATCGTGCGAACCGGCGTGACCACCTACTGGCACGCGTGCAACACCCCCGACATCTCGGCGCTGCCGCCCGCGGAGCGTACCCGGCGCCACCTCGAGCGCTACCTGGAAGAGATCGGCGCGGATCTGCGCAGCGGTCTCAGCATGCTGTCATCGGTCGGCTCGGTCGCGCCCTTCGTCGGCTTGCTCGGCACGGTGCTCGGGATCATTTCCGCTTTCCAGGGCATCGCCGCGACGGGCTCGGGCGGCCTCTCGTCCGTCTCCGCCGGCATCAGCGAGGCGCTCATCGAGACCGCGCTCGGCCTCGCGGTCGCGATTCCGGCGGTCCTCGCGTACCACTACCTCACCAACGCGATCACCCACGACGAGGCCGCCCTCAATCGTGCCGCCGGCGAGCTGCTCGACACCATCGAGGACTGGGCGGAGCGCAATACGGAGGCGCGACGTGGTCGGGGTGCGGCGTAAGCACGACCGCGGCGGAATCCCGCCCGACATCAACGTCACGCCGCTCGTCGACGTGGTGTTGGTCCTCCTCATCATCTTCATGGTCGTCGCGCCGCGCATGGATCAAGACGTGCCCGTCGACCTCCCGAGCGTCTTGAACCCGGACCCCGAGGTCGAGATGGCGATGGACCCGCTCAAGGTCTCGGTGGCGAAGGCGGGCGAGTACTACTTGAACGACCAGAAGTACGACCTCGACGGCGTCATCGACGTGCTGAACGCCGAGCACGCGGCGGAGCCGCTGCGGCGGCTCGTGCTGCGCGCCGACGCCAAGCTCACCTACGGTCAGGTGCGCGACATCCTGGCCCGATCGCAGAAGGTCGGCTTTCCCGGCCTGTCGTTGATGGTCGGCGAGCGCCACCGGACCGTGACGGGACGCGGCGCCGATGCAGCCGAAGACCCGGCCCGGCGCGATGCGCACGCCGGCGCCGCCCGATCGGAGGGATGATCCGTGGCGATGAACGTCGGCAACGCCGGTGAGAAGACGCTGAGCCCGCAGATGAACGTCACCCCGCTCGTCGACGTCGTCCTGGTCCTCCTCATCATCTTCATGGTGATCACGCCGCTCCTCAGCAAGAACTTCTGGATCCACACGCCGAGGCAGGAGAAGGAAGAGGTCGAAAAGGAGCAGGTCGCGAACGATCCCGAGCCGCCGCTCGTGCTGCGCGTGTCGGCCGACCGCAAGGTCGACGTGAACGGCACCGAGGTCGCGGTCGAGGAGCTGTCGGATCGGCTGAAGCGGATGTTCGCGGCGCGCGAGGATCACATCATCTTCTTCGATGCCGCCGACGATACCGCCTATGGATTCGCGGTCGAGGTGATGGACAAGGCGCGCGAAGGCGGCGCGGTGACGATCGCGGCACTCACGTCGGCACTCGAGTCGTCGTCCGGCGCGCCGCCCGACGGGTCCGGCGCGACGGATTGACCGGGTCGGCGATCGTTCCTAGAGTCGCCCGCTTCGAAGAGTACGCACGTGGGCGACGGAACGGACGAGATCAAGCTCTACTTCGACTACAAGAGCCCGTTCGCGTTTCTCGCGAGCGAGCCGGCGTTCGAGCTGCCGGCGCGCTACCGCGTCGATCTGCGCTGGATTCCGTATCAGCTCCGCATCAAAGGGCCAGGTCAGCGCAGCGTCTACTCGGATTGGAAGGCGCGCTACTCCTACTTGGACGCGCGTCGGTTCGCGAATCCCCGCGGTCTCGTCATCAAAGGTCCGAAGAAGATCTACGACACGCGGCCGGCCCTGATCGGTGCTCTGTTCGCGATGCGCGGCGGGTTCTTCCGGCACTACACGGCAGAGGCCTACGGCCGCTTCTTCCGCCGCGAGCTCGAGCTCGACGAGGCCGAGCAGATCGCGTGCTTGATGGGGGACTGCGGTGCCTCGCCCGCCGAGTATCGGGCGTATCTGGATGGAGAGGGTGCTCGGGCGTACGCGCT
>JBGPIT010000514.1:0-2924 GCA_041485125.1 Binatia bacterium | reverse complement strand
GTGCCGGCAGCTCTGATCAGGGACGCGGCGAAGACCGGCGGTCTGGCGGGGCGTCGATCGCAACCGCCAGTCGCACCTCGGTGCCGTGGCCGCGGCGAGAGCGAACGTCGAGCGTGGCGCCCATCAGCGCGGCCCGCTCGCGCATCGTCACCAAGCCGAATCCGCTCGCGCGCGCACCGGCGGGATCGAAGCCGACGCCGTCGTCGCACACGGTCACGAGCACGCGGGACTTGACGCGCGCGAGGCGTACCGTCACGCGTCGCGCGCCGGCATGGCGCGCGACGTTCGCGAGCGCCTCCTGTGCGATGCGGTACACATGCAGCGCCTTCTGGTCCGAGAGCATCCCGTCGAGCGGGGTCGTGGCGAGACGAAGCGTCAACCCGTGACGGTGCGCGAACTGCCGCGCATGCGTGCGCAGCGTGTCCTCGAGTCCGAGGGCGAGGAGCTCGGCGGGATGGTAGTCGCGCACGATGCACGCCACCGACTCGGTGATCTGCCGGATCGTCGCGTGCGTCGCCGCAAGGGCGGGATTGAGGTCCTCCGGAATCGCGTCCGAGGTGCTCTCGAGCGCGTGCAGCAGCACCCCGACGGTCGCGATCGCCTGTCCCACCTCGTCGTGCAGCTCGCGCGCCACGCGCCGTCGCTCCGACTCGAGCATATGCAGCAGGCGGCGTGTGAAGCTCTTCTGTGCCGCCTCGTTTTCCTTGCGGTCGGTGATGTCGCGCACCACGCCGAAGAAATACGGCTCGCCTCCTGCCTCGATGCGGGCGGCGCTCACCTCGACGGGGATGAGCGTGCCGTCTTTGCGCCAGTTCCGCGTCTCGAACGGCGGCACCGGGCCGTGCACCGCGGCGACCCACTCGAGCCACGCCTGCGGAGGGTAGTCAGGATTGACGTCCGAGACCGTCATGGTGAGCAGCTCCGCCCGCGTGAAGCCCGAGAGCGTGCAAGCGCGATCGTTCACGTAGACAAAGCGTCCGGTGCGGTCGGCGAGCTCGAACGCCTCGCTCGACATGTCCGCCATGCGCCGGAAGACCTCGAGATCGAGGGCCGCGGGAAGCGGCGTCGGATCGTGGCATTCCGGCGAGTGGGGCGCGACGCCGTTGTCCGCCGGCGCCTCGCTCGGACGAGGGTCCGGTGGGATGCCGCGCGGAATCTCCGGCGCGGCGACCTCGATCGCCAGCGGCAAGGTGAGCCGCACGATCGTGCCGCGGCCGGGCGCGCTCTCGATCGCGAGCTCGCCGTGCATGAGCATTGCGCGCTCGCGCATGGTGACGAGACCGATGCCCTGGTCGGGCGGTCGAGCGGGATCGAAGCCGATGCCGTCGTCGCGGATGCTGACGGTGAGACCGCTCGCCGCCCGGGTCATGGTGACGCTGACCTGTCGCGCGCGGCCATGGTGTACCGCGTTCGCCAGCGCTTCCTGGACGACGCGATAGACGTGCAATTCCTGCTCGGGTGTGAGCCCCTCGACCGCGACGGTGCTGAGGTGCAGCACGATCTTGTGGCGGTCGGCGAACTGGCGCGTGTGGGCACGCAGCGTGTCTGCGAGGCCGAGACCGAGGAGCTCGGCCGGATGATACTCGCGCACGACGCGCGCGAGCGACTCGGTGATCTGCGCGATCGTGGCCCGCGTCGCCGCGAGCGCCGGCTTCACCGCGTCGGGTACGACACCCGGGCTCACGTCGAGCGCGTCGAGGAGGACGCCGATGGTCGCGAGCGCCTGTCCCACGTCGTCGTGGAGCTCGCGGGCGACGCGCTGGCGCTCGCTCTCGAGCGTCTGGAGCAATTGCGAAGCGAGGCTCATCCGCAGCGCCTCGGCCGCCTTGCGCTCGGTGATGTCGCGCGCGACGCCGAAGAGGTACACGTCGCCCGCGAACTCGACGCGAGTCGTGCTCACCTCGACGAGGAACATCGATCCGTCCTTGCGCCGCGTCCGCGCCTCGACCGCCGGCAAGGGGCCGTACTCGAGCGCGGCGACGTTCTCGGCGAACGTTTCCGGCGGGACATCAGGACAGATGTCGGAGACGGTCAGACCGAGGAGCTCTTCCACCGTATAGCCGCCCATCTGGCCGTGGGCCTTGGCGTTCACGTACAGAAAGCGGCCGTGTCGGTTCACGAGATAGAAGCCCTCGTTGGACAAGTCCGCCATCTGGCGGAAAACCGCGAGGTCGATCTCCGGCGGCAGCGTCGGGGAGTTGGGAGCGCTCGCGATCGGCGAGACCACGGCGCGACGGTACTGCCGCGCGGCGAGAGCGGTCAAGGATTGTGCGACGAATCCCTGCGCGTGTGGCGAGCAAGTGCGGACCGACCAGGCCACGGATCGGTGAACGGCGCGTTAATCCTCTGATGGACAAACGCCGGCGAAGACTTCGGGGAGGTCTGCAGTCGCGAGCAGCTGACATGAATCGTGGTAGGTGTCGGCCACTTCCTCGCTCACCCGTAAGGTGTAGCTCTCGATGATGCATTCGGCGATCTCGTCGATCGTCGAAGCCGATGCATCGCACGGCGCGCCGATGTCGTTCGGGAGGATGCCTGTGCAGCGGCGAGCGATCTGCGCCAGTGCCTTGGACCTTCTGCGCGAGATCTTGGACGCCGGGCTGCTCGGCGCGAGGACGGTCGCGCAGTCGCGGCCGGCAGCGAGAGTGCCCTTGCCGTCGGCGAGATCTTTGAGCATGCGATCGAAGCAGCCCTGAACCGCCGCATGGAAAGCCTGCGCGAAGGATCGAGCCTGCGCGGCCATCGCGGATTGGCATTTGCGCACGGGTTTTCGTAGCAGGGGCAGCTCGGTGATCGGGGTCCCGCGCGGCGACGGGACGGATGTCGACGCGGGGGTGGCGCCGGCAACGGCAGTACCGTTCGGCGCCGATGGAATCGCGGTCGCGGTCGGAGGATCGCCGTCCGTTCGTTCGGCGGGTGTCGCG
>JBGPIT010000513.1:0-2939 GCA_041485125.1 Binatia bacterium | reverse complement strand
GGCGGCGGCGCTCTTCGACGACGAGGTCGAGGCGCACGGGGCGGCCCTCCCCGTCTACCAGGTGAAGGAGTTCTGGCCGACGATCACGATCGGCGGCGCGGTGTTCACGCCAGGTTTTCTCGCCATGATTCTTTCCGACAGTTGGAAGGCGTACCAGCACGCGATGCAGGACTGGACGCGGATGGCGCTCTACTACGCGGGGACGCGCGGAATGGGGCGCGGCTCGATCCGGGCCATCCGTGGCCTCGATGACGGCGTGGTAATCCGCTACCAGGTCTCGCAGGCGGACCAACGCAATCTGAGCGTCGGCCTCGGCCGGTTGGGCGAGCTGTTGTTCGCTGCCGGCGCCAAGGCGGTGTACCCGTCGCTCTCGGGGGCACCCATCCTGCGTTCCGTCGATCAGTGTCGTGGCCTGCTCAAGCAGCCGATCCCGATCACCTCGATGGGGCTCTCGAACGTGCACGCCTTCAGCAGCTGCCCGATGGGCGAGAATCCGGACCTCTGCGCCACCGACTCGTTCGGGCGCGTCCACGGCCTGCGCAACCTGCACGTCAACGACGCGAGTCTGATCCCCGATTCGCCGGGCGTGAACCCGCAAGGCACGACGATGGCGATCGCGTTCCGCAACGCCGATCGCTTCATGGAGTCGGGTGTGCGATCGCGGCCATCGCGACCGGCCGGCGCGGCGACCTCCACGGCAGGCGATCACGCCGACGCTCAACCCACGGTCGCGCCCTCGGTGATCGTCACCGGCGCGCCGGGATGGCTGGGGACACGCCTGGTCGAGGTGCTGACGCGCGGCTTCCCCGACCTACCTGCCTACGCCACGCCCGATCCGACGCGGACCGTCCGCTGCCTCGTCCATCCCGCCGCCGACCCCACGACGCTCGTCGCGCTCGACGAGCGCTTGCAGATCGCGACCGGCGACCTCACCGACCGCGCCGCGCTGCGCGAGCTCTGTCGCGACGCCGCCGGCGGAACGGTCTTCCACGTCGCGGGCCTCGTCCACCCCGCGCGACGGACGGCCGAGTTCGAGCACGTGAACGTCGAGGGAACGCGCAACCTGCTCGCCGCGGCGGAGGAGGCCGGCGTGCGACGCGTCGTCGTGGTCTCGTCGAACTCGCCGATCGGCTGCAATCCGCACCCGGAGCATGTCTTCGACGAGCGCTCGCCGTACCAGCCCTACATGGGCTACGGCCGCTCCAAGGAGAAAATGGAACACTTGGTCGCGGCGACGCAGGCACGCGGCAAGCTCGAGACCGTGGTGATCCGCCCGCCCTGGTTCTACGGCCCGCACCAACCGCCGCGGCAGACGCTCTTCTTCACCATGATCAAGGAAGGCCGCTTCCCGGTCCTCGGCGACGGCACCCAGCGCCGCTCGATGGCCTACGTCGACAACATCTGCCAGGGCCTCCTGCTCGCGGCCGACACTCCGAGCGCGAACGGCGAGACCTACTGGATCGCCGACGAGCACCCGTACGCGATCAACGAGATCGTCGCCACCGTGGCCGAGGTGCTGGAGAGCGAGTTCCGCATTCCGTGCGCGCGCCGCCAGATGCGCTTGCCGTCGCTCGTCGGCAGCGTCGCGTGGCTCGCCGACTGGGCCATCCAGTCGACCGGGTTCTACGAGCAGAAGCTCCACGTCCTCGGCGAGATGAACAAGACGATCGCCTGCTCGATCGAGAAGGCCAAGCGCGATCTCGGCTATCGCCCGTGCTGGGCGCTCCGCGAGGGCATGGTCGCGTCGATCCGCTGGTGCCTCGAGCACGGGCAGCAGATCTGATGGCCGCGCGCACGCTCATCACCGGCGGGTCGGGCTACTTCGGCTGCTTGCTGCGCGATCGCCTGCTCGCGCGCGGCGCGCAGGTGCGGATCTTCGATCGCGTCGATGTCGAGGACCGGCCGGCCGCCGTCGAGCTCCACCGCGGCGACATCCGTGATCGCGACGCCGTCGCGGCGGCTTGCAGGGACGTCGACGTCATCTACCACAACGTCGCGCAGGTCCCGCTCGCGAAGGACCGCGAGCTCTTCTGGGCCGTCAACTACGGCGGCACCGAGAACCTGCTCGAGGCCGCCGTCGCGGCAGGGGTGCGGAAGATCGTGCACACCTCGTCGAGCGCGGTCTTCGGCGTGCCCAAGCGCAACCCCGTCGACGAGACCGTCGAGCCGACGCCGATGGAAGCCTATGGCAAGGCGAAGCTCGAAGCGGAGCATCTGGTCGCGCGCTACGTGCGCGAGCGCGGCGCCGACGTGACGATCATCCGGCCGCGCACCATCCTCGGCCACGGCCGACTCGGCATCTTCCAGATCCTCTTCAACTGGGTCGAGGAGGGCCGCAACATCCCCGTGCTCGGAAAGGGCGACAACCTCTACCAGTTCGTCCACGCCGACGATCTCGCCGACGCCTGCATCCGCGCCGCCGATCGACCGGGCGCGTCCGTCTACAACGTCGGCGCTGAGAAGTTCGGGACGATGCGCGAGACGCTCGAGGCCCTGTGCGCGCACGCGGGAACCGGAAGCCAGGTCTACTCGCTGCCGATGGGCCTGGCCGTCGCCGCCATGCGGCTCACGAGCGCGCTCGGCCTGTCTCCCCTCGGCCCGTATCACTCGCTCATGTACGGCCGCAGCCTCTACTTCGACGTCACCCGCGCGAAGAAGGAGCTCGGCTGGTCGTCGCGCTATTCCAACGACGACATGCTGTGCGAATCGTACGACTGGTACGTCGCCCACAAGGCGGAGATCGCGCGCGCGACCGACGCCTCGCCGCACCGCTCGGCGATCAAGCAGGGCGTCCTCGCCCTGGTGCGCCGCTTCTCCTGAGCCGGTCCGCGCCGGTCGCGAAACCGTGTCGTGTTTCGCGGCGAGGCGTCGTGTTAGGGTGACGCCGTGGACAGCATGCCGGAACGTGATGCGTCTCCATCCGAGACCGAGGGTTGGGT
>JBGPIT010000512.1:0-2962 GCA_041485125.1 Binatia bacterium | reverse complement strand
GGTCCGGCGAATCGCCGCGTCGAGCGCCGCATCCTGGTGCCGTTCTGCGAAACTCTGCAGCTTCGCGAGGCTCGCCCGGAGCGGCTCGGTGTTGCCGACGATGAAGCTCACCGGGTTGTTGATCTCATGCGCCACACCGGAGGCCAGCAACCCGAGCGAGGCGCGCTTCTCGGTCTCGAGCATCTGCGCCTCCGCGGCGCGCAGCTCCTCGTAGGCGCGCGCGAGGTCGGCATTCGCCGTCGTCAGCGCGGCCGTGCGCTCAGTGACCTTCTCTTGAAGATGCCGCGCCAGGGTCCGCAGCTGGTGGGCATAGCGGCTGGAGTAGACGGCGACCATGTTGAGCGACAGGAACGCCGTGAGCACGTACGTCAGGTACGGTCCCCGATCGAGCGGCGGAAGGAGCGGCGGCGGTGGCATCAGGCCGGTCGCCTCGACCCACGCCAGCGCCGCGTAACACGCGATGCAGAGATTCGCGGTCACGAATACCGGCGCGTCCGGGCGCAAGATCTGCGAGTGGATGAGCATGAGCGCGTAGGTCACGAGCAGGATGCCCATCGGGACGCCGCCCAGTAGATGGAGCAGCGCCGTGAGCCCGATCGCGTGCGTCGCCTCGTAGACCCAGAACGTCCAGGGCCGCAGCACCCATGCCTTGGCATTCGCCGCCAGCGCGAGGTTGAGCCCGACGAATGTCACGAAGAGCGGCGCGGTCTTGGCGACGTCGAAGGCGAACCAGCCCTGCTCTGCGATCACGTAGACGAGGCCGAAGTAGGTGAGCAAACCCAGCGCGGCGATGAGCGCCGCCGTCGCCCTCATCCGGACGTGCTCGTCCGCCAGCACCATCCGCGAGGAGACTCGATTGATCGTGTCCGTCACCGCCATGGTGCGCACATCCCGCGAGGCAGTGACAAGCGGCGCCGCGGCATGGCCAAGTCGTCGAGCACGACGCGTGCCGGCGCGATCGTACGTCGGCCGGTCGCAGGATGTGATCGATCGTTCACCGGTCTGCGCGATCGTTCAGTGTGGTGCCCTTGCGGCTGCATGTTTCGGGTCGCCGCAGGGTGACGCGAAACGGGACAGCCCAGCCGCCCCGATACACAGGCGATGATTTTCGATTCGAGAACGTTTCACTTCAACCCACGTTTCCCGAGTGCGGCACCTTGACGACGATGTCTCGGGCAGCGAGAAGGTTTTCGGTTACGACCGGCGTCGTCCTGGCGACGTACCGAACCGCGACCGCGTGAGAGTCGAAGAATGGGAGAGCGTGCGCGATCCCCGATCGCCGACCGGGCCGATTCTCAGGCAGGCGAAAGCCGACACCCCGACGTCGACAGGGCAGCCCCCGGCACTCCCGCGCGCGATCGCTCCCCGCTCCGCGGCACCGGACTCCTGACCGCGCGTCGCTTCGTCGAGAACGCGTGGCGGGCGCGCTTCACCCAGAACCGCGTCCTGCGACCGATGATCGCGACCTACCACGTCACGAGCTACTGCAACTTGAACTGCACGTACTGCGAGGACTTCGGGCTCGCCAAGAACAAGCACATGACCAACGCGCTGCTGCCGCGCGAGCAGGCGATGGAGGTCGTGCGGATCATCCGGACCGGGATCGAGAACATCATCTTCACGGGCGGCGAGACTCTCCTCCACCCGCACATCGAGGACGTGGTCGAGTACGCGGCACGACTGCGATTTCATTTCATCACGCTGATCACCAACGGGATGCTGCTGCCGAAACGCGAGCGCATCCTGCCGCACGTGTCGCGACTCGTGATCAGTCTCGATTCCCTCGACGCCGACGCGTGGGACGGGATTCTCGCGGCCCGCCCCGGGACCGCCGCGCGGATCATCGCGACCATCGAACGCTATGCCCGCCTGCAGGCGGAGTACGGCTATCGTCTCGTCGTCAACTGCGTGGTGATGCCGAGCACGATCGGCACCGCCCGCGACGTCATGGCGTTCTGTCTCCGGAACGGTGTCGGCTTCTCCATGTCGCCGCAGGGTCTCGACGACCAGCCGCATCCCGACCTCGCCGACAACGCCGCGTACCGCGCGCTCGTCGAGGACGTCTTGCGCCTCAAGCGCGCCGGGCACGACGCGCTCGGCAGCACCGTCTATCTCGAGCACATGCTCCGCTTCGACGAGTTCCAGTGCTACCCGACGCTGAACGTCCGCGTGCTGCCGAACGGCGACCTCGTCTACCCGTGCCGGCCGATCGCCGACCGGCACGACGGCCGGGGCGGGGTCGCGGCGAATCTCCTCGAGTTCGAGCGGTTCGACGACGCCTTCGCCGCCGCCGTGCGACGCTACGGCCAGCCGCCGAAGGGCTGTCGGAGCTGCTTCCAGCAATGCTTCGCCGAGCCGAGCCTGCTGATCCGGCGGCCGTGGCGCGCGCTCGCGGAAATGCGGCGCTACAAGGGGACGGCGGCGGTCGCGCCCCGCGGGGTGCCGACGTGATCGCCGTCGCGAACGGAGCGCCCGCGCGCCGGCGTCGGGTCCGGGTCGGCGTGCTCGATCTCATCGCGCGCAAGCCGACGCGCTCGCCGTACGCGCGGCTCATGAACGCGAACTACGTCTCGATCATGCCGCAGGCGATCGCCGCGTGGGCCGAAGAGCTCGGCTGCGAGGTGCACTACGAAACCTACACCGGCTTCGAGGATCTGCGTCGCATCCTGCCGCAGGAGATCGACGTGCTCTTCGTGAGCGCGTTCACGCCGGCGGCCTATCTGGCGTACAGCCTCGCGCACCTCCATCGCCGGCGCGGTGTCGTCACCGTCCTCGGCGGCCCGCACGCACGCTCCTACGCGGCCGATGCGCGGCGGCACTTCGACTACGTCGTCGGCTTCGCGGATCGCGCGCTGATCCGGGATCTGGTGTTCGACGGCGAGCCGCAGCCGCGCGGCGGGGTCTCGGTGAGCGCCGCGCAGCAGCCGCGCGAGCTGCCGGGCGTGCGGGCGCGCTGGCGGTT
>JBGPIT010000511.1:0-2967 GCA_041485125.1 Binatia bacterium | reverse complement strand
TTCGGCGGCGGCGCGACCAAGCGCGACTTCTTCGGTTTCGGCGGCACGCCGGCAGGCGGCTCGCACGAAACCGCATACGTCGTCGAGGCGACGGTGACCTATACGGTCACGCGCAACCTCGAGCTGCAGGGCTACGGCGGCCACGCGTTCGGTCAGGGCGTCGTCCGTCATGGTTTTCCGCACGACCAGGACCTCACGTACGGGTTCGTCGAAGGGACGGTGAGCTTCTGAGCGCGCCGCGTCCGCCGGACGAGCGCGGCGTCGCATCGGACGAATCCGACGTCGCGTCCGAGGCCGACGACCGCCTCGAGGATGACGAGCAGCCCTGGCTCGCACCGGAAGCGCCGCCCGACTTGGACGCGGATTGAGCGAGCTAGTGCCCTGACGCGATCAGCTCTGCGACCGTGAACTCGTGCTCGGTCGTGCCCATCGCTTCGCCGAAGTTGTAGTACCACCCCTCCTCGCCCGCGAAACGATGGCTCGGGAGGGCGATCCGGGTGGCGTGACGGAGTTGGATGTCGACCATGACGACGCCGGGCGCGAAGACGACGCCGTAGGGATAGACGGCCGTGGTAGCCGCGGCGAAGGGCTTGGTGTCGAACTTGGCGTCGTTGATCCAGATCTTCCAGAGCTCGCCGGCCTTGTCGTACATGTCCGAGTACGGAATCCCGAAGGTGTCCGTGCTGATGAAGAGCACGCGCTTCGAGAACGCATACTGCGGTAGCTTCGAGACGCCCTCGACGACATGGAAGGGCTGCTTCTCCCAGACGTCGTCGAACGCCCAGTCGGCGGGCTCACCCCATTTGACCGGGAAGTGTTGCGCGTGGACGGTCGCCAACATCTCGCGCTGGCCGAGATATCGCCACTGCATCCACGCCGGCTGGCCGCTGTAGCCATAGTAGCTGTCGACGTCGGTATCCTGGCCGAAGAGCGCGTCGGAGCGTTGCGCGGTCGAGAGACGCCGGACGCGGCGCAGGCTCGGAAGATAGAGCCAGCTGTCGTCCTGCCGCGCGGGATCGAGGTAGCGCCAGTAGGTGAAGCCGACACCCTTCAGATCGAAGGGCTCGATCAGCGGATGGAGGGTCTCCTTGTATGCGGCGCCCTCGGCGTTCGGGACGAGGTTCGGCTTGGGATCGACGTAGAGCCGGTTCACGTACCAGAGCCGCCGAAAATGCGAGACCAGGAAGTGCCGCTCGATCGCCAGCGGCCGGTCGTCGGCGATCGTCCCCGTGTCGGCGTCGAAGTTGCGTAGATCAAAGTCGTCACCGTTGTAGAACTTGTAGTTGTAGTTCCAGACGAGCTTCGCGGCGATCGCGGGATCGGCGGTGTCGAGGTGCGGGAACGGCGCTCCCGCGACGTAGCCTTCGAGATGCAGGCCGTCGTCCGAGAGTCGCACCTGGGCGGCGTACTTCTCGGTCGCATCCCGATACGCCGGCGGCCACGGGACCGAGCTCGCCACACCGATCGTCATCCGCAGACCGTGCTCGACGCACCACGAGAGGCCGGGCGAGACGAGGTCCTTCACCTGCGCCGCGTTCGCTCTCGTGATCACGTCCCCGGGCATGACGTCGGCCGCGCTCGGGGCGGCGTGTGTCGTCAACAGGACGATCGCGGCGATCGCCGTGGCGCTACCGAGCTGCAGAACGGTTCGCCGTGTCATCAGGTACCCGTCCTCACGCCGGCGTGATCCCCGACGCGCGCAACGGCGTCGGCTCACGCGAGCGGCATCGCGGGCGACCGTCCGCCTCTTGCTCGCCGCCGTCAAGCGGCGGCGCCGGCCGCGGTGGCGTCGCGACCGGCCGGGAGCACGACGTGGAAGGTCGATCCGCGGCCCGGCCCGCTCTCGACGCCGACGGTGCCGCCGAGTTGATCCGCCAGCTGGCGAACGATGTAGAGACCGAGCCCGGCGCCGCCGTACGAGCGTTTGTCCGAGCTGTCGACCTGCCGGAACATCTCGAAGATGTGCGGCACGTGCTCCGGCCGTATCCCGATGCCGGTATCGCGAACGGTGATCTCTGCACCGTCGGCGGCGCGCTCGCACCCCACCCTCACCTCGCCCGCCGGCGTGAACTTGAGCGCGTTGCCGACGAGATTCTTGAGGATCATCTTGAGCTTGCGGCGATCGGTGTGGAGCGTCGCCATGCCGACCGGTGTCCAATGAAGCGCCACGTCGGTCGGCGACGGCAGCGCCGCGAACTCGGCAGCGAGCTCGTCCCACAGCGCCGCGAGCGGCACCGGCTCGAGCTGCGGCAGGTCCTTTCCGGCAGCGAGACGGTTCAGGTCGAGGGTGCTTTCGATCATCTCGAGCAGCTCGAGACTCGACTTGCGCACGCGGTCGAGCAAGGTCGCCGACTCGTCCGACGTGACCTTGTCCTTCAGCATGTCGGTGTAGCCGATGATGACGTTCAACGGCGTGCGCAGCTCGTGCGACATGGTCGAGACGAACTCCGACTTGAGTCGGCTCGCGCGCTCGAGCTCCTCGACCAGCTGCGCGTTCGTCAGGGCCATCGACGCGAGGTGCGCGATGCCGCCGGCGAGGCGCTCCTCGGCGTTGGTGAACGCATCGGTGCCGGTGCGGCGACCGGCGCTGTGGATGGCGATGATCTCGCCGCGTCTCTTGAGGCCGACGCAGAGCACGACGGATGCGCCGAAGTACGCGAGCATGCCGGCGGTGACCGGATACTCGGTACTCGCGGACGTGATCTGTGCGATGTCGGCGCGCGCGAGCTGCGCGAACAGCGGACTCGATGGACTCGACGGGACTCGCAGGACCTGGATCGTTTCCCATTCGTCGGTCGATACGCCGTACTGCGCGATCGGCGTGTAGACCTCTTCGTCCGGGCTCCACAGCCACGTGTGGCTGAAGTCACACCTCAGCACCTCGGTCGTCAGCCGGCAGAGACGGTCGAGGAGCACCGGAGTCTCGAGCGACGAGATCAGCTCGCGCCCGACGCGCGCGAGCGCGGC
>JBGPIT010000510.1:0-3031 GCA_041485125.1 Binatia bacterium | reverse complement strand
GGTGGAGGTCCCGTCGCCGATCAGGCCCGGTCTGAGTATGTCGGCGTCCGCGGTGCGGGCCGCCTCTCCGAGGTCGGTTTCCACGGGACCCGGCGGCAGCTCACCGACCGAGTAACCCACGACCACCGGGCGTGAGGCGGTACCGAGGAGATCGAGGTGCAAGCCTCGAACGCGCCCGTGGCGTCGGCGAAGCTGATGATCATGGAAGGCGTGGCACCGAGCGCCGCGGGGTTGGAGAAGAGTCCCTCGGTGTCCTGCGTGCGTGCGTCGTCGTCGAGCGCCAGCGAGCGCGTGACGGCCGCGTAGAGCACGTTCCCCGGACCGGCCGCGAGCGCCGTGACGTTGCCGAAGGTCGTCGACGTGCCGGAGTAGTTGGTGAAGCGGTTCACTTGGGCCGACGGGCCGCTGGCCGTCCCGTAGAGCCCGTTCGACGGATTCAAGGTCGTCACCGACAGAAAGCCGTTGGTCGCCGCCGAGCGGTCCTGGTTGGTCCCCGTGTCGGTCACCTTGACGATGTTCGCGCCGGTCAGCTGCACGAGGTCGACCTGATGGAAGTAGATGCTGCCGTCGTCGTCGACCGCAATCCCGCCCAGGTTCGAGTAGATCGAGAAGAGGACGCCGAAGGCGCCGCCCACCGTCACGGGGAAGCCGGTGTCGCTGAGCGGACTCGGAGCATCCACGGCGCCGCTCACCACGTCGGCGATCGGCAAGGCCACGAGGCCACTGCGCACGATGGTGCCGTTCGAGGCGAGGCGAAACCCTCCGCCGGTGTCCCAGAAGCTCACGTACAGGACCTCGCCCGTCAGTCCGGTGAACTCGTTGAAGGACCCGTTGACGTTCGAAAAGGAGGTGAGGTCGGCGACCGGGTTGACGGCGAGCCCGGTCACCACGATCTGATCGTCGCTCTGCAGAGTGCCGAAGGCGTTCAGGACCGTCGGCAGGTTGATCGCGAGGATGTTCGAGCCCGAGAGGCCGCCAGCCACCGGGTCATAGCTCGCCGACTGCGCGACGTAGACGTTCCCGAACGAGTCGCCGTAGTAGAAGACGTTCTCGGCGAAGCCGTTGGCGATGGTGTGCTCGGAGATCGCCGCGCGCGTGAGCACGAAGTCCTCACCGGGCTGGGGGATCTTCGCCGAGAAATCGTCGACCAGTCCTTGGTGGTCGGCGGTGAGATCCTCGCGCCCATCCCAGTCGGCGAGCAGCGCGACGCCGTCGAACTGCGTGCCGCGGCCGCCGATGGTCGTGATCACGGCGGCGGAGAGCGGCGCGCCCGCCGCCATCGAGGTCCCGAGCCCGGTCGAGAACGGCGCCGACTCGTAGGCCGTAGCGCGTACGGGCGGTCCCGGTAAACCGTGCTCGCGCACGCTCTGCGCGACGAGCAGGCTGTAGTCCGTTGCGCTCATGCCCGACGGGCGGCTGACCCCGAGCCTCTCGGCGACGACCGCTGAACGTTGCGGCGCGCCGAGATTCTGCGCGCCTCCTCGCTGCGGCAAGGTCACCGTCAGGACGATGCCGACGATTGCGGCCAGTGCTCCCACCGTCGGGAGAAATGTTCGCGACATTTGGACCCCTCCTTCGGCCTGCACGGATGTGCGAAGGCAGGGGCTGAGAGCGAGCAATGACCATGCCCTGTGAAATGCGCTGCAATCTCACAGAAGCTCGCGCCCGCGCGCGGCGTTCGATCACCTCAATTGAACACTCGAGTACTGCGTTGAACGCGGCTCTGATCCTCGCAAGAGCATGTGCGGCGCCGGATCGGTCAACGGCATTCGGTTGACGGATGACGTCGTCGCCGGACTGCGGGTGATCGACTGCGCGGTGATGCCCGACGTTGTCCGGGCCAACGCGTATCGCAGACCGCCGGTGCTTACCTCGCGAGCGGCGTCACCGACGGAAGGGCCTGGTTGCGTGCATCGCCGCGGCGTGCGGAACGCGCGGCGCTCGAGTGACCCGGCGAGGACGCGGCAACGAGCGTGAACCAGAACGTGCTGCCCTCGCCGACGGTGCTCTCGACGTGGAGCTCGCCGCCCATCAGCTCGACCAGCTGCCGTGAGATCGTGAGGCCGAGTCCGGTTCCGCCGTATGTGCGGGTGGTGCCGCTGTCGACCTGCGTGAAGCTCTGGAAGACCGCCTGCTGTCGATCGCGCGGGATCCCGATACCGGTGTCGCGCACCGTGAAGAGAACCACGGTGTACGCGGGCGTCTCGCGAAGGACGCGGACATCGAGCACCACCGCGCCGTGCTCGGTGAACTTGATCGCGTTGCCGACCAGGTTCGTCAGCACCTGACGCACGCGGCCGTCGTCGCCATGGACCTCCGCCGGCAGGCTCGGGTCGACGCGACACTCGAGCCCCAGGCTCTTGGCGGCGGCGGAGGAGGCGAGCAGCCGCACCACCTCGTTGCTGGTCGCACGTAGGTCGACCGGCCCGATCGCGACGTCGAGCTTTCCTGCCTCGATCTTCGAGAGATCGAGAATGTCGTTGATGATGTCGAGCAGCGCCAACGCCGCCGCCCGAACGCGCTGGAGATAGTCGCGTGCCGTCGTCTCGAGCTCGGTCTCGAGCGCCATGTCGGTCATACCGATGATGACGTTCATCGGCGTCCGGATCTCGTGGCTGGTATTGGCGAGGAACGCGGACTTTGCCTGGGTCGCCGCGAGCGCCTGGTCACGCGCGTCGGCGAGCTCGCGCATGTAGATCGTGCGCTCCTCCTCGGCCCGCCTGCGATCGTCGACGTCGCGCCAATTGAGGACGACGCCGCATACCGCGGGGTGGTTCAGAAGATTCGTCCAAACCCCCTGCACGTGGCACCAGGCGCCGTCCTTGCGCCGGACGCGACATTCGAAATCGAGGACGTCGCCAGGACGACCGTCGAGCGACGGCATCCGCGCCACGTCGTCGGGATGGACGTAGTCGAACACGGAGCGGCCGACGTGCTCTTCGGGCCCCAAGACTCGCTCGACCGACGGGCTCTCGTAGGTGATGAGGCCCTGGGCGTCGAGGACGGTCATGGTGTCCGAGGCGTTCTCGAT
>JBGPIT010000509.1:0-3034 GCA_041485125.1 Binatia bacterium | reverse complement strand
GTGAACCCGCCGATCACGAGCTCCTGGCGCTGGATGCACTTGGTCTTGAGCCAGCTGCCGCCGCGCCCGGGTTGATAGGGCCGACCGCGCCGCTTCGAGATGATGCCCTCGAGCCCGTGCCGGCACGCCTGTGCGAAGAACGCGGCGCCGCCGCCGACGACGTGGTCCGAGTAGCGGAGCACGGGCGACCCCTTGCGGCGCGCGAGCAGCGCGGCGAGACGCGCCTTGCGCTCGTCGAGCGGCAGGACGCTCACGTCCTCGCCGTCGAGGTGGAGGAGATCGAAGACGAAGTAGACGAGGCGTCCGGGGCGCGTCGCGTCCGACGCCTTCTGCAAGGCCTGGAAGCTGGTGCGCCCGTCCGGCAGCACGACCGCGACCTCGCCGTCGAGGAACGCGCGCCGGGCCGGCAGCCGCGTCACCGCGTCGCGCACCTCGGGGAAGTCGGCGGTCCAGTCCTTGCCGTTTCGGCTGAGGAGGAGAACGTTCGCGCCGTCGATGCGGCAGCCGATGCGATAGCCGTCGAGCTTGATCTCGTGCAGCCACTGGTCGCCGCTCGGCGGGGTCTTCACCAAGGTCGCGAGCTGGGCCTGGAACGTGCGCGGCAACGGCGCCGGCCGGTTCGGTCGAGCGGTGGTCCCCATCGTTTGGACGATCGTATCGAACGGCGCGGCGCAAAGCACAGGCGCGGCGCCGGTGTGGCAATCAATTGACGATCGCGCGCCGTTGCTCGGGTGTGTGCGACCAATCGCGGTGCGTCGTAATGAATCGTTATATCCATTTCGGTATTGCTGTGTATTCCGCGACAGAATAACTTTTGTGCGGGTGATCTTGACAGCTCGAGATCGTGCGTGCGACGGTGTCGATGGATAAGCCAGCTGTGCCGGCCGCCCCTCCTCGGCCAAAAGGAGAAAGGTCATGCGTCACCCGCGCGGTATTCACTACGCCCTCCTGGGCGTCGTGTCCCGCTACCCCGGGGTCCATGGGTATGCGCTCAAGCGACAATGCGAGCGCGTCCTCGGCGATTCCTGGCAGCTCAAGTTCGGTGAGATCTACCGCGTGCTCGACCGGCTCGCGGACCACGGTCTGATCGAGCAGGTCGTCGGCGAGACGGAATCGACGCGCAAGCGCTACCGGATCACCGCCAAGGGTCAGCGGAGTCTCGACGAGTTCATCCTCGCGCCGTCGACCGACGCGCCGCGGCCACTACGTCAGGAGCTCGCGATCAAGCTGCTCTTCGCTTCGGCCGAGCGCCTTCCGGAGATGCTCCGGATCGTCGATCAGGAACGCGACGCGTATCTCCGTCAGCTGCACCAGCTAGGCGTCCAGCGCCGCAAGGTGCGGCGCGTGCCCGTGGACGCCTTCGTGTCGAATTTGCTGATCGGCGGTGCGGAGCTCGCGGTGCGCGCCGAGCTTGCCTGGCTCGAGGAGGTGTCGCGGAAGCTGCAAGAGCACTTCGCGACGCGCGCCGCGTAGTCGGGCGCGCGCTCGTCGTCGGTCAGTCCATCGGCTGCCCTTGCGCCTGCGGACGACCGATCTCGTCCATCATGTGCTCCCACCGACCTTGCTGCTCGGCGTGCTTTTCTTCCACCGCCTGCGCCTTCTCGTCGGCTTCACGTGCCCAGTGCTGCTCCTTCGCTTCTCGGTGCTTCACACGTGTCTCATAGCGCTCCATCGGCGTGCGGTGATGCTTGGCGATCGCGAGGGTAGGACTGAGCGCGACGCTGCCGGCGAGGACGAGACCACAGGAAATCGTGACGATCAGGTTTTTCATCGTCGCTCCTTTCCGTCATCTGTTGGTACCACGCCGTGCGATCGAAGGCAGCCAGGTCAATGCCGTGTGCGCGATACGGACTGGCGCAAATCGCCCCACTGACTGGCAACACGCTGTGCGCGACGCTGCGCTCGTGGGGTGCGCGAGCGACGTTTCACCGCCGCACCGCGGGCGCTGGCGCGCTGCCACTGGGACCGCTAAAAACTCGGCGCGATGGAAGTCCTGCGATCGAACGCCGACACCCGCTCCGAGACCTACCGCGCGAACCGCGAGGGGTTTCTCGAGCAGATCACCTACCTGAACGAGCAGCTCGCCCTGGTGCGCGCCGGCGGCGGCGAGAAGTACGTCCAGCGCCACATCAAGCGCGGCAAGCTCATGGCGCGCGAGCGCATCGAGCTGCTGCTCGACCGCGACTCGCCCTTCCTCGAGATCGCGCCGCTCTGCGCGTGGGGGACGGACTTCGGCCTGGGCGGCAGCATGATCTCCGGCATCGGTGTCGTCTCCGGGGTCGAGTGCGTGATCACCGCCAGCGAGCCGACCATCAAGGGCGGGTCGATCAACCCGTTCAGCGCGAAGAAGAGCGGCCGCACCATGGAGATCTGCGCCCAGAACCGGATGCCGATCATCAATCTCACCGAGTCGGGCGGCGCGGACCTGCCGTTTCAGTCGGAGATCTTCGTCCCCGGCGGCCGCGGGTTCCGTGAGCTGACGCGGCGATCGGCCGAGCGCATCCCCACCATCTGCCTCGTGTTCGGCTCCTCGACGGCTGGCGGTGCCTACGTGCCCGGCATGTCCGACTACGTCGTCATGGTGAAGAACGGCGCGCGCGTCTTCCTCGGCGGCCCGCCGCTCGTGAAGATGGCCATCAACGAGGACACCGACGAGGAGTCCCTCGGCGGCGCTGAGATGCACAGCCGCATCTCCGGTGTGTCCGACTACCTCGCCCTCGATGAGCGCGACGCCATCCGCATCGGTCGCGATATCGTCGCGTCGTTGAATTGGCGGAAACTCGGGTGGTCGAAGCGGATCGCTTCGGAAGAGCCGGCCTACGATCCCGACGAGATCCTCGGCCTGACCTCGATCGACATCCGCAAGCCCTTCGACGTGAAGGAGATCATCGCGCGCATCGTCGACGGCTCACGCTTTCACGAGTTCAAACCCACGTACGGCACCACGCTCGTCACCGGCTACGCCCACATCCACGGCTACCCCGTCGGCATCCTCGCCAACAACGGCGTCCTCTTCTCCGAATCGTCCGAGAAG
>JBGPIT010000508.1:0-3058 GCA_041485125.1 Binatia bacterium | reverse complement strand
TTCGTCGCGCCGGTCGCGTCCGAGTTCATCGACACCCGCGGAACGGACGGCCTCTACCGCCGCTACCGCTACGTGGCGATCGGCGACCGCGGCTTCTCGCGGAGCGTGCGCATCTCGCCGGCATGGGAGAGCCGCCGCGAGACGCGAGTCATCAACGACGCAACGCTTGCCGAGGACCAAGCCTACCTCGCCGCCGCCGATCCGAATCACGACGCCTTGCAACGCGCGCGCCGGGCGCTCGGTCTCGACGTCGTCGCCTTCGACTACGGCTATGATCGCGGGGGCGGGCTCGTGGTGTTCGAGCCGAACCCGCTTCCCAACTTCTGGGATTCGAGCGGCGGCGATGCGTACACGCGCTACCAATATCCGCTGTTCGACGCGATCTACGGCGAGCTGCTGGCGTACTATCTGCGCCGCGCCGGCTCGACGTCCCGAGCCGGCGACGAGGTCGACAACGACTGCCGGACCGGTCTACGCTCCTGACCGTCGTGAGCGCCCGCGTCTGGTACTTCGCGTACGGCTCGAACATGCAACGGGCGACCTTCTCCGGTCGCCGTGCGATCGAATGCTCGCGAGCGCTCGCGGGACGCCTCACCGGGTGGCGGCTCGTCTTCGACAAGCCGCCGCTCGCGCCGATCGGCGAGTCGTTCGCGAACGTCGTGCCCGATCCCGGCGCAGAGGTGCTGGGCGCTCTCTACGAGATCGCCGCCGACGACCTCGCACACATCGACCTCACCGAGGGCGTCCTGATCGACAACTACCGGCGGATCGAGGTGGCGGTCACGTCGCTCGACGGCACGCTGCGGCTCGACGCCTTCACGCTCACGTCGGACAAGCACGCCCCCGAGCTGCGCCCGTCGACGCGATACATGGCCTGCGTCATCGCCGGCGCCCAGGAGATCGGACTGCCGCCCGCGTGGATCGACGAGTTGCGGATTGTGCCGGTGGGGCCGCAGTCACGGATGGCCGCGGCGCTGCGGCCCGTCATGGATGCCGTCATGAAAAAAGGGCCGGCGCGCTCGGGCTGAAAGCTCACTACTTCCGCGGGAGCAGGTAGCCGGTGCCGAAGGTGCCGAGCGACTCGCTGAAGAAGATGAGATGGGTGAGCGGCGCCGAGCGTGCCGGCGTGCTGAACGTGATGCCGCCGGCCGAGCCACCGACCGTCGGGCCGAGCACGGACGCGAGGTCGGAAATCTGCACGCCGCTCACGTCGACCGTCGCCACGGCGAACTGCTCGCCGGTATTGCGGATCGCCGTGGCGGTCCAGGTCGTCGGTGAGGCCGCGGCAGAGAAGGTCGTGCCGGGGACGTCGACGAACGAGATGAAGATCAGCTGGTTGCCGCCCATCGACGCCGGGGCGAGGTTATCGGGATTGTAGTAGTTCGCGAGGTCCGCGCTGGTGGGCTGAAGCGGCGTCAGCACCGGGTCGTGGCCGTCGATCACGGTGCCGAGCGTGGTGGTCGGCGGCTTGTCCTCACACGTCGTCCCGGTCGGGGGATGGACCGCCGAGCGCGCCGCGCCGGGTGATCCCCACGCCGATCCGGTCGCGGTGTTGGCGATGGTGAAGTTGCCGGAGAGTCCGCGGGTGACGATCGCCTGCCCGCTGTCGTCGACCGTGGTCGCGATCGCGACGCCGGCGCCGGCGGGCAGGCCGCTCGCGCGGAGCGCGCCGACGTCGATCACGACGGTGCCGCCGGTGCCGGGCGCGCCGGACTTGCCGCTCGCGAACGGGATCGTCAGCGATTGCGTGAAGGGCGGGTCGAAATTCTCATCGTAGAAGAGGAGGCTCACGTTCAGTGCCGACGCGGCCCCGTTGCGAAGGTTCAGGAACGTCGTGAAACCATCGCGCACGTCGTAGAAGAAGATCACTTGATCGCCCTTGTTGTTCGGGCGTGCGACGGCGCCTGGAAAGATCTTTTCGGTGGCGCCACGCACGTCGGGCGCACCGGTGAGCAGTATTGCGATGACGCCGAGAGCACGAATGATGCGCATGGTTCTCCTCGTTGCGGAGGGCGAGACCGTGATTGGGCCGTCGCGGTACGTCGCCGGTTCAAAGGTAGCGTCGGAACGCTTCGCCCAGAACGGCGTCGAAGGCAAGGGGTTTTGCGGCGTTCGTGCACCGACCACGCAGATGCGCCAGCAGACGCGCGCCGAGCTCCGTGATCGTTTGACGGGCGATCACCGGGTGATCGAACATCGCCTCGGGAGGCCTTGAATGCGACGTCACGAGGCGGCCGGCGTTCGTTGCGAGCTCGATACCGACGCTGCCGTGCTGCGGCCGCGGGGTCCCGTCCGACGGGTCCTCGCCGCGCTCGCGGTCCATGATTGGCTCATCGGCGCGTATATGGCGCTACTCGCCGCCGCGGTGCTGACCGCCGCTCCGCATCCGCTGCGGACTGCGTGCGTTTGGAACGTGCTCGGGCTCCTCGCTTTCATGACGGCGTCGGTGGGCGTCGTTCGGGGTGGTCTCCTGACGCACCCGTTCGCGGCGCCGTTGCTGTACCGGCTCGGTGTCTACGGGACGGTGCAGGCGAGCTACTTCCTGCTGCGCGACGTCCTTCCGGTCGTGAGCCCGGGCGCGTTGGATCGCCAGCTGTACGCGATCGACGTCGCGATCTTCGGCGTCGAGCCGGCGATCTGGATGGATGCGTTCGTGAGCGGCGCGGTGACGGAGTGGTTCGCGTTCTTCTACCTGTCGTACTTCGTCCTGCTTGCGTGTTACGTGCTGCCGTTGCTCCTCTTCAGCCGTCGCACGCCGCTCGTCACCGAGCTCGGGCTCGGCATGTTCACTGTGGTGTGCGTCGGCCAGCTGCTCTACCTGGTGGTGCCGGGGTGGGGGCCGCACGTCGCGTTCGCCGGTGCGTTCGCGCACCCGTTGCCGGATGGACGCTGGCTCGACGCCGTCAGGGACGCGGTCGCGTTCGGCGGCGCCCAGAAGGACATCTTTCCGTCGCTGCACACTGCCGCGCCGATGGTCGTCGCGCTGTTCGCGTTCCGCCACCGTCGCACGCCGCCCTTCCGGTACGTGTGGCACGCGACCTGGTTCATCACCCTGAAC
>JBGPIT010000507.1:0-3066 GCA_041485125.1 Binatia bacterium | reverse complement strand
GGCTGACCGGCCGTCCGCACGAGCACACCGACGATCCCCGCGACAGCGATGACGACGGGCTCGGGCACGCGCTTGACGCGTGAGAGCACGACCAGCGTGACGATGCAGATGACGGCGGTCGGGACGTCGAAGACCGCACGCTTGCCGAGGACGAATGCCGCGCCCGCGATCGCGCCGGTTGCCGCCGCGGTCACGCCGTCGACGAATGCGCGCACGCGCGGGTTGTCCACGGATCGACGAAAGTACGACGCCGGAATGACGACGAAGAGATAGCAAGGCAGGAAGACGCCGATCGCCGCAGCGGTCGCACCGACCGGACCGGCGACGAGGTAGCCGATGAACGCGACCGTGATCACGACCGGGCCGGGCGTGATCATCGCGACGGCGACCGCGTCCAGAAACTGCCGCTCGGTGAGCCAGTGAAAGTCGTTGACGACGCCGCCGTGCAGGAACGGGACGATCGCGAGCCCGCTACCGAAGACGACGGCCCCCGCCTCGGCGAAGTACCACGCGATCGTCCACAGCGTGCTCCCCGACGCTGGGCCGTGCAGGCCGGCGAGCAACCACGGCCACGGCATGAACGCCGCGGCGCGCGCGCGGAATCGCGGCGGTGCCTTGACGAGGAGCGCCGCGACTCCGGAGAGCAGAAACACCCAGACGACCTCGGACTCCGTGATCGCCGTCACCAGCGCGCTCACGACGAAGAGGATCCAGAGCAGGACGTCCTTGGCGAGCGTCATGCGGACCAGCTTCAGCGCGCTTCTCGCGATGATCGCGATCACCGCCGCACCGATGCCGTAGAACGCGCCGGTCATCCACGGCAAACCCTGGTAGCGGACGTAGACGGCGGAGAGCGCCAGGACCATGACGAACGACGGTAGGATGAAGGCGAGGCTGACGAGCGTCGCGCCGACCGTGCCCGAGCGCAGCCATCCGAGGTAGATCGCGAGCTGCGCGGCAAGTGGACCGGGTGCGAGCTGCGCGAGCGCGAGACCCTGCAGATAGTCTTGCTTCGTGAACCACCGGCGCCGCTCGACGAGATCACGCTGCATGTAGCCGACGAGCGCGATCGGCCCGCCGAAGCCGAGCGAGCCCAAGCGAACGAAATACGCGACGAGGTCGCGGAGGGAGAAGGTTTCGGTACGCTCCGCCGCACGGGTCGCGTCGAGTGCTGCGGTGCCTGTGGTTCCTTGGCTTGCCATGGGCCGCGTCTATTCGATTGGCGTCACGGTCAGATCGTCGAACTCGGTGATCGAGTCGGCTTTCGTCCAGAGGCCCACCTGTCCGGCGGCATCGAACGTCGCGTCGTGCGTGTCGATCACCGCCTTGCCGTTCCACGAGACGACGAGATGGTCGCCGCGCGCTTCGGCGCCGAGCGTGCTCCACGCACCGCTCTTGACGGTGCCGCTCCAGCTCGCGATTTGCTTCCGCTGTCCGTCTTTCACGAAGTACAAGCGGACGTTGCCCTCGAGCGCGTTCGCGCGCGTCAGGTAGTAGTTGTCGGCGTCGCGATAGCGGAAGACGAGCCCACATGCCTGGTCGACGCGCCCCGAGATCGGCTTGCACGCGACCGACGCGCGGACGTCACGCAACTTCGGCTCGTTCGCGATTGCCACGGCAAAGCGACCGTCCGTGCGATCGTCGTCGGTCTGCGCCAGGACTCTCTCGCCGCTCGGCGCGTCGGCCGAGGCGCGTACGACCCAGCGCCCCATGCGGCCGCCATCCGTCTTCGCAAATGCAAAACCGGCGGGCGGTGCATCGATTGCATCGCTCTCGAAGGTCCACGTTTTCACCTCGGGCACCGGAGACGCGGCGCATGCCTCGTTCGTACTCGCGAGGAAGACGAGCACTCCCAGGATCAGTAGCGTCCGCATTGGCATCGATCTCCTTCCTTCCTTGGTCATCCGCGCTTGCGCCGAAAGTATTCATAGAGGTCGTCGAAGATCGCGCCGCCGCGGGCGAGTCGTTCTTCGTCGTCACGGTGGCCGAGCGCGAGGCCGGCGGTGAGCGTCTCGATCCCGATCGTCTCCGGCCGCGCGAACTTCCCGTCCTTCAAGTCGATGTCGTGCACGATCTCGGCGATCGCGCTCAGCGCGCCGTCGTCGATGCCGAGGCGTGCCAGCAACACCTCGAAGGTGCAGGAATCGCCGTCATGCGTGAACTCGGCCTCGAACATGTCGAATCGAAGCTCGCTCTTTTCCGGGCGATAGCCCTTCGCGGCGACGAACTTGAACGTCGCCGCCGGATCGATGAAGCGCCGGATGAGCCACGCGCTCGCGATGCGATCGATGTGGACGCCCTGTCGAGTGACCCAGGTACGGCCGCGGTAGTCGTCGAGCGAGCGCCGTTTCGCGGTGGTCGAACGCTCCGCGGGGTCCGAGCCGTGGATACGTGTCTCGAGCGCGGCGAGCAGTCCCTCGGCCGCCTCGCGCCCAGGTGCCCCGAAGAAATCGATCGCGATCACCTCGCCGAGGCGTCGCCGCAACCTCGTGACCTCGCTCTCGAGCTGCGTGCGTCGCTCGGCTGGAATTGCGCGCCGGCGGGGCAGGGTACGTTCCAGCTCGCGCACGTCGGTGGCGACCCGGCCGTAGTCCGCGTCGCGAGCGGCGTGGAACAGCGCTTCGATTTGCTCATCGCGCAGCCCGTCGACGAACTGCGCCTCGCAGAGCGACCCGTCGCCGCCGTCCTTGACGATCTCGCGCAAGATCCATTCGAGGTCCTCGCGCGTCTGCTCGTTCCGCGGCAGGACGTAGACCGAGTTCTTGATCGCAACCGCGCCGACGGCCTGGAGACGTCGCCACACTTTGACCCGTACGTAGCTCGGCGTCGGAGGAAGCTGGTGGATCAAGAGCAGCCAAGGCGTCGGAGGGATGATGCTTTCCACGCACCCCGGTGGATAGAACACTTGCATCTGCGGTGCAACAGGTGTTTCACCACGCGTTGTGGCGGTGTCTGATCTCTTTCTCGCTCAGCGAAAACGGCTGTGGGGGATCGCCTACCGGCTCACCGGCAACGTCGAGGATGCGGAAGACATCGTTCAGGAGACCTTCGCCCGATGGATCGAGC
>JBGPIT010000506.1:0-3068 GCA_041485125.1 Binatia bacterium | reverse complement strand
TGGCGGGAGAGCGGGGCGCCGCACCACCTCGCCGCCGTCGTGCGCCTCGAGCCGAGCGGCGCGACCGTCTTCCCCGGGTACGATCTCGCGGCGCAGTTCCGCATCATGGAGACGCTGTGGCGAACGGACGTGCCGGTGCCGCGAACGTTCTGGATGGAAGAGGACCGCGGCGTGCTCGGCGCGCCGTTCTACGTGATGGAGCGTGTCGACGGACGGATCCCGACCGACACGCCGCCCTACCACGTCGCCGGCTGGATGACCGAGGTCGCGCCCGCCGAGCGCGCTGCGATGTGGTGGAGTGGCCTCAAGGCGTTGGCACGCATCCATCATCTCGGCAACGCCGCGCGCGGGCTCGGTTTCCTCGGCCCGACCCCGCCCGGCGGAGCAGCGCTCCCGCGTCTCGCGACCGATGCCCGCACGGCGGGCCTCGCGTCTTCCTCCGACCAGCCGGCGCCCAAGGGGACCGCCGCGCTCGAGCGCCAGCTCGAGTACTACGAGCGCTACATCGCCTGGAGCGCCGGCGGACGTCCACAACCGACCTGCGACGCCGCCCTTCAATGGCTCGTCAGCAACCGCCCGCGCGCTGCCGACGACACCGGTCTCTGCTGGGGCGACGCCCGCCTCGGCAACATGATCTTCCGCGACGGTCGCTGCGTCGCCGTCCTCGACTGGGAGATGGCCGTGGTGGGCGACCCCGAGCAGGACCTCGCGTGGTGGCTCTACTTCGACCGCCATCACAGCGAAGGCTGCGACGCCGAACGTCTCGCCGGCTTGCCGACCCGCGAGGAGACCGTCCGCCGCTATGAAGAGTTGACCGGCCGGCCCGTCCGCCACCTCGAGTACTACGAGATCTTCGCCGCGTTCCGCTTCGCGGCGATCATGATCCGCGTCGCGCAACAGCTCGTGGCGCGCGGCATCCTCCCGCCCGACTCGGACTTCGAGACCAACAACACCGCCACGCGCCTGCTTGCGCGAATGCTCCCGTAACATCCGGCACCCGGCGGCGTACGTCACCAACGTTGAAGCGCAGCCGGGCCGGGGAGCTCGTCTATCGATTCGGTAGACCGTCGTGATGCCGTCGCGATCTATCTTCGCAGTTGTGGCGCCACTTGCCACGTTTGACTCGGTAGTCGGTTTCGTTCAGCCTCCTGCGCGACCGTCATCCTCAACTCCAACCTGGAGGTAGTTCATGCGCCTGCTCATGCTCTCGATGGTCTCCCTCAGCCTGGCGTTCGGCGCTTCCACCGCGCGCGCCGGCGATTGTCAGACTCTCCTCGTCGGCAACGAGTACGCTTGTCGCGCAGTCACGGAAGGCGGCGAGCAGTTCGCGCTGAGCCTGCACTTCCAGCCGAGTCTCTCGAGCAGCAAGTTCGCGCTGCGGATCGACGGCGGCGATCCCGTCGAGTGCTCGTGCAAGGCCGAGAAGATCAACCTCACGAAACCGGACGCGATCAAGTTCGACAAGGCGCGGTCGTTCCACTGCGGTCCCGAGCTCAGCGGCGCGGAGTTGTCCGGTCCCGAGAGCTTCTCCGTCGACGAAGCGTCGTACGAAGGCGTCGCGAAGCGCAACGGCATCCACCACGGCGAGGCGTTCGACAAGCTCGGACGAGCCGTCGCCTACGACTGCGAGGGCTCGAGGCTCGTCACGGGCGACACGCAGATCACCTCCGGCGCGAAGGTCTCGACCTTCGCCCGACTCGCGGCCGACGGCTCGGTGCTGGAAGCCGGCGCCACCGTCCCCTTCGCGCTGGTCGCGAGCCCGCCCGCCGAGGAGGGGCCGGGACCGGCGGGCGCGCTGGTCACCCTCGCATTTCCTCCGCAGGTGCAGAGCACGACCTACTTCAACCACTTCGAGCTGCAGTGGGAGCCCGACGGCCATCCGCCACCGTTCACGATGGTTCCCCACTTCGACCTGCACTTCTACAGCATTCCTCCCAAGGAGGTCCTCAAGGTCGCGGCACCCGATCCTCAAGCGCCCGCCGCCGATCACCTCCCACCAGACTACGTCTATCCGGGCGTGAACGCGGTTGTGCCGGAGATGGGCGTCCATGCCCGCAATCCCAACGAGTACCAGGGCGTCTTCACGCACGTGTTCATCGCCGGTTTCTTCAACGGCGAGATGACGTTCCTCGAGCCGGCCCTCAACGAGACGTTCCTGCTGCAGAAGGTCAGCTACACGCAAGCCGTTCCGCAGCCTGCCGTTCTCGGCCACGCGACGCGCTACCCGACGACGTTCACCACGACGTTCGACGCCGCCGCGGACGCGTATACCTTCGTCTTCAGCGACTTCGTCCCGGTGCAGTAGCTCGGCGCCAACCGTCGTTCGTCTTGCTTAGGCGCCGCCGGGGTCACCTCGTAGCGTGGCCCCGGCGGTCCCGCCTACCCCGACAGTTCTCCTCTCCGCATCGCCCGAGAGTTGGTCGCGGACGCTTGACGTCCTGCTCACCGGTGAACGACCATCCGCCGCGAAGGAGGATCTTCCATGACACGACCGACCGCGGCGCGATTCTCGTGAGTACCCCCCTCGACGGCATCCGCGTGCTCGACGTGGGGAGCTTCGTGTTCGGTCCCGCGGCCGCGACGGTGATGGCCGACTTCGGCGCGGACGTGGTGAAGATCGAGCCGCCGGCGACGGGCGACCCCTACCGGTATCTCCACCAGATGCCCCCGCTGCCGGCGTGCGAAGAGGACTACTGCTGGCTGCTCACGAGCCGCGGAAAACGCAGCGTCGCGCTCGACCTCAAAGACGCCGAGGCGCGCGACATCTTGCTGCGCCTGGTTCGCGAAACCGACGTCTTCGTGACCAACTACCCGCCGCGTGTGCTCGAGTCGCTGCGCCTGGGCTGGGACGATCTGTCGCCGCTGAACGGGCGCTTGATCTACGCCCACGCGACCGGCTTCGGCGACACCGGGCCCGAGGTCGACAAGCCGGGCTACGACGCGACGGCGTGGTGGGCCCGCTCCGGACTTCAAGACGCGGTCCGTGCACGCGGCAGTGAGCCCGCGCTCTCGGTCGCGGCAATGGGCGATCACCCGAGCGCGATGGCTCTCTTCGGCGCGATCATGAT
>JBGPIT010000505.1:0-3117 GCA_041485125.1 Binatia bacterium | reverse complement strand
GCCGAGCGCTGGGATCGAACCTACGCGCTGAATCTCCGGCCGGTCCTCGCCTGCACACACGCCGCCCTCGAGCACATGAGAGCGGAGCGACGCGGCTCCGTCGTCTCGATCGCGAGCATCGCCGCCTTCGGCGAGCCGCGGCAATCGGATTACGGCGCCGCCAAGGCGGGCGTGATCTCACTGACGAGGTCGCTGGCGCGCGAGTTCGGACGCTACGGGATTCGCGTCAACGCGGTCGCGCCCGGCCTCGTGCCGCCGGCGGACGTCGGCGCGCTCGGCGCCCACAGTCTGTGGCGGGACGCGCAGTTCTCCGACGACCAAGTCGAGGCGATCCGCCGCCAGACGCCGCTCGGACGTCTCACGACGCCGCGCGACGTCGCGAACGCGGTGCTCTTCCTCGCCTCGGAGGTCAGCGGACGACAGATCACCGGACAGGTCCTGAGCGTGAGCGGGGGCTACGCGTGACGCCAGCGCGCGACCATCACAATCTTCGGCACGAAAGGAACGGCGAGCCATGCACGTAGGAAGCGGCACCTTCTTCCAGAATCTCGGCAACGCGCGCTCGGACGCGGAGGTCTACCAACACGAGCTCTCGATGGCGGATCTCGCCGAGCCGCTCGGCTTCGACTCGGTGTGGGCGGCGGAGCATCACTTCACCGACTACACGATGTGTCCCGACCCGTGTCAGCTGCTGACCTGGGTCGCCGCGCGCACCCGGCGCGTGCAGCTCGGCAGCATGGTGATGGTCTTGCCGTGGCACGACCCGGTGCGAATCGCGGAGAGCTTCACCGTCCTCGACCACATGTCGCAGGGGCGTGCCATTCTCGGCATTGGTCGCGGACTCGCGCGCGTCGAGTTCGCGGGCTTCCGGACGGCGATGAGCGAGTCGCGCGGCCGCTTCGTCGAGTACGCCGAGGCGATCCTCGGCGCCCTCGAGACCGGCTACATCGAGCACCACGGCGCGCTCTACGAGCAGCCGCGTGTTGCGATCCGGCCGGCGCCGCTGCGCTCGTTCCGCGGCCGGGTGTACGCGTCGTCGGTCTCGCCCGAGTCGTCGCGGATCATGGCGAGGCTCGGCGTCGGCATCATGATCATCGCGCAGAAGCCCTGGGAGAAGACGCTCGCCGACCTCGAGGAGTACAGGAGGATCTACCGCGAGGTGAACGGCGAGGAGCCGCCGAAGCCGCTGCTGGTGAGCTTCACCGCCGTGCACGAGGACGCCGAGACCGCGCGCGAGATGTTCGAGCGCTACGTGGTGGCGTATTGCGCGTCGACGATGGGCCACTACGAGTTCGACAACGCGCACCTGGCGGAGATCCCGGGCTACGAGTATTACGCCGGTCTCAGCACCACCATCGCCAAGCACGGCCGTGACAAGTTCGCGCGCTTCCTCGCGGACCTTCAAGTGTTCGGAACGCCGGAGCAAGTGGTCGAGCAGATGATCGAGAACAACCGCCGGATCGGCGGCGCCGGCGTGATCGGCATCTTCAGCTACGGCGCGATGCCGCCGGCGCTGGCGAAGGCGAACATCCAGCTCTTCGCGGAGAAGGTGCTGCCGCGATTGAAGGCCCACGAGGAGAGCGCGACGCGCGCCGCGTGACGCGGCGGGGAGACCAAGACGAAATGGCAGGACCACTCGCAGGTGTGAAGGTGATCGAGCTCGCCGGGATCGGACCGGGTCCGTTCTGCGGCATGATGCTCGCCGACATGGGCGCGGAGCTGCTCCGCATCGACCGCGCCGGCGACGTTCGCGACGTGCCGGCGGGACCGCGCGCCGACATTCTCGCGCGCGGCCGCCGCAGCGTCGGCGTGGATCTAAAAAATCCCGAAGGCGTCGAGACCGTGCTCCGTCTGGTCGAGAAGGCCGACGTGATCTTCGAGGGCTTCCGCCCCGGCGTCGTCGAGCGTCTCGGCCTCGGGCCCGACGTCTGCCTGGCGCGGAACCCGCGCATCATTTTCGGACGCATGACCGGCTGGGGGCAGGACGGTCCGCTCGCGCGCGCGGCAGGGCACGACATCAACTACATTGCGATGACCGGAGCGCTGCACGCGATCGGTCGCAAGGGCCAGCCGCCGGTGCCGCCGCTGAACCTGGTCGGCGACTTCGGCGGCGGCGGCCTGATGCTCGCCTTCGGCATCGTCTGCGCGCTCGTCGAGCGCCAGCGCTCGGGCAGAGGGCAGGTCGTCGACACCGCGATGGTCGACGGCGCCGCCGCGCTCATGGCGATCATCTACGGCGCGCAGCAGCAGGGTTGGTGGACCGACGAGCGCGGCGTCAACATGCTCGACGGCGCCGCGCACTTCTACGACACCTACGAGACCAAGGACGGCAAATACGTCTCGATCGGCTCGATCGAGCCGCAGTTCTACGCGCTGCTTTTGAAGCACACCGGTCTCGAGGGCGAGGACCTGCCGCACCAGTTCGATCGCAGCCGTTGGAGCGAGATGCACGCGCGCCTCGAGGCGATCTTCAAGCAGAAGACCCGCGACGAGTGGTGCGCGATCATGGAAGGGACCGACGTCTGCTTCGCGCCGGTGCTGACGCTGAGCGAGGCGCCGCGCTCCGCCCACGCCGTCGCGCGGAACGCCTTCCAAGACGTCGGCGGGATCGTGCAGCCGGCGCCGGCACCGCGCTTCAGCCGGACGCGCGGTGAGCTCGGACGTCCGCCGTCGTATCCGGGTGAGCACACCGACGAGGCGCTCGCCGACTGGGGCCTCGGCGCCGACGAGGTCGCACGACTGCGGAGCGCCAAGGCGATCGCGTGACCCCTGATCGGCGCGTCGCGCTCGTCACCAGTGGCAGCGGCGGCATCGGCGCGGCGGTGTGCGAGCGACTCGCGCGCGACGGCTACGATGTCGCGTTCACCTACCGCGCCAATGCCGACGCTGCGGCGGAGACGAAAGCGGCGGTCGAAAGGGCAGAGCGCATCGCGCTGCCGCGTCAGCTCGACGTCACCGACGAGAGGGCGGCGGCCGCCATGGTCGAGGCGGTCGTCGGGGAGCTCGGCGGTGTCGACGCGGTCGTGATCGCGGCGGGGCCGTACATCGACATGGTCTTCACGAGCCGGGTCGAGGCGGCACGCCTGCGCGCGCAGCTCGAGGCCGACGTGCTCGGTT
>JBGPIT010000504.1:0-3146 GCA_041485125.1 Binatia bacterium | reverse complement strand
CTCGCGCGTCTCATCGGCCACGAGCGCCCGACGATCGCCGCCGCCGTGCCGACGATTTGGAGCGACATCCTGCGCCACGCTGAGACGTCGCCGGTCGACTTCTCGTCGCTCCGGCTGGTCCCCTGCGGCGGCTCGGCGGTACCCCGCGCGCTGATGGAGCGCTTCCAGGAGCGTCACGGCGTCCGCATCGTGCAAGCGTGGGGCATGACCGAGACGAGCCCCTTCGCCGCGATCGCGTTCCCACCGAAACACGCGCCCGCCGACGACGAGATGCGCTGGCGCGCCAAGACCGGACGCGCGATCGCCGGGGTCGAGCTGCGCATCGTCGACGCCGGCGGTCAGCCGATCGCGTGGGACGGCGCGACCGCCGGCGAGATCGAGGTACGCGGTCCATGGATCACCGCCGCCTATTACCGCGACCCGTCACCCGACAAGTTCGACGACGGCTGGCTGCGCACCGGCGACGTCGGGACGGTCGACGCGCACGGCTTCGTGCAGATCACCGACCGCGCCAAGGACGTCATCAAGTCCGGCGGCGAGTGGATCTCGTCGGTCGAGCTCGAGAACGAGCTCATGGCGCACCCCGCGGTCGCCGAGGCCGCCGTCGTCGGCGTCCCCGATGAGCGCTGGCAGGAGCGGCCGCTCGCCTGCGTCGTCGTCAAGGCCGGCGCCGCGGTGACTCCCGAGGCGCTGCGGGCGTTCCTCGCCGAGCGCGTCGCGGGCTGGTGGCTGCCCGAACGCTGGAGCTTCATCACCGAGGTGCCGAAGACGAGCGTCGGGAAGTTCGACAAGAAAGTGCTGCGGGCGCGCTACGCGGAAGGCGCCCTCGAGGTCGTCGAGACCGACGGGTGAGCGCGCTCGTCGTGAGTCCTCACGGCCCCTTCACGGCCCGCACCGCCAAGAGGACCTCGTAGTCCGGGTCGCAGTAGTCCAGCTCCGCACGCGTCAGCTCCTCCGCCGCCAGGCAATGGAGGTTTGCAACCGCGGCGAGCACGTTGCCGTACACCTCGATCCGTACGTCCGAACCGGCAAACGTCTCCGCCAACAACCGCCGCAGCGCCTGCGCCGTGAAGCGCCAGTACTCGCCCCACGCGTCGACGCCCTCGCGGCGGCCGATGCGACTCGTCCCGTGCGCGGTCAGCAAGAGGACCCCGCCCGGCTTGAGGATCCGGTGCAGCCCGCGGAGCGCGGCGCGGAAGTCGTAGATGAACTGCAGGGTCTGCGTGCAAACGATGCAGTCGAAGGCGTCGTCCGGGATGGCGTTCTCGCCGGTCAGGTCGGCCACGATGGTCGCACGCGGATTGCCCGCGACGGAGTGCAGGACGTCACTGCGCGTGACACGAGCGCCGCCGAACTTGCGCGTGTAGGCATCGTCCATCATCTCGAGCACGCGCCCGCGGACATCGACGCTGCACGCGGCTAGGAACTGCTCGATGTAGTAGCGGTCGACGAGCTGGCCGCGGTCGCGGGCAAACACCGGACTGATCGGCGACACGCGGCGGAGCTGCCCGAACTCGACGGTGCCGACACGTGCCCATTGGAGGCCGTACCGCCGTTGCCGGGCGCGAATCCAGTTCCGCGCGTCCACCGGCAGCAGCGCCGTGCCGATCGCCCGCACGGCGCGCGCGGCGCGGTGCTGGCCGATCATCGCAGCGCCGGCTTCTTCACGCAGAGAAAGCCGCTGAAATTGTACCAGCGGAAAAACGGCTCGACGATTTCGAAGCCGTTGCGGCGGAAGAGCTCTTGATTCTCCTCGGCGCGATACGGGATGAGGACATTCTCGAGCGCCTCGCGCTTGCGGAGGATCTCATTGTCGGAGTAGTCATTCCGCCGTTTGAAGTCGTAGTAGAGGTCCACGAAGAACCGGTTCATGTGCGAGTCGTTGGTGAGCACCTTCTCGGTCACCACGAGGACCCCATCCTCGACCAGCCCGTCGTAGATCCATCGAACGACGGCATCGCGCCGCAGCGGGCGAATGAACTGGAGCGTCCAACAGAGCGTCACCACACTGGCGTTGCGGAGCTCGAGCAAGGCCAGATCCTCGTTGAGGTCGCCGACTCGTACCTCGATCCGACCCTCGAAGCCGCTGGCTCGTATCTTGTGCCGGGCGCGCTCGAGCATCGGCGGCGAGCTGTCGTAGCCGATGAAGCGGGCGGGGCCGGGCATCGTCCGGCAGAGCGCGAGCAGCGTCGTCGCGGTGGAGCAGCCGAGGTCGTAGACGGCAGTGTCGGCGATCCAGAACTTCTCCGCGATCTCCCGGATCATGCACTGCTGCTCCGCGTAGAGCGGAATGCTGCGCACGAGCATGTCGTCGAAGACCGCGGCCACTTCCCGATTGAACGTGAAGTCGCTCGCGCGCGCCGCGGTGCGCTCGAAGACCCGGTCGCGTTTCATGTCGCCAGGTCCGTTCGGGTCGGCGTACCGTTCATGTTCGGCGTCGTGACGACAGCGGTTGAGAACTCAAAACCGATCGTGACGCCGATACCACGCCCTTCGCGCCGTCGTCCAGCCAGGGAGCTCGCGATCGAGGACCGTCGACTGACGGGTGCCCCGCCAGCGGTCACTCGAATAGTCGCATGTGCCCCGCCGCTTGCAGGGCCTCCATGAAGGACGTCTCGTACGCGGTTTCCGGCGACTCGCGGACCATCCGATCGAGCACGTGCGCGTCTTCGCCGACGAGGATCCGCCACGCGTCGTTGCGAACGCCGTCGAGGATGGTCGTCGCGGCTTGTGCCGCCGTCACCGGCGCATTGTCGCGGAAGCTGAGCGCCAGCTGATGCATGGCGGCTCTGATCTCGTCGTCCGTCATGGCACCGACGGGCAGGCCGCTCTGGACCAACTGGTCGCGGAGCAACGCGACGTCTTTCGAGGCCATCGCCAAGGCGTCCGGCTTCCCCAGCACCTTGTTGGTGTTGATCACGATCGACGTGCCGATGTGACCCGGCATGACGACCGCGACTTTCACGTGCGGCGCATTGAGACGGAGATCGACGAGCAGCGCTTCCGAGAAGCCCTTCACGGCAAACTTCGCGCTGCTGTAGGCGGTGTGAGCGGTGTTCGGACCGAGGCAAGCCCAGAAGCCGTTCACGCTACTGGTGTTGACGATGTACCCTTCGTCGCTCGCCACGAGGAGCGGCAGGAACGCT
>JBGPIT010000503.1:0-3165 GCA_041485125.1 Binatia bacterium | reverse complement strand
GATCCGCTTTACCGCGAGTTCGAAGCGCGCTTCCAGTTCGACGAGACGCCCGACCAGCAACGCGCCATCGACGACGTCCTCGCCGATCTCGAGCGCGAGCGTCCGATGGATCGCCTGGTTTGCGGCGACGTCGGCTACGGCAAGACCGAGGTCGCCCTGCGCGCCGCCTTCGCGGTCGTGATGGCGGGAAAGCAGGTGGCGGTCCTGGTGCCGACGACGGTCCTGGCCCAGCAGCACTTCGACACCTTCAACACCCGCTTCGCCGGCTACCCGATGCGGATCGAGATGCTGTCGCGCTTCCGGACCAAGACCGAAAACCAGGCGGTCCTCGACGGCCTCGCCAACGGCACCGTCGACGTCGTCATCGGTACGCACCGGCTCCTCCAGGCAGACGTGCAGGTGAAGGACCTCGGCCTGCTCGTCATCGACGAGGAGCACCGCTTCGGCGTCCGCCACAAGGAGAAGATCAAGGCGCTCCGCGCGGTCGTCGACGTTCTCACGCTCACCGCGACGCCGATCCCGCGCACCTTGCAGATGGCGCTCACGGGCATCCGCGATCTCTCCGTCATCGAGAGCCCGCCGCTCGATCGCCTTGCGGTCCGCACCTACGTGACCAAGGCCGACGACCACGTGGTGCGCGACGCGATCGTGCGCGAGATCCGCCGCGGTGGGCAGGTGTTCTTCGTCCACAATCGCGTCGACTCGATCGACCGCCAGGCCGCGCACATCCGCCAGCTCGTCCCGGAGGCGTCGGTCGTCGTCGGCCACGGGCAGATGGGCGAGCACGAGCTCGAGCAGGTGATGGACGACTTCATGCACGCGCGCGCCAACGTCCTCGTCTGCTCGACGATCATCGAGTCGGGTCTCGACATCCCGCGCGCGAACACGATCATCATCAACCGCGCCGACGCCCTCGGCCTCGCGCAGCTCTACCAGCTGCGCGGCCGCGTCGGGCGCTCGAACGTCCGTGCCTACGCGTACCTCTTGATCCCCGGCGAGCACATGATCGGCAAGGACGCGCACAAGCGTCTCGCGGCGTTGCAGGAGCTCGACGAGCTCGGCGGCGGCTTCCGCCTCGCCGCGCACGATCTCGAGATCCGCGGCGCCGGCAACATGCTCGGCAAGCAGCAGTCGGGGCACATCACCGCGGTCGGCTTCGAGCTCTACACGCAGATGATGGAGGACGCGGTCCGCGAGGTGCGCGGCGAGCAGATCGAGACCGAGGTCGAGCCGGAGATCCAGCTCGGCTTCCCGGCATACATCCCCGAGACCTACGTGCAGGACGTGAACCAGCGCCTGATCCTCTACAAGCGCCTCGCCGGCGTGCGACGCGTCGCCGACCTGCCCGCGATCGTCGACGAGATGCACGACCGGTTCGGGCCGCTGCCGCCGCTCGCCGACTCGCTGGTGAAAGTGATGGAGCTTCGCCGCGTGCTCAAGGATCTGCTGGTCACGTCGCTGCGCGTGCGCGGCGAGTCGGTGGTCTTCGAGTTCCATCCCGACACGCCCGTGCTCCCCGAGACGCTGCTCGCGCTGGTGAAGAAGGAGAAGGGCCGCGTCCAGCTTTCGCCCGACTCCCGCCTCAGCTATCGTCCCGCCGAGCGCGACGCGGACGGGCTCGTCGCTGAGCTCAAGTCCTTCTGCGGGAGATTGCTATGAGCAACCGAGGTCGTCGGGATAGGCGATCTCGACCTCGGCGATGGTCTTCATGAAGTCCTTTCGGTTGTTGGTGATGAACCGATCCGCGCCCGCCTGAACGGCGGTCGCGAGGTGCACGGCATCTGCGGCGCGCAGTCCGTGCTTTGCGCCGAGAACTGCAGCCAGGTCGGCGGTGCTTGCATCGACGGGCCTCAGGTCGAGACGCGCGAGCAACCAAATCAGCGCAGCGATCTCTTGCTCCGCCTCTTCGCGCAACGGTTTGGTCAGCAGCTCGGGGATCAGAAGAACGGATCCGATGCCGACGAGGGGCGTGTCCTCCTCGACCGGAGATGGAGGGAAGAGCGCTGCCACTCTGCTTCCGAGTGGATGGATGCGAAAGGCGGCGTAGATGAGGACGTCGGCGTCGAACGCGTCCATCAGGCGCGCGTTCGACCGGCTCGAAGATCGGCAACGAGCGTATTGGCGCGCTTTCGAGAAACACCCTTGATGACAGGTTGCACCACGCTTCGCGCTGCCCGGAAGCGTTCACGGAGGTCGGCCGCCGAGGCAAGGGCGCCTTCACCCCTGCGCACTCGCAGGGCATCGGGCCGGACGACCACCGCGACCGGTCGGCCATGGCGGGTAAGGATGATCTCCTCGCCCTTCGTGACCCGGTCCACGAGGTCGGGAAGCGCTGCGCGAGCCTCGCTGACGGAAAGCGTAGTTGCCATGCCGAAAGTGTACTCTGGCGTACATCAACGTACAAGAGGTACCTTCGTTCCCCCCGTGGAGGAGACTCCGCTCGAAGAGGAGAGTCGCGTCGCCGGCGAGTGCCTTCTTCTGCGCGCCGCTGGTCGTGACGCCGGCCGATCAACACTTCGCCGGGTCAGCAAAAAATGCGCAACGAGCAAGGCCCGATCAGGCGCCAGACGTCACTCCGAGGGTCGTGCGTCGACCGACCCAGATCTCGAGGCCACTCGTCCGCGCCAGCGACCGCAGCAAGGAGGCTGCTCGTTTCTCGCCTCTCAGGTGGTCGATAGGTCGACTATGGTTGGTAGAAGGAAACTTTAGCTGCGTCTTTGCGCTGGCTGGTTGGTATATTCGCCAAACTCGGACGGTGGCGCCTGTACTGCCGTTCGCCACAGCGTCCTTGTAATCCTTTGTGGTGAAGCGCAGCCGGCGGGTTCTGCGTGCAGCTTGACCGAGAATCCCAGCGTGGTTCGACGTAGCAAGCGAGGGGTGCGATGCGAAGCATTCGCGGCAAGCTGGCGCGACGGATGCGCGATTCAGTCGCTCAGCTTCGGACTCGGCACGCGCTGCGTGAGAAGGGGACCGAACCGGATCGTCTCCTCTTTCCACTCTAACGCGGTGACGAACGCCGGCTGCCACACGTGTCGCACGAATCCCACGATCGTCACGGAGAGGCACACGCCTACAACGTGTGGCGCGCGGCGCACCGCCGCGTAGATCGCGCCTTCGTGCTCGGTCAACATCGCTGCGAGTCGCGCCCGCGCGGCGATCTCGAGT
>JBGPIT010000502.1:0-3179 GCA_041485125.1 Binatia bacterium | reverse complement strand
CACTCCGACGTGAGCGTGCTCGACGGGACGATCCCGTATCCGGTGCCCGTGGTCCTCGGGCACGAGGGCGCCGGCGTCGTCGAGGAGGTCGGGACCGGTGTGACGTCGCTCAGGGCGGGCGACCACGTGATCCCGCTCTACATCCCCGAGTGCGGCACCTGTAAGTTCTGCCGCTCCGGCAAGACGAATCTGTGCGGCCGCCTGCGCGAGACGCAGGGTCGCGGCCTGATGCCGGACGGGACGAGCCGGCTCTCCCACCGCGGCAAGATGCTGCATCACTACATGGGCACGTCGACGTTCGCCGAGTACACCGTCGTGCCCGAGGTCGCGCTCGCGAAGATCCGCACCGACGCGCCACTCGAGAAGGTGTGCTTGCTCGGCTGCGGCGTCACGACCGGCATCGGCGCGGTCCGCAACACCGCGCGCGTCGAGCCGGGCGCGACGGTCGCCGTCTTCGGCCTCGGCGGCATCGGCCTGTCGGTCGTGCAGGGCGCCGTCATGGCGGGCGCGTCGCGCATCATCGCCGTCGATCTCAACGACAAGAAGCACGCGCTCGCGCGCCAGCTCGGCGCCACCGACACGCTCAACCCGAACACCGCCGGCGACGTCGTCGAGGCGATCGTCGCCATGACCGACGGCGGCGTCGACTACTCGTTCGAGTGCATCGGCAACGTCGAGGTGATGGGGCAGGCGCTGCGCTGCACGCACAAGGGCTGGGGCCAGTCGGTGATCATCGGCGTCGCCGGTGCCGGCGAGGAGATCCACGCGCGGCCGTTCTACCTGGTGACCGGCCGGAGCTGGCGTGGCACCGCGTTCGGCGGGACCAAAGGCCGCAGTCAGCTGCCCGGCCTAGTCGACGAGTACATGGCCGGTAGGATCCTGCTCGACGCGATGATCACGGCGACGATGCCGCTCGCCGACATCAATCGCGCCTTCGAGCTGATGCACGCGGGCGAGGCGATCCGCAGCGTCATCCACTATCGCTGAGCCGCGTTCGGCGGCCCACGGCTTGACTAGAGCGTGACCGACGTTCATCCGGGTTGATTCTCAGGGGTCATAAGCGCGCTTGCTCACCGTGCTCAATCGATCTGTACGCAGTGGCGCTTGCGGGTCGCGACGCAGCGCGTAAGATGCCGCCGGCCGATGCAGGTCTTCCACCGCAGCACGAACACGATCGCGCGCGTGAGCATCTTCGGAGCCGTGTTCGTTCTCGCCGCTGCGGCGTACGGCCTCGCCTTGCTGAACCGGTCCTCGTACGTGACGCAAGCCGGCGTCGCGCGTGAGCAACCGATTCAGTTCAGCCATCGCCATCACGCCGGAGAGCTCGGGATCGATTGCCGCGACTGCCACACGACGGTCGAGACGTCGGCGTCCGCCGGGTTCCCGCCGACGCAGACCTGCATGAACTGTCACAAGCAGATCTGGCTCGACAGCCCGTTCCTCGAGCCGGTGCGGTCGAGCTTCGCGACCGGACGGTCGATCGAGTGGACGCGCGTCCACGACCTGCCCGACTTCGTCTACTTCGATCACTCGATCCACGTGAACAAGGGCGTGGCGTGCGTCACCTGCCACGGCCGGGTCGATCGCATGAACCTCACCTGGCAGCACGCGTCGCTGCAGATGGAATGGTGCGTCGACTGCCACCGTCACCCCGAGGGAAATCTTCGACCGCGCGAGCAGGTGTTCAATATGACGTGGGTACCGCCCGGCAACCCGGTCGACCTCGGCCGTGAGCTGCTGAAGACCTACGACGTCCACACCCGCACCGACTGCTCGACGTGCCACCGATGAGCGCGCGTGACGGAGAAAGCCCGATGAGCCACGACGCCGCGTCGCTGCGCGAGCAGCTCGCCGGCAAGCACGGTCGCCGCTACTGGCGGAGCCTCGAGGAGCTCGCCGGCGCGACCGACTTCGACGCCAAGCTGGCGCACGAGCTGCCGCGCTTCGCCTCGGTGCTCGATACCGTCGACCGCCGCCAGTTCCTGAAGCTGATGAGCGCGTCGCTCGCGCTCGGCGGCCTGGGCGCCTGCACGCGCCAGCCGGCGGAGAAAGTCGTGCCGTACGTGCGGGCGCCGGAGGACATCGTGCCGGGGCACCCGCTCTACTTCGCGACCGCGATGCCGCTCGGCGGCGCCGCGACCGGGCTGCTCGTCGAGACCCACATGGGGCGGCCGACCAAGGTCGAGGGAAACCCCGACCATCCGGCGAGCCTCGGCGCGACCGACACCTTCGCGCAGGCGGCGATCCTCGAGCTCTACGATCCGGACCGCTCGCAGGTGGTCACGAGCGCGGGCGAGATCCGACCCTGGCACGCCTTCGTCGGCGCCCTGCGCGCGGCGCTCGAGGCGCAGCATGAGAACGGCGGGGCGGGATTGCGCCTCCTCACCGAGACGGTGACGTCGCCGACGCTCGCCGATCAGATCCAGCGCCTGCTCGCCGCCTTCCCGCAAGCGAAGTGGCACCAGTACGAGCCGGCGGCGCGCGACGGATCGCAGGCCGGCGTACGCGCCGCGCTCGGCGCCGATGCCGAGGTGCAGTACCGTTTCGACGCCGCCGACGTGATCGTCGCGCTCGACGCGGACTTTCTCGCCTGCGGCCCGGCGGCGGTGCGCCACGTGCGCGACTTCTCCGCCAAGCGCCGCGTCGCCGGCGCCGAGCCGATCCGCGGCACCATGAACCGGCTCTACGTGATCGAGAGCACGCCCTCGGTGACCGGCGGCAAGGCCGATCATCGCTTGCCGCTCCGTGCCGGCGCGGTCGAGGACCTCGCGCGTCGCCTCGCGTTTCGCATCCCCGGCGCCGCGACTGCCACGACCGCGCTGACGACCATGCCGGGCTACGAGAACTGGATCGACGCGGCCGTGCGCGATCTCCTCACCCATCGCGGCAGCAGCATCGTGATCGCCGGCGATCAGCAGCCGCCCGTCGTGCACGCGCTCGCGCTCGCGATGAACTACCAGCTCGGCAACGTCGGAAAGACGGTGCTCGTCACCGACCCCGTCGCCGCGCAGCCGGTCGAGCAGATGGCGTCGCTACGCGAGCTGGTGCAGGCGATCGACGGCGAGACCGTCCAGCTGCTCTTGATTCTCGGCGGCAATCCCGCCTTCACCGCGCCGGCCGACCTTCATTTCAGCGACAAGCTCGCGAAGGTCGGCATGCGCATCCATCTCGGTCTCTAT
>JBGPIT010000501.1:0-3183 GCA_041485125.1 Binatia bacterium | reverse complement strand
GCGAGCAGGCGGCGCGCGTCGATGCCCGCTTCCGTGGCGTCGAGCCCGCGCGCGTCACCGGCGTGAGCGTCGAGGTCGGCGGGATCGTGCGGCTCCGGGCGCTGCCGCCGATGCTCGTCGCGCGCAAGGTTGACGGCGATCTGGAAGAGCCACGTCGAGAAGCGTCGCGCCGGATCGAAGCGCGTGGCGGCGCGGACCAGGTGCAGCCAGGTCTCTTGGTAGAGATCGTCGGCATCAGTCGGTCCGACATGACGCGCGAGGAAGCGATAGAGCGGACGCTCGTAGCGCCGGCAGAGCTCGGCGAGCGCCGCCGCGTCGCCGGTCGCGACGCGCACCATCAGATCCTCGTCGCTCGCCATGGCCCTCCGGCGGGAGACCTATCATCCGCCCAGCCCCCCGGGTACGTCCGGCGACACAAAGGCGTGGGTGTCGTGACCGTTCGCGCGCGGACCGCGCGGCGGCGACGAATGCTGCCACGACGTGACGAGCGCGCGCAGCCGGGCGATGCCGCGATCCATGAGCGAGTCCTCGCCCGGATTCAACGGGATCACCAGCCAGAGCGCGACGTAGAGCGCCGGACCGAGCAAGTGAAAGAACCCGAGCGTGAGGACGATGAAGCCGACCCGCACGATCGCGAGCGGCAACCCGAGCCCATGCGCGACCGCGCTCGCCACCCCGGCGAGCTTCCGCTCCGGACGGTTGCGGTACCACCCGGCGGGATCGATCCCGCCGCGACTGCGAAACCAGCCGCCCGGATCGGAACCGCCGACATGGCTCTGGCAGTACCGGCAGCGGATCGCCTCCACCCGAATCTCCTCGGCGCAGTACGGACAACGACGTGTCTGCTCCATGCGACATACCCTCCTTGCAGCGTAGTACGGGCGAGGGGTCGGATTGGTTCAATGCCGCCTGCTTGAGCTTCCCCGCGCGATTCGACCATATGACTCGATGGCGGAAGCGCAGCTCGTCGAGTTCACCGTGAGCTCCGTCGTTCCGGCGCCGCCTGAGGCGGTGTGGGCGCGGGTGACGACGATGGACGGCATCAACCAGGAGCTGATGCCGATCATCCGCATGACGATCCCGCGCGATCTCGCCGCCTTCACGATCGCCGACGCGCCGCTCGGCGAGCGCGCCTTCCGCAGCTGGATCCTCCTCTTCGGTCTCGTCCCGATCGACGCGCACGACCTCACGCTGATCACGGTCGATCCCGCTCGCAGCTTTCACGAGCACTCGAGCTCCCTCATGCAACGCCACTGGATCCACGAGCGCACGCTCACGCCGCTCCCCGAAGGCACCCGCGTCACCGACCGCATCCGCTTCGCACCGCGCGTCCTCTTCCTCGCGGGTGCCCTGCGGCCGATCCTCCAGGCGCTGTTCCGCCACCGGCATCGCCGTCTCGCACGTTACTTCGACAGGCGAAGATCTTGAGGACCCCGCACGAGGCGGCGCGGGGCGTTGCGGTACCGTGCATGGCATCGACCTCACCGCCGAGATGACAACCCGCGCACGCGGGAATCTCGAGACTGTCGGCGTACCCAACGGAGGGGTGCAGGTCGCGAGCTCGGAGGCGAGTCCCTACGAGGACGGCACCTTCGCCTTCCACGTCTCTTGGTCGACAACCTCTTGGCGATACGTGGCGTGGCAGCTTACGCAGCTTTGCAGCGTCTGGTCGAGCGCGGACAGGACTCCAGCGCGGTCACCGCGCCGAGCGGCGTCGCCTATGGTGTCGGCGGTGTGGTGAAAGTTGAGGGCCATGGTGGTGAACCCGGGTGCGGCGGCACCCATGTGCTCACACATCTGGCCCATGGCTTCCGAGTAGCCGATGCGTGCCGCCGCTTTGGCAACGGCGTCCATGTCGTCGCGACCGAGGGCAGCGATGATGGCTTGGACGGCGGCAAGGTGCTCTCGCATGTTTTGCTTCTGGTGCTCGGCCATCATTGCCGGAAGAGGAAGCGGCTGCCGAGTGTCGCCGGCGCTCTTGGACATCATCGTGTGCTCCTCGGCTCGGGTCCGTGTGCAGACGAGAACCAGGAGGACAAGAGCGAGGACGAAGCGGGGTGGTCTCTGTGCCATGCCGGCCATCATAGGCTTGAGTCTGGGACCGGGCCAGGGGAGCAGGGGCGGCGCTCAGGGTTCAAAGTGACCCTACTACCGCTCCTCGGCTCGGGCTGTTCCGATTGCGGACGTGATGCTACGCTGAAAGGCTGAATCATCACCTCAGCGAACCGATGACTCGTCGTTCCCTACACCGCACGTTGGCGCAGGCACTCGCTGCGTCGTACCTCCTCGTCGTCGCGGGACCCGCTGTTGCGCTCGTCTTCTGTGTCGGTGCCGACGGTCATCAGCGCATCGAGTCCGCCCTCGCAGAGGATTGCTGCTCGAGACTTCATGCGGCGGGGGAGGCTGCCGAGGTCTTCCACGGCGAACATTCATGCGCCTGCACCGATATGCCCCTTGTCCTGAAGGCGGCGCTCCAGAGTAAATCTCGCACCGACGCGCCTCTGCCTCGCGTGCAGGCCGTATCGCTTCAGCCTGTTCCTTCCGCTCTCGCGACTTTTTCGAGAGCCGGTGTCGCCGCAGCTCATCTCGTAGACCGCTCGGCCGGTCGATCGTCTCTTCGTTCAGTCGTCCTGCTCATCTGACGTCTCGTTGACACTCGGTCGCGCGACGACGCGCGAGCAACCGACGGCAGCCCCGTGTTGCCGAGTCAGCACCCCTGAGACGCACGAACTTTCGTGAGGATGACGCATGGAACCGACTCTCTCGAGAGGGAGAGGCGCCGCAGCAAAGAGCGCCTTTTCGCTTCTCGCAACACTACTTCTCTTGCTCGCCCTCCTCGGGCGCGCTCCGGCGCAGCAAGGTAGCGCTCTCAGCCCGACTGAGCCGTCTGGCGCCGTAACGCTTCGAGACACACTCGCAGCAGCGCTCGCGGGAAGCCCAGAGCTCGGGGCGTTCTCCGCTGAAGTGCGCGCTCGAGAAGCGCTCACGTTGCAAGCCGGTTTACGGCCAAATCCCGTACTGCGAACGGAGGTCGAGAATGTGGGCGTCTCGGGAGACCGCCAGGGGTTTCATGACACGGAAACAACCCTTTTTCTTTCGCAGCTCATTGAGCTCGGCGGGAAGCGAAAGAGACGGCAAGGCCTCGCCGTGGTCGGCGAGGAGCTTGCGAGCTGGGACTACAAG
>JBGPIT010000500.1:0-3193 GCA_041485125.1 Binatia bacterium | reverse complement strand
CAATACCCGACCAACGACGAACGTAGCGTGCACAGGATATGCCCTTGCCGCCGGGTATCGACACCCGCGATGATGGTGACGACATGACGCCCGCAAACGATGACCCCCGTCGCCCCCTCGCGGCCGCGCCGCACGAGCCGCCGCGCCGGCGCGCGGATGATCGCGATCACCGCACGATCGGCGAGCGCGACGAGCGTACCTTCGGCCTGGTGCTCTCCGGTGGCGGGGCGCGTGGCGCCTTCCAAGTCGGCGCGTACCAGCGCCTCCTCGACGATCCGCGCTTCTGCGGTGGTCCGCGCGTACTCTCGGGGACCTCGGCGGGAGGCATCAACGCCGCGCTGATCGCGGCGGGAAAGTCGCCGCGCGAGATGCTCGATTTCTGGCACGCGATCGCCGCCGACCCACCGATCGTGGCGAGCACGCGGTTCTTTCGCGACGCGACCTCGATGTTCCTCCGCCTCTCATTCGCCGAGTTCATCCGCTGGCTCGGATCACCCCGTCCGATGCTCGAGTTCCTGAAGCGCGCACGCAATCACCTGCCTCCGCGACCCGGCAGTGTCGTCGCGGCGTGGATCGAGTATCTCCTCACCATGCGCTTCGATCTGGTGAGCCGCTTCTTGCAAGGCATCGGCGAGCCGTTCGTCGCCGATACCGCTCCGCTCCGCGCGCGCCTCGTCGAAGCGTTCGGCGGCGAGTGCGTGCCCGACAACGGCATCCGACTCGCGATCAACGCCGTCGACGCACACACCGGACGGATCGTCCGCTTCGTGAACGCCGCGACCCCGCACACCCGTGCGCCCGACTACCTCATCGTCGATGCGATTACCGTCGACATGGTGCTCGCGAGCGCGAGCATCCCGCTGCTCTTCCCGCCCGTCGAGATCGGCCCGCACCTGCTGTGGGACGGCGGGCTCCTCGTCAACACGCCGCTCGCGCCGGTCGTGTCGCTCGGCGCCGACGAGATCGTCACCGTCCTCGTGACCGAGCCGCCGGACCCCATGCGCGGGCCCTTCCCGCACTTCGGCCGCGCCGTCGAGCGCACCGTCGATAGCTTTCTCGAAAACGCCTACAACATCGACCGGAAGTTGCTCCTCGAGCGCAACCGGCTCGCCCGCTTCACGAACGCGCCGTATCGCGACGTCAGGCTCTACGAGGTGCTGCGGCCGCCGCGCGACGTCCTCTTCAGCGCCGGCTCGTACCTCTACTTCGAGCACAACCTGATCGCCGGCCTTCACGCGCTCGGCGTCCAAGCCGCCGACGCATGGCTCGCCGCCGGCCCGCGACTCGACCGGCTCGAGACGGAAGAGGGTAACCCCGAGGTGCAAGCGTCCGCTTGAGGGCGAGTGCGCGCTACGCGCGCTATCTTGGTGCGTGGACGTCGAGGGAGGCGCCGGCCGCGGCTGCGGGCACGTCGAAGCTACCGAGTCGTCGCCACAGGAGCAGCGGCGTCAGGCACTGGCGGAGAAACGTCGCCGGCACCGGGTCGTGCTCGATCCCGACGTCGCCGAGCGGGTGCGTGTCCGGGTGCCGGTAGGTCCCGAACAGGATGTCCCAGAGCGGAAACACCGGCGCGTAGTTGCCCCTCGCGAGCCGGAGGTCGCAGGCGTGATGGAGGTGATGCTCGGGCGGCGTCACGAGCACCCGGTGGACCCATCCCGGGAAGCGCAAGGCGAGATTGCCATGCGAGATCGGACCGATGATGAGGAGCGCGACCGTGTACCAGAGCACGAGTGGGCGCGGGATCCCGACCGCGATGAGCGGCGCGAAGACCACGACGTAACGCAACAGGAGATCGAGGAGATGCAGACGCCCGCCCTTCAGGACGTGCATGCGGCCGGCGCTGTGGTGGAGAGCGTGAATCGGCCAGAGCCACGGCACCTCGTGGAGGAACCGATGGCGCCAGTACTCGAGGCCGTCGGCGAGGAACACGACCAGAATCACCTGCGCCGCGAACGGCCACGTACTCGGCCAGAGCGCGGCGGCGTGGTCGGCGCCAGGACCGGACCAGGCGAGCAGCGCGGCGAGCGCGACCTCACCGAGGCGCGTTCCAAGCTCGTTCTGGACGATGCCGTGGGCGACGTCGTGAGCGAGTTGCGGATCGCGAAGCGCATCCCAGCTCGCACGGCACGGCAGGAGGCGCTCGAGGACGAAAAGGACGGCGATCAACCCGATTGCCACGAGGAACGCGCTCCGGGCGTCACCGCTCGGCCCCGCTACTTGCCAGACGACGACCGTCGCCGCGCCAAGAAAAAGCGGCCACACGAGATAGGAGACGACGACGTGCTCACGACGCGCGGCTCTCGAGTCGACAGCGACAGGAATCACGGCGCGACAGTACGCCGTGCCCCGGCGTCATGTCCTGCGGGAATCCTGATGCTTTCGTGAGGAGTAGCCGCCCCGTTCGATCTCGTGCCGGAGCGATCAGTCGCCTCAGCTCGCGGGGCAGCTCCGTGGCACCGGCTTGCAAGTAGCCGTGGTGCCGCGGCCGTTCAACGAGCACGGCGCCTCCTCCTAGACGCCGGAATCGCTGCCGCCGATCGCCTCGCAATCGGTGTAATCCCGTGATCGGAGGCGAAGGAGAAGAGCTCGTACTCCTTGTTGTAGCTGCGGATCGTGCGATCGAAGATGTAAGCGGTGACCTTGGCTACTGCGTTCCACGCCAGAGGTCGGGGAAAATCCGTTGAGCCACATCCGGTCGCGCGTCGTAGAACATGAGCAGCGCGGCGTACAGGATCGGGAACACGTTGACCCCCGTTCGCCCGAAAATGCTCACCACGTATGACAGGACAACGTAGGTCGCGATCAGGGTCACCTGAGCGGCGTTTGCCGCCTTCGAGCGTCGGCGATCGTGCTCGAGGTCTCCAATGATCGGCGCTACGTGCGCCGAGGTATGGAGCTTTCCCGGCGTCGTCGTCGCTTCGAATCTGTGCTGGGCCCGAGCGCCCGCGATCAACGACATGCCGACGACCGATATCCAGAAGCCCGGTTGCGAAAACAGCACCCTCCAGTCGACGCCGGTGTACCAGCCGAAGATGAACGCGGGGATGCCGATCGGGATGGTGATGACGGCTGCGACGATCCCGAGAAAGATGGCAAGGACCAGCACGGCGGTCATTCGCGAGACCAGCCAGGTCGCACGGGGGTCGACCGTGGTCGGATCGCGACGGTCCCGCGTGGTGCCGACGATCAGCAT
>JBGPIT010000499.1:0-3198 GCA_041485125.1 Binatia bacterium | reverse complement strand
GAGGAATCGATCGAGGTCATGACCCGCGCCTGGACGTCGCGGGCGCGCTTCTCGCACCGTGGCCGCTTCTCGCAGTGCGAGGACATCGTGGTCGAGCCGCCGCCCGCGCAACAACCGCATCCGCCGCTCTGGGTCGCCGCCGGCAGCGCGCCGTCGATCCGCCGCGCGGCCGAGCGTGGTTTCAACCTGATCCTCGACCAGTCCGCGTCGCGCGTGACGTTCATCTCCGTAGATAGCAGCGTTAGTCACGGGGTGCGATGCGTCGATCTCGGATGACAGGTCGAAACGTCGGCTGCCTCACGACGAAGCGTAGTTCGGATGCGACCGCTCAGCAGCCTTCGGGCTCGGCGGTATCGCCGTGCGCGACCACGTCAGGCTGGCAACGAGATCGATGACGGATGAGCCGAGGCGCGCCAGAATGGCGCAACCTATTTGCGCGTGCGGTGGGTTTCTCGCTGACGCTTCTCTCGCCGAACTCGTACTGTCCGCGCCGTTCCATTGCCGGACAACGACGCGCGGCCTGCGAGCGCGTGCAAGGAGGCCTCCCATGCGTCTCGTTCACGCTGCACTTGCTGTCGCGCTTTTCGTGCTCGCTACCGCGACACCGAGCCCTGCGGCCGACGACGCGGTCCGTTGCAAGGCCGCGATTCTCAGTCGCGGCACGACCCTTTTCGATGCCACCACTGACGTCGTCGCGCGGTGCGTACGACGAGCGTTGCGCACCGCCAATCTCGACGAGGGTTGTCCCACCGAGCGCGGTAACGAGCGCATCACCGCCCTCGATTTGGTTGCCTCGGAAGCGATCGATAGCGCGTGCACCGCCCCGATCCAGCAGACGCTCACGTGTGTCGTGAGTGGCATCGACGAAGCCTTCGACCTCGTTAGCGGCGTCTTTCGCGTCGGTGCGGGCGAGGCACCACACGGGCCGAAGCTGCGTTGTCTCGATACCATCGGCCGCCAGGCCGTGCGCCTCGCCGAGCTCACGGATGGGCAGCTGGCGCTTTGCAACGAGAAGCTTGCCCGCGGCGTCGCCGGCTATGGGCCGTCCGGTCCGACGTGCGACGGTCCGAGTGGCACGCAAGCCGCGATCGCTGCCGCAGACGCACGGCTCGCGTCGAAGCTCACTCGCGCGTGCGGCGGGCCGGACGGCATCGCCGGGACGAATGACGACCTCGACCCGCAAGCGGCGCTCGGATTCGGAGCCACCTGTCCTGGACTCCCGTATTGCGCGTTCGCCATCGATACACTGCCCGATCTGATCACATGCGCGAGCTGCATCGCGCAACAGGAGGTCGACCAGGCCTCTCGCGGGCTCGCGACCCTACCGCTCGACGCGCCGACGGCATGCGACGTCGGCAAGGGTCGCGCGGTCATGACCCTGCTGGAAGACGATCTCCGTGACCTCGCAGCGTGCGAGGACCGGATCCTCGAGGGCCACGAGACCGGTCACTGTCCGAATGGCGAAACGTTCGACGACCTCCTCGTAAACGCGGCGCAATATGCAGGACGGGTCCTCGCGGCCTGCGCAGCGCCCGGGCCGAGCGCCAACATTCTCTCGCAGCTCGCGTTCGATTTGATCGACGCGCTCTACCCCACCCACGCGGAGGAGCCCGACAACGCACGCCAGCGGTGCAAGCTGGCGATCCGTAACAGCGTCGTGAGCACCGCGCGCTACGCACGGCGGAAGCTCCGCACGCTCCGCAGCTGTCACACGCAGCGCCTCTGCGGACAAACGTCGGTCGCTTGCCCCGACTCGGAAGCGAGCGCCGCGATCGCTCGAGCCGCTACGTCCACGGCCAACGACATCCACACCCGCTGCGATGCCTATACGCCGAGCACGCTTGGCTACGGGCCGACCTGCCCGTCCGCCGGTGCGTGTGGTGCGCTCCCCGCCACGACGATCGACGAGCTGATCACGTGTCTCCAGTGCATCGGCGACGAGGTCGTCGACGGCGGCGAGTCGATCGCTTTCTGACCGGCGGAACGCACTCGCGATGTTCGCGGCATCCGAAGACCCCTGACCATGCTGGCGCCGGCCCGATCGGGCGGTGGCGGACGTAGCGTGGCCAACCGCAGCCAATGTTTCCTTGGGTCGCCGCGACGCGTGCGTCACAGCAACGACTTCATCTCCCCGATGAGCTTCGTGAGGCTCTCCTTGGCGTCGCCGAACAGCATCATGCAGTTCTCATTGTAGTAGAGGTCGTTGTCGACGCCGGCGAAGCCCGGACGCATGCTGCGCTTGAGGACGATGATCGACTTGGCGCGCGACACCTCGAGGATGGGCATGCCGTAGAGCGGGCTGCTCTTGTTGGTCTTCGCTGCCGGGTTGGTGACGTCGTTGGCGCCGACGACGAGGACGATGTCGGCCTCCGCGAAATACGGATTGATCTCCTCCATCTCGCAGAGTTGCTCGTAGGGCACGTTGGCTTCCGCGAGCAGCACGTTCATGTGGCCGGGCATGCGACCGGCGACGGGATGGATGGCGTACTTCACGTCGACGCCGCGCTCGCGGAGGATGTTTCCGAGCTCGGCGACCGCATGCTGCGCCTGCGCCACGGCCATGCCGTAGCCCGGCACGATGATGACGTTGCTCGCGGTCTCGAAGAGGACGGCGGTCTCGTCGGCGGTGATGTTGCGCACCGTTCCCTTGGCCTCGGCGGCGGCCGCCGCGTCGTCCTCGGAGACGCTGCCGAAGGCGCCGAAGAGGACGTTCATGATCGAGCGGTTCATCGCGCGGCACATCATGAGTGACAGCAAGAACCCCGAGGTGCCGTCGAGCGAGCCGGTGATGATCTGGATCTTGTTCATCAGGACGAAGCCCATCGCCGCGTCGGCGAGGCCGCCGTAGGAGTTGAGCAAGGCGATCACCACCGGCATGTCGGCGGCACCGATGGGGATCACGAGCAGCAGACCGAACACGAACGACAACGCAACCATGAGGTAGAAGAAGGGCGTCGCCGCTTGGGTCACGACGAGATAGAGCGCGGAGCCGAGGATGGTCGCGAGCAGGCTGATGCTCAGCACGTTCTGGCCGCGATAGGTGATCGGGCGGCCGCGCAGCAGCTCCTGCAGCTTGGCGGCGGCGACGAGGCTGCCGGTGAACGTGAGCGCGCCGATGATCACCTCGAAGTCGAGCGCGGTGAGCGTGACCCTGTCGAGCTGCCCTTGGTAGCGGAAGTACTCGGAGATGCCGACCAG
>JBGPIT010000498.1:0-3205 GCA_041485125.1 Binatia bacterium | reverse complement strand
TTCCGAAGTCGATCGGACGGGTGCGCTCCTTCCACGGCAACTTCGGCATGCTGGTGCGCGCCTACTGCTACATGCGCGCGCTCGGCGGCGACGGCCTGGAGGACGCGACCGCGATGGCGGTGTTGAACGCGAATTACGTTCGCGCCCGCCTCGCCGCGACGTTGCCGTTGGCGTACCAGACGCCGACGCTGCACGAGTGCGTCTTCAGCGACCGCGACCTCGCCGACACGGGAGTCCACACCCTCGACGTCGCCAAGCGCCTTCTCGACTACGGCTTCTTCGCGCCGACGATCTACTTCCCGCTCGTGGTCGCGGGCGCGATGATGATCGAGCCGACGGAGACCGAGACCAAGGAGACGCTCGACGAGTTCATCAGCGCCGTCGAGTCGATCGTCGCCGAAGCACGCAGCGATCCGTCGCTCGTCCGCGACGCGCCGCACGCGACCTTCATCGGCCGCCTCGACGAGACGCGCGCGGCACGGCGCCCGATCTTGCGGTGGACCCCGCCCGTGACGCCGGCGGCGGAAGCCGACGCCGGCTCGGAACCCAATCCCGCGACGCGGCCCGCGACCTGATCGCGCACTCGACGTTCTCGCCGGCGCACGTCGCCGTGCCGCCTACATCAACCCGACGCTGAGACGACTCTCGATGCGGCTCGGCTGCCCGCCCGGCCCGGGCTCGAACGCGCGCAGCTGAGCCACGAAGACGAACTCGAACTCGCCGTTGCTGTTGGCGGCGGCGGCGGGCGGATTGTTGTCGAAGGCCGCGGTGTGGACGGCGTCGGAGAGCGTGTCGTCCATGGTGACGCTGCCCGACTGGTCGTCGACCTGCACCGACTTGAGCTTGCCGGTCCGGTCGAGGAGGACGCGCATCTGCACCGGCGCACGCGCGGTCATGATCTGCTCGAGCTCGAGACGGCGCTGCCGGATGACGAGGTGCTGGAAGACGCGCTCGCCGACGCGACGGACGAAGGGCGCGAAGACGTTCGCCTTGGTGTTGAGCAAGGTCACGTTGCCGCGCTCGATGCCCGGGAGGTGATCGAAGGTGCCGCGCGTGCCGGGGAGCGTCCACTCCGGCGCCGCCGGCGGCACCGCGAGCGCAAGGCGCCGTTTGCCGTCTCCCCCGCGCTCGGCCTCCTTCCGTTGCTGCTCGGCGCGATCGCTCGCGCTGCGCTGCGCTTGCACCAGCTCATCCGTGGACGCGAAGAGATCCTCGAGCGCTGGTGCGGGTCGCGCGGCGCGGGTGCGCTCGTGTTGCGCCGGCTCTTCGTCGCGGTCGTTGCTCTCCGCTTGTCGCGCCTGCCGCTCGGGCTTCGGCGCCGGCGGCGCCTTCTGCACCGGCACCGGCGGGGCGGGGTTCGGGACCCCTTGCCGGACGGTCTCGTGCAGCACGGTGTTGTCGCGATCGCTCTCGAAGCGGGGGTTTTCCGGGGCGCGGTCGTTGATCTCGTCGGGCGGCGCGACCATCTGGCGCGGTCGCTGCTCGGCCTCCGGCTTGGCCGCGCGCGCGGCCGGCTGCAGCGGCGGTGGGCGCAACAGCGCGACCTCGATCGGCTGCACGCGATCGAGCGCGTCGCCGCTCGGTACCGGCATCACGGTGAGAAAGATGACGTGGATCGCGAGCGAGACCAGGATCGCAAAGGGCAGGATCGAGCGGCGGCGGCGCGACATCGACGCGATTCTAACGCGGATGGCGCGCGACAGAAATCAGATACCGATCGCCCGTATTGCGCCCGCGCAAACGGTTCCCCTATAGTCACGTAGAGAGTCGGTTGCCCGGCTGGGAGGTTCGATGTTCGGCTTTGGAATCGGTGAGATGCTGGTGATCCTGGTGATCGTCTTGATCATCTTTGGCGCCGGCAAGCTGCCTGAGCTCGGTGAGGGCCTCGGCAAGGGTATCCGCAACTTCCGCAAGGCCGCGGGCGAGCCCGACTCGATCGACGTCACCCCACCGAAGCCGGATCCGGCGCCCGGTCCGGCTGCGGGCGAGCCGCGGCCCGGGTCGTCGGGCGAGCGCTCCTCACAGTAGAGCTGAACTCGCGCACCGCGCGCGGCGGCTCGAGGAAGACGATCGAGAAGCGCGCGCTCTGCCCCGGCGCGAGCGTCATGCGCGACGCGAAGCGCTGGAGGTACGAGATCTCCGACTCCGAGAGGTCGGCGAGCTTCACGGTGGTGCGGTTCCCGGTGCTGACCACCTTCTCCTCGGCCGTGCCCTTGTCGTCGTAGATCGTGCCCGCGACGTCGATGCGCTCGAGCGTCGTCGTCGAGTTGTTCACTGCCTCGCCGGAGATGACGAAGACCTTGCGGGTGTTGTGCAGGCGCTGGTAGCCGCCCTCGATGTTGCGGAGCGCGATGCGGTGGACGAGCACCTGGTCGTTGCTGAGCCTGCCGCCGATGAGCGGTACGTGGGAGAGCCAGGTCGCGGCTTGCTCGGGGTCGGCGCGGATGACGATCGCGAGGAAGCCGAAGAGCGCGACCATGACGACGAAGAGGCGGCAGATCGGCGCGAAGGCGGGCACGGGAGTCGCGGCGCTCATGGTTTCCTTGATGTGGAGGACGTGGCCGGCGCCGGCGCTGCCGACGTCGTGGTCGTGGTCGTCCTCGGGGTCGATCTCGAGATCGTCGTCGCCGGCATCGAAATCCTCCTCGTCGCGCATCGTGAGGTCATCGTCGTCGTCGGCCAGCGACTCGTCGAGCTCGGCGACGAGGTCGTGGTGCGGCGGCGGTGCGCCGGCGGCGTCGAGCGGTGCGTCGTGCGTCGTCGGTCCGCCCTGGTCGTCGTCCTCCTCGCCGTCGGGCGTACCGAGGACGTAGCGGTCGTCGCTGCCGAAGTCGTCGCGGCGCGCTTCGGCCGCGCTTGGTGACGCGGGCGGCGAGTCGATCGTGGGGTCGTCACGCGACGGCATGGTGTCCCACGGCGGAAGGTCGTCATCGGCAGGCACCGCCGGCTCGGGCTCTGGTGTCGCCGGACGCACAGGCTGCGGCTCGGCCGGCGGCACGACGTCGCGCGGCACGGGATGCCGGCGCGGGAAGATGAACTCGAGGTTGTCGGACGCGGCGTTCGCCGCCGGACGACTACGCGGCGCGCCGTTCCGCTCGTCGCTCTCGGGCGCGCCCGGAAAGAGTCGGAACGTGTGATGACACCGGCCGCACTTGAAGATGGGATTGTCGGTTTCGGGCGCGTCTTGCGCGCGCCAACGTGTCGA
>JBGPIT010000497.1:0-3225 GCA_041485125.1 Binatia bacterium | reverse complement strand
GCCGAGGCCGCGACCGACGGCGCGCTCGATAGCCGCGGTCGCCCGCTCGCGCCGTGCGGCCGCCGACGCGGCATTGCTCTCACCCCCGCCGATCCGCAACGCGAGCTGCAACGCCACGTGCGGCTCCTCGCGGACGGTCGGGTGGATCAGGTCGCGGCCGGTGAGCCGGTGGCCATGGCGCTCGACGAAGCCGCGAAACGCGGCCCCGATCGCGCCGTCGTCGGCAGCGACCGCGGCGCAGAGCGCATCGACGCGGCCGACGCGCGCGAGCGCCGCGAGACCGGGCGCCGTCCGCAGCGCGCGCCCGAGCTGCACGAGCTCGTGGTGTGCCTCGAGCGACGCGGTGCCGGGCAAGCCGACCAGGAGATCCGCGCGCTCCGCGGCGAGATCGGGTGCCCAGCGCCGCGCCAGCTCCATCGTCGAGTGGAACGCGACGTAGGCGAAGACGATTCCCCAGCTCACGACCGCGAGATAGTCGCCGAGCTCGTCGCGGGTGCGCTCGATCTCGGTGAGCAGCTGTCGCGGTGTCGCCGTCGCGCACGGCGGGTCGAGATGCGCGAACCGGCGACGTACCGCCGCCGACGCCGCGTCGAACGCGCCGGCGCGTCGCCACGGTGCCCACTCCGCATCGTGCCAGAGCAGACGCGCGATGATCTCGCCGCTCTGTGCCGCCGCGCGCCACATCGCGCGCTCCGGAATCGCCGCGCGCGCGGACTCGGGAAGGAGCGCCAGCACGCCTTCGCTCCGCAGCGGACCGGGGATCAGAGCGATCACGTCCGCGAGTAGGTTCGCGTTCGCGTAGACGTGGCTGCCATGGAGTCGGAGGACCGGTCGATCGGCGAGCGACGCGAGCCCCGAGTGTCGAAGCGGCTCGCGGACCATGCGCGCCGCCATCGTTTCGGCGAGCAGCGAGAAGGTCAGGGGCGTGACCGTCCCGGTCCAGAACTCGTCGGCGATGCGCCGGGTCCAGGCAATCCTGGCGTTTATGCCCTCACCGATCGGATGCTCGCCGCCGACCGTCACGGGCCCCCGAGAACTGTCGAAAAGTACTTGACCGGCCTACGAGATTTCTCTATTCCTGAATCCGCATTCAGTACTGAATATTGATTCAGCATCTCGCATGCCGATGCGTACAGCGACTGCACACGTAGAAGAGAGCCGGCACGACCGGCGACGCGCCCGGACCCGCGATGCCCTGCTGCGCGCGGCGAAGCATCTGCTCGCGACCAAGGGCTTCCACGCGACGAAGATCGCCGACATCGCCGCCGCGGCCGACGTCGGGACGGGGACGTTCTACCTTCATTTCCCCACCAAGGAAGCGCTCTTCACCGACCTCGTCCGCGAGACCGCGATCGAGGCCAAGGAGGAGATCGATCGCGCCAAGGCGGGCTACGCCGACCGTCGCGACAAGGCCCACGTCGCAACCGAGACGTTCTTCCGCTTCGCCGACTCGCACCGCGACGTCTTCAAGATCCTCTTCGGCCACAGCGCGCAGTTCGACACGCTTCTGCACGAGCTGCACGAGCTCTTCATCGAGGACGCCGACGAGAACTACACCGCCGGCGTCGCCGACGGCGTCTTCGCGCCCATGCCGCCCGCGATCGTCGCCAACGCGATCATCGGCATGCTGTCGCAGGTCGTGTCCTGGTGGATCGATCACGCGGAAGTTTCCATCGAAGAGATCACGCAAACCACGCAGCGCCTGCTGATGCACGGCACCGCGCTCTAAAGGAGAACCCATGAGTCACCCCGCCGCCGAGGCGCTCGACACCGTCGAGGATTTCACCGAACGGCTCTCGACCACCTTCGACACCTGCTACACGTGGAACTACGACACGTTCAAGGTCGGTCTCCGCAACCTCTACGAGAAGGCGAAGCAGAACCAGTGGGACTCGGCGACCGCGCTCAACTGGCGTCTCGACGTCGATCCCGAGGCCGAGAACCTGCCCGACCTCAACAACCCGCTGTACGGCACCCGTCTGTGGGACAAGCTCACTGAGCGCGAGATCCGGAAGTTCCGCATGGAGCAGCTGTCGTGGAGCCTGTCGCAGTTCCTCCACGGCGAGCAGGGCGCACTCCTCGCGACCGCCCAGATCGTCGACGCCGTACCGTGGATGGAGGCGAAGTACTACGGCGCGACGCAGGTGATGGACGAGGCCCGTCACGTCGAGACCTACGACCACTACCTGCGCGACAAGATCGGCAAGGAGTATCCGATCAACACGCATTTGAAGACGCTGCTCGATCAGATCCTCACCGACTCGCGCTGGGACATGAAGTACCTCGGCATGCAGATCCTGGTCGAGGGTCTCGCCATGGCCGCCTTCGCGCTCATGGAGAAATTCGCGAACGAGCCGCTCCTGAAGCAGATGACCCAGTACATCATGCGCGACGAAGCCCGGCACGTCGCGTTCGGCGTCCTCTCGCTCGAGGGCTACTACAAGGAGCTCAACGAGAAGGAGCTCCGCGAGCGCGAGGAGTTCACCTACGAGGGCTGCCGCCTGATGCGCGACCGCCTCTACGCCGTCGAGGTCTGGCAGGAGATGGGCTTTCCCATCGAGGAGACCCACGAGATCGTCATGAAGTCCGAGATCATGCGCGAGTTCCAGAAGATGCTGTTCTCGAAGGTCGTCCCGAACGTGAAGCGCCTGGGCCTTCTCACGCCGTGGCTGCGCGAGCGGTTCCACGAGCTCGACATCCTCAAGTGGGAGCACGAAGAGGCGAGCGCGTAGCGCATTCCGATATCGAACAATCAACTCACGAGAGGCTCGAGGTGGGCGAGGACTTCACGGACTACTGACGTCGGGGCACGGTCCACTAGTCTCGCCTTGCGCGCCCGCCAATCCAGCGATCGGATCTGGTCCGCGAGAACGACACCGGACACGGCCAGACCGACCGGTAACGCCACCTCGAAGGGGTAACCCTTTACACGAGATGTGATGGGGCAGAGCAAAGCGAGGCTGCTGGCTCGATTGTAGAGAGCGGGTGAGACGACGAGTGCTGGCCGCCAACCCGCCTGTTCGTGGCCCGATTGGGGATCGAAGCTCATCTTCACGATATCTCCCCGCTCAGGAACAAACCGTCTTTGGCTGGTCACCAGACTTCTCGGCCGACCGGATGTCCAAACTCGACGGCCTGATGCCTGTTGCGCGTCGTGATGCGGTTCACCAAATCGGCGAGGGCATAGCGGTGTCGCCGTGGCCGATCGGGAACGAGCACGACGGT
>JBGPIT010000496.1:0-3240 GCA_041485125.1 Binatia bacterium | reverse complement strand
GCCGACGGCGGGTTCGAATCTTCCCTCGCCCGTCACCGTCAAAGTGAAGGCCGATCCCGACGAGGTCACGATCGGCACGCCCTTCCGCTTCACGATGGAGATCACCGCACCGACCGGCATGCAGATCGTCATGGCGCAGCCGACCGAGCGCATCGGCGCGTTCGACATCATCGACTTCGGCGACGAGCCGGCGCAGCACGGCACCGGGATGACGACGATCACCCGCTGGTACCGGCTGGCGGGGTTCGAGACGGGTCACAAGGAGATCGAGTCGCCACCGGTGTCGTACCGCGCGCCGGGAGCGACGGAGCTGATCGAGGTGCCGAAGGATCACACGGTCGTGACGGTGAAGAGCCTGCTGCCGGAGAAGACCGACGGCGCGGACATCCGCGACATCAAGGCGCCCGAGCCGCTGCCGATCGACTGGCGGCCGTATTACATCGCCGCGGCGGCGGTCGCGGCGCTCGCCATCGTCGCTGCCCTTCTCTGGCGGGTCTCGCGACGGGGCCGCGCCGCGCGCGCGCTGCCGCCGATCCCGCCGCACAAGATCGCGTACGCCGAGCTCGAGAAGCTGCGCGGCCGGCACCTCATCGAGCAGGGCGCCTTCAAGGAATACTACTCGACGCTTTCCGACATCGTCCGCACCTACGTCGAACGCCGCTTCGAGGTACGCGCTCCCGAGATGACGACCGAGGAGTTCCTGACCTCGAGCGCGCGGAACGGCCGCCTGCAGAGCGGTCACCGCGGCGTCCTCGGCAACTTTCTTACCGAGTCGGACCTGGTGAAGTTCGCGCGCCACGTCCCGTCGATCGCCGACAGCGAGCGCGCCTACGATGCGGCGAAACGCTTCGTCGACGAGACGCGCGAGCCGGAGTTCGACGGCAACGGTACGGTCGCCGCGGCGGCCGCAGCGCCGCGCGCGCCCGTGACCGCGCCACCCCCGCCGACCGCGGGACCGTCCGGCGACGAGAGATGGCGAGGGCCCGATGCGACTCGGTAGCCCCTGGTTCCTGCTCCTTCTCGTCTTCGTCCCGCTCGTCTTCCGCTGGGGACGGCGGCGCTCTCGCGACGCGGCCGTGCGCTACCCGAGCCTCGCGACACTCCGTGCGGTGGCGCCGCGCGGCGCCGCCGGCCGCCGTGTCTGGCTGGGCGTGTTCAACGCGCTCGCCCTCACCGCGATCGTCGTGGCACTCGCACGGCCACAGCTCGGACGAGCGGAGACGCGTATCTATAGAGAGGGCGTCGACATCGTCCTCGCGCTCGACATCTCGAGCTCGATGCTCGCGGAGGACTTCACGGTGAACGGCGAGCGCGCGTCGCGCGTCGAGGCGGTGCGCTCGGTCGTACGCGACTTCGTCGCGGCGCGGCCGCAGGATCGCATCGGCCTCATCCTCTTCTCCGCGCGCGCCTACACGCAGAGCCCCCTCACGCTCGACCACGGCTGGCTGCTGCAGAACCTCGAGCGCGCGAAGGTCGGCATGATCGAGGACGGCACGGCGATCGGCTCCGGCCTCGCGACCGCGGTGAACCGTCTGCGGGCGTCGAAGGCAAAGACGAAGATCGTCGTGCTGCTCACCGACGGTCAGAACAACGCCGGCCGCGTCACGCCGCAGACCGCCGCCGAGGCCGCCGCCGCGCTCGGCGTGAAGGTCTACACCGTCGGCGCCGGCACGCGCGGCATGGCGCCCTACCCGGCCCAAGACTTCTTCGGCAACAAGGTCTACCGGCCGATGCAGGTCGACATCGACGAGGACACGCTCACGGCGATCGCGGCGAAGACGGGCGGCCGTTACTTCCGCGCCACTGACACGGCGAGCTTGAAGGGTATCTACGAGGAGATCGACCGCCGCGAGAAGACGGAGTTCGAGGCACCCGAGTATCTGGAGTATCGTGAGGCCTACCCGTGGTTCCTCTGGCCCGCACTCGCGTTCCTCCTACTCGAGGTCGGACTCGGCGAGACGGTGCTGCGGAAGCTGCCATGACAAAGTGCCTCTCATGATGCGCTGGGACCACGCGCTGAGCCTCGTCGCGCTCGCCCTCATCCCGGCGGTGGCGCTCTTCTACGCCTGGGCGGCGCGACGCCGCCGCCGCGCGCTCGACGCGTTCGTCGCGGCAAGCCTGCTGCCGGCGGTCGCGCCCGACCTCGATCTCCGCCGCCGTCGCGTCCGCGCCGGCCTCCGCACGGGCGCGCTGCTCCTTCTCGTCGTCGCGCTCGGCGGTCCGATGTGGGGCTTCCGCTGGGAGGAGGTTCACCGCGAGGGCATCGATCTCGTCGTCGCGCTCGACACCTCGCGCAGCATGCTCGCGAACGACGTCAAGCCGAACCGGCTCGCGCGCGCCAAACTCGCGGTGCGCGACCTCCTCACGCAGCTCGGCGGCGACCGCGTCGCGCTCGTCGCCTTCGCGGGAACGGCCTTCGCGCAGTGCCCGCTGACGCTCGACTACGGCGCCTTCGCCGAGAGCCTCGACTCGATCGAGGTCGGCATCATCCCGAAAGGCGGCACCGCCCTCGGTGAGGCGATCGACACCGGCCTCGAGGCCTTCGAGGGCCGGCAGGGCAAGCACCAGGCGCTCATCATCATCACCGACGGCGAGGATCACGAGGGCAACGTCGAGAAGGCGATCAAGGACGCGAGCGATCGCGGCGTGAAGGTCTTCACCGTCGGCATCGGGACGTCGGAAGGCGAGCTGATCCCCGGCGAATCCGGCGGCTTTCTCAAGGATCACAGCGGCCAGGTGGTGAAGTCGCGTCTCGACGAGGAGACCTTGAAGAAGATCGCCGTCGATACCGGCGGCGTCTACATGCACGCGGGCGGCACGACGTTCGGCCTCGCCGAGCTCTACCGCGACTACATCGCCACCATGGAGAAGCGCGAGCTCGCGAGCACGCTCGAGCGCCGCTACGAGCACCGCTTCCAGATCCCGCTCGCGCTGGCATTTCTATTGTTGCTCGCGGAGCGACTCGTCGGCGACCGCCGCGTCGTCTGGTGGCGGCGGAGGCGGCGCACGGCAAACGTCGCGGCCGCGAACGCAGGAGCGTCCGCTGCGGCACGCGCCGCCCGCGCGCCGGCATCGGCGGGCGCCGCGATGCAGTCGACGAGCGCGGCGCTGCCGCTCGTCGCGCTCCTCGTCGCGATCACCTCGATCGGCTGGCTCGATCCGCACGCGACCGGGCGCGAGGCACACCGCCTCTACACCGACGGCAAGTTCGACGACGCCGTCAGCAAGTACAACCAGGCG
>JBGPIT010000495.1:0-3241 GCA_041485125.1 Binatia bacterium | reverse complement strand
GTGGTCCGGTATCGAGGTCGGCGGCCTCGACCATCTGCAACGCTGGCTCGACGCGATCGGCTCGCGCCCCGCCGTCCAGCGCGGCGTCGCGGTGCCGGAGAACGCCCAGCCCCCGAACGCCGAGGAGCTGGTGAAGCACGCCCAGAAGATTCTCAGCTGATGCGGCTCCGGGCCGGCCTCACTCCGGCCAGCCCGGGCCGATGCCGGCGACGACGCCGCCGTCGGCGACGATGACGGCGCCGGTCACGTAGGCCGCGTCGTCGGACGCGAGGAAGGCGGCGACGCTCGCGATCTCCTCGGGGAGACCGATCCGCTTCACGGGGATCGAGCGCTCGAAGGCGGCGCGGCCGCCGGGAATCGCGTCGACGAAGAGCCGCAGCGGCGGCGTGTCGATCGAGCCCGGGCAGATCGCGTTCACGCGCACGCCGCGCGCCGCGACTTCGAGGGCGGCCGTCTTGGTGAGGTTCACGACCGCGGCCTTGGCCGCGCCGTAGGCGCCGAGGCCGATCATGCCACCGAGACCCGCGGCCGAGGCAGTGTTGATGATCGACCCGCTCCCCTGCGCCGCCATGACCGGGAGCGCGGCACGCATGCCGTAGAAGGTCGCGTCGAGCGTGACGGCGAAGACCGCGCGCCACATCGCGTCGCTCATGTCCTCGACCTTGCCGAAGAGCGGCGAGGCGGCGTTGTTCAAGAGCACGTCGACGCGGCCGAAGCGCGCCGCCGCGTCCTGCACGATCGCGGTGACCCGCTCCGAGCTCCCGACGTCGCCGGGAGCGCTCACGGCCGCGCCGCCCGCGGCCTCGATCTCGCGTACGACCGCGTCCGCGGCGTCGGCAACGATGTCGTTCACGACCACGCGCGCGCCCTCGACGCCGAAGCGGAGCGCGCAGGCGCGGCCGATCCCCGAGCCCGCGGCGGTGACGATCGCGATCTTTCCTGCCAGTCGATCTGCCATAGGCCTCGTCCTCCAGAGCTAGCGCGGCAGGAACTCGCCGCCGTTCACGTCGAGCGCAGCGCCGGTCACGGCGCTGGCGTAGTCGGAAACCAAGAAGAGCGCGGCCTTGGCACAGTCGGCATCGTCGGGGATGCGACCGAGCGGGATGTTGCGCGCGACCGCGGCCGCGAGCGCCTCGACCGTCGTACCCTCGCGCTCGGCGGTTGCGCGCAAGTAATTCTCGACCGGCGGGCCCCACATCCAGCCCATGTACGCCGAGTTGACGCGGATGCCCGCCGCACCGAGCTCGAGCGCGAGCTGCGCGGTCGCGGCGGTGAGCGCGGCCTTCGAGACGGTGTAGCCGCCCTGCACCGCCAGCGGCTTCCGGGTCACCATGCTGTTGATCATGACGATTGCGCCGCCACCCTGGCGCTTCATCACCGGCACGACCGCCTGGGTGAGCGTCATGGTGCCGAAGAGATTCACCTCGAGCGTGGCGCGCCAATCGTCGAGATCGGCGGAGTCGGCGGGCTCGAAGCCGCCGGGCACGTAGGCGCTGTTCACGAGCGCGTCGATCCGGCCGAGGGCGCCGACCGTCGTCTCGACTAGGCGCTGGCATTGCGCGCGGTCGCGGATGTCTATCGCGGCCTTGACGATCGGCGTCGCGAGGCCGAGCGCGCGGATCGCGGTCTCGGCGTCGTCGAGCTTGGAGGCGGTGCGGGCGGCGATCGCGACACCGCGGGCGCCTTCCTTGGCCGCCAACATCGCGAGCTCGATGCCGAGCCCGGGGCCGATGCCGGAGACGATCACGACCTTACCGTCGAGAAGCATAGGATCCTTTCACTTCACTGTCGCGGCAGGATGAACCGGGCGCGGTACTCGGCAAAGTCGCGCGCGATGCCGTCCTCGCTGAGACCGAACTCGGCGAGTGTGTACTGGTGCGGCGGGCGGCCTTCGCGCGGGTTGGTCGCGACGAAGGCGCGCATCGCCTGCTCGGCCGCGGCGGTCATCGGCAGCTCGGCGACGTCGTAGATGCGTCGCGCCTGTCCGATCGGGTCGCGGACGGCGTCGAGATACCAGACGTCGACGAACCGCTCGGGATACCGATCGCGCACGGCGAGGCAGTGCCGCAGGGCAGTCGCCATCTTCGCGTTCCACTGGCGCGCGACCTCTTTCGAATCGACCGCATCCGAGGCCAGGACCCAGAGGGCGCAGATCATGCTCGCGAGCGACGGGATCGAGTCGAGGGGATCGCGGTGGGTCTGGACGATCAACGCGTCCGGAAATTCGCGCAGCACCACGTCGGCGAAGCCGAGGTGATGGGGCGTCTTCAGCACCCAGCGCTCGGCGGCGCGTCCGGCGCGGCGCTTCTGCCATTGCAGCAGCTGGAGAAAGCGCCGCAGATCGCGATAGCCCTCGCCGTGATCGTGGTCTGCCAGCCAGCGCGCGTAGGACGGGACGTTGGCGGAGGACTCCGGCACCGTGCTCCGAAACGAGTGCTCGAGGAGCAGGATCTCCTCGTCGGCCGCGAGCGCGTCGAGCGGATGGATCGCAGCGAGCGCCGGTGATCCGTCGAGCATCGCCCGCACCTCGGCTTGGGCGCGCGTGATGCGCGGATCGACGCCGTCCGCGGGCTCGTCGACGGCGCCGAGCGGCACGGGATAGCGGCACTCGTACCAGAGCACCGCATGAAAGCGCGGGTCCGCCGCGATCGTGCGGTGCAGCAGCGTCGTGCCCGTCCGCGGCAGGCCGACGATCACGATCGGCCGGCGGATCTCCTCGTCCTGGATCTCCGGATGGCGCGTAAAATGGTCCTCGGCACGCAGGCGGTTGACGAGCAGATCGATCGTGCGCTGGCGTTGGATCGCACGGCCGAGCGGCGTCAGCGCGGCCTCGCGATCGAGCGACTCGAGGAGAACGCCGAGCGGCTCGCGGAACGACTCGTCGCCGAAGTCGTCGAGACCGGCGGTCGCACGCGCCTCGGCGATGATCGAGTGCTCGTCGAGGCTGGCGCGCGCGTCCACCTGCGAAGTCCCCCGCTACGCGCGCAGGGCAGTGCGCGACACGACGCGCGCCACCGGTTGGACGATCTCGTCGGCGCCGATCCAGCGGAAGCACATCGTGCCGAGCGTGTGGCCGGCGGTATCGAGCCAGTTCGGCACACCGGGATCGCGCGGCGCGACGACGATCGTGCAGCCGCCGTCGGGCCGGTAGGTCGCCGTGTGCTTGTTCACGTGGATGCGGTGATGGCGGTAATCGAGCGACTCCATCCAGTAGTTGTTGAGCTGGAAGTTCCAGCTGTCG
>JBGPIT010000494.1:0-3251 GCA_041485125.1 Binatia bacterium | reverse complement strand
GTCGACGACGTAGAGCAAGGTCTTGATGAAGCGCTCGGTCGGAAGCGCGAGGAAGGCCGCGACCTCCTCGACGGTTCGCTTCGCGGGCGTCGCGACCTCGCGCGGCGCCGGACCGTCGGCAGCCGCGGCGTCCGAGGCACCGCTCTCGTCGGCGCCGATCGCGGCTTTCTCGATGTTCGCCGCGTAGGCGCAGCTCTCACAGCTCACGATCGCGTCCTCGCCCGACTCGGCGAGCACCTGGAACTCGTGCGAGCGGCTGCCGCCGATCGCACCCGTGTCGGCCTCGACCGGCCGGTAGCGCAAGCCGCAGCGATCGAAGATCCGGGAATAGGCCTTGAACATGTTGTCGTACTCGCGATCGCAATCGGCGCGGTCGAGGTGGAACGAGTAGCCGTCCTTCATGATGAACTCGCGCCCGCGCATCAGGCCGAAGCGCGGCCGCACCTCGTCCCGGAACTTCACCTGGATCTGGTAGAGATTGAGCGGCAGGTCGCGATAGGAGCGCACGTCGCGACGCACCAGATCGGTCACCACCTCCTCGTGCGTCGGGCCGAAGCAGAAGTCGCGATCGTTGCGGTCTTTGATGCGGAGCAGCTCCTTGCCGTAGCGGTCCCACCGGCCGCTCTCCTGCCAGAGCTCCGCCGGACAGACCGCCGGCAGCAGGATCTCTTGGGCGCCCGCGCGCGTCATCTCCTCGCGGATGATGCGCTCGACTTTGCGCAGCACGCGCACGCCGAGCGGCAGGAAGTCGTAGATCCCGCGCGCGACCTGCCGGATCATGCCGGCGCGCAGCAAGAGCTTGTGGCTCACGACCTCCGCCTCCGCCGGGACCTCGCGGAGCGTGGGAATCAACATCCGACTCTGACGCATGCGCCTCCTCGCCGCCGCGCGCCGGCAGCGTCACCGACGGACCCGCACGCGCGGCAGCCGTCTTCTATATCGCGCGCTGCCGCGCGTTGCACGGACGGCGCCGCGCGCGTTAGCATTCGCGCGTCTCCCCTCGATCGCTCACGTGCGTGCACTCATCGTTCACGGCGGCGCAGGTGCGGTGCCGCGCGACCCCGACGGATCGCGCGCCGCGTGCGCCCGCGCGCTCGACACCGGCTGGGCCGTGCTGGCGGGCGGCGGCACGGCGCTCGACGCGGCGGTGCGCGCCGTCGTCGCGCTCGAGGACGAGCCGGCGCTGAACGCGGGAATCGGCGCATGCCTCACCGAAGCGGGGACGGTCGAGCTCGACGCCTCGGTGATGGAAGGAACCGCACGGCGCGCCGGAGCCGTCGCGCTCATCCGACGCGTGCGCAATCCGATCCTGCTCGCGCGGCTCCTGCTCGACGAAGGTCGCCACGTCTTCATGGCCGGGCCCGCCGCCGAGGCGCTCGCCGCGGAGCGTGGTCTCGCGCTCGTCGACCCGGCGACGCTCATCACGCCGGAGCGCGCGGCCGCATGGCGCGAGCGGAGCGCGCGCCAAGAGCGCGAGGGCGGTGACGAAAGCGCGGGAACGGTCGGAGCGGTCGCCGTCGACGCGGGCGGTCACGTCGCCGCCGCGACCTCGACCGGCGGCATCGCGTGGAAACGCGCCGGACGCATCGGCGACTCCGCGGTGATCGGCGCCGGCACCTTCGCCGACGATCGCGGCGGCGCGGCCTCGTCGACCGGCGACGGCGAGGCGATCATGCGCGCGACCTTGGCGCGCGTCGCCGTCGACCATCTCCGCCGCGGCCTGGCGCCGGAGCGCGCCGCGGCGCTCGCGCTCGACGAGGTCGTCGCCGTCGGCGGCCATGCCGGCATCATCCTCGTCGACCGTTACGGACGGGTCGGCGCCGCCCACACGACGCCGCACCTCTCGTACGCGATTCGCCGCGACGAAAGCTGATCAGCCCAGCGGCGCGTCCGCCGGACGGACGATCGGGAGGTCCGGACGGTTTCCCCACTCGTTCCACGAGCCGAGGTAGGCGCGCACGCGCGGGTAGCCGGCGAGCGTGAGCGCGATCCAGCTCTGCGCGGCACGATACCCGCCCTGGCAGTAGGTGATCACTTCCTTCTCGGGCAGCACACCGGCCTCGGCGTACATGGCGCGAAGCTCGTCGGCGGAGCGGAAACGGCCGTCGGGAGCGAGATTGCGCGTCCACTCGACGTGCACCGATCCAGGGATCGCACCGCCGCGCGCGGCGCGCGCGAGCTCACCGGTGTGCTCGGCGCGCGAGCGCGTGTCGACGATCGCGACGTCCGGGCGCGCGAGCGCCGTCTCGACGTCGCTGACGGTCGCGAGGTGCGCCGGCCGCCGCTCGATCGCGAACGTCGTCGGCTCGGGCTCGGGCACGACGTCGCGCGTGAGCGGGAGAGCCGCGGCTCGCCACGCGCCGACGCCGCCGTCGAGCAGCTGCGCGTGCGGATGCCCGAAGAGGTCGAGCAGCCAGAGGACGCGCGCCGCCCGCATGCCCGAGTGCTCCTCGTAGACGACGACGCGTTGCTCGCGCGTGACGCCGCGGAGCTCGAGCAGATGGCGGATGATCCACTCGAAGGACGCGAGCGGCGCCGGCGACGTGTCGATCAGGCTGATGCCGAAGACGTCGAGATGCAGTGCGCCGGGAAGATGCCCCGCGGCGAACGCGGATGCCGGCCTCGTGTCGAGCAGACGGAGCGACGGATCGTCGAGCGCGCCGGCGAGCTCACGAGCATCGACGAGAAGACGATGCATCACGCGCCGGCTCGGGCCCGCCGTCGAGAGGATCGGTCGCAACGGCGCCGCATGCGCGAGCCGGATCGACTCAGCTGTGGGCGAAGTTCTCGAGGGTCTTGGCGCGCGACGGGTTCCGCAGCTTGCGGAGCGCCTTCGCCTCGATCTGCCGGATGCGCTCGCGGGTGACCTGGAAGCGCTGGCCGACCTCCTCGAGCGTGTAATCAGACTTTTCGCCGATGCCGAAGCGCAGGCGGAGGATCTGCTCCTCGCGCGGCGTGAGCGTGGCGAGGACCTTGCGCGTCTGCTCCTCGAGGGAGAGCGCCATCGCGGCGTCGGCCGGCGAGATGCTCTGACGGTCCTCGACGAAGTCGCCGAGCGAGCTCTCCTCGTCGTCGCCGATGGGCGTCTCGAGCGACAGCGGCTCCTTGACGATCTTCAGGACCTTCCGAACCTCGTCGGCCGGTATCTCCATCTGCTCGGCGATCTGCTCGGCGGTCGGCTCGCGCCCGTACTGCTGCACCAGGTAGCGCGAGGTGCGGAGCACCTTGTTGGTCGCCTCGATCATGTGGAC
>JBGPIT010000493.1:0-3259 GCA_041485125.1 Binatia bacterium | reverse complement strand
GCTATAGATGGCCGAGTGCGAGCTCAGCATCCGCATCAAGAGCGTCGACCCGGAGCGCGGCGGGCCGATGACGAAGAGTAGCTGGGTCGCCAACGATTGATCCTCCGGCGACGGTCGAGCCCGCGATTCTACCGGGCACCGGGCGCCGGATCGAGCCGCGTTCTGACCTGGGGCTCGCCGGTGACGGGGGCAGTCGACTGATGGGCAGAAACGACAAACGCGCGCAGTCGAGGTCCGACTGCGCGCGTTCGTCAGTAGAGGAAACGCAGGAGCGCCGTCCGAGGACGAGCGCCCCTCACGCGGCTACTTCGCGGCGCTCACCAACAGAGCATCCGGCACGACCGACCGCACGCCGCGGGCGGAGCGCGCCGCGACCGCCGCTTGCAGGCGGTCCTGCTCGGTCGGGACCGAGCCGCTCAGGCGCACGACGCCGTTCTTCACCTCGACCTCGACGTCGGCCTGCTCGAGGGTCGGATACTTGTCGATCGCCTGCTCGACCGAGCGCTCGATGTCCTCGTCGCTCGCCTTCAGCATCTCCTGCTTCGACTTCGGCACGACCTGGAGCTCGTTCATGACTTGCTTGACGCCGTCGACCTTACGGGCGTCGGCTTCGGCGGCGCGCTTCGCCGCCGCCGACCGCACCATGCCGAAGAGCGTCACGACGCCGTCACGGGTGTCGACGTTGATGTCGAGGGCCGGTGTGACGCTGTCGGCGAGGAGGCGCATCTTCGTCGCCGAAGTGATCCACATGTCGCTCGCGGCGCCACCGAGGTTCCGCTCATTCGCGTGCTTTGCCGGCCCGCGCGTCTCGTCGCGACGGATCTCAGCGTCCGCGAGCGCGTCGGGACTCTTGATCTCGCTCGTGACCCGGCGGACGCCCGGCACGCGCGAGGCATCCTCGACCGCCCGCAGGTGCGCCGACATCGTCTTCGCCTCGCCACCGAGGAGCGCGACGCCGTCATTCACCGACTGCACGGAGATGCTGCTGCCCTCGAGCGCCCCGTCGGCTTTGAGCGCCTTACTGACGCGATCCTTCACCGCGTCGTCGGAAGCGGCCGCGGCGGACTGTTTCTTCGCCGGCACCACTTGGAGCACGTTGCGGACCTCTTTCACGCCGTCGATCTTCTGCGCGACCTCGCCCGCCTTCGCCTTCTCCGCCTCCGTCGGCACCGTGCCGTGCAGGGTCACCCGTCCGTCGACGGTGTCGACGTTGACCGCCGTCGCGTGCACGCCGTCGGTCGTGAGCAGCGCCATCTTCGCCTTCGCGGTGATCCAAGCATCCGAGGCCGCGGCGCTGGCAGGCGTCGCCTGACCCAGACCGAGCGTCGCTGCCAGCATGATCATGATTGCAAGCCGTCTCATTCGTCATTCCTCCTTCGTCGTCAGAACTCGTTCGCCAAGCATCGTCGCGCGATGGCGCGCGCGAGCGCAATAGCGGCTCCGGGTGAGCCCGCCCTCCGCAAAGATGTGAGTGCGATTTCGACGAGCGAGCGTCGAACGGTGCGAATCCACCGTGGCGCATTTGCGCGCCGGTGATCGTGTCGAGCGTGGTGTGAGGACCGCGGTGCTAGGCCGACTCGCCCTGCGGCGCGACCGCGGCGGAGATCTCGGCGAGCGGCGTGGTGCGCGGCCAGGTGACGAGCATGACCGCAATGACGATCAGGACGCTGCCCGCGATCACGATCGGAGTGATGGGCTCGGCGAGGAGCCACCAGCCGAGGAGCACGGCGATCACCGGGTTCACGTAGGCGTACGTCGCCACCTTCGCGGCGGGCGCGTTCGCGAGCAGCCACACGTAGGCGGTGAACGCGACCCACGAGCCGAAGCTGATCAGGTAGAGCAGGGCGGCGACGGCCGCGAGCCGCGGCTGCGCGGGGAGCCGTGCGCCCGTGAAGAGCGCGATCGCGAGGAGCATGCAGCCGCCGAGGAGCATCTCCCACGCGGTCGCGAGCAAGGGATCGATGCGCAGCGCCGCACGCCGCGCGTAGAGCGAGCCGCACGACCACGACAACGACGCGAGCGCCAGCGCGAGCACGCCGCGCGAATCGCCATGCGTGTCGGTGAAAGCGGGACTCATCAAGACGGCGACGCCGGCGAAGCCGAGCGCGAGGCCGAGCAGCGCGCCGGTGCCGAGCGGCTCGCGCCAAGGCGGCAAGGTCGCGAGCCCCGCCATCCAGAGCGGCACCGTCGCGACGATCAATGCGGCGAGGCTCGACGGCACCAACCGCTCCGCCCACACCACGAGGCCGTTGCCGCCGACGAGGAGGAACGCGCCGATCACGGCGAGGGCACGGAGCTCGGTGCGCCGCAGGCGGATGCGCCGGCCGGCGAGCGCGAGCGCCGCGAGCATCCCGCTGCCGGCAATCGTGAAGCGCAGGCCGGCGAGAAGCGCCGGCGGAAAGCTTTCGACGCCGACGCGAATCGCAAGGTACGTCGAGCCCCAGATGACGTAGACGCAGGTGAACGCGACGATGAGCAGCGCGCGCGAGGGAGCGGCGGCGGACGACATGCAGCGACCCTTCCCGCCGCGGCGAGAAGTGTCAATGTGCCTCAGGGATTCACGACCACCTTACCGAGCTGCTGGTTCGACTCGAGTCGGCGGTGCGCGTCTTGGATTCGCTCGAGCGGAAAGTACGAGTCGATCACGGGCGCGAAGTCGCCCTGCGCGAGGTGGCGGGCCACGCCGGCGACGGCCCGGGCGCGGCGGACCGGATCGGAGAGCAGCGGTCCGATCGTATAGCCCTGCAGGCGGATGTTCTTCCGCAGCATCCCGCCCGGCTGGAGGACGAGCGGCGTGAAGTCGAGGACGCCGTAGACGAAGATGATCGCCTCGCTCGCGGCGGCGCGGATGTGCTCGTTGACGATCGGGCCGTACACCGGATCGAACACGACGCGCGCGCCCGCACCGCCGGTGATCTCCTTCACGCGCTCGACATAGGGCTCGCTGCGCGTGTCGATGATCCCCGCCGGCGCGAGCTTCGCGAGCGCGTCGACCTTGGCCGCCGACGTCGTGGTCGCGATCGGCCGGGCGCCGAGCGCTTGGCAGAGCTGGATGGTCGCGATGCCGACCGAGCTCGAGGCGGCGGGCACGATCACCCAGTCGTCGGCCCGCAGCGCGGCGATCTCGACCAGCGCGCCCCAGGCGGTGAGGTACTGCATCCAGATCGCGCCGGCGTCGCGGTCATTCACCGTCGCGGGCGTCGCGACCACGACGTCCGCCGCGACCGTCATGAAGTCGGCCGCCGCGCCCTCGCCGACG
>JBGPIT010000492.1:0-3284 GCA_041485125.1 Binatia bacterium | reverse complement strand
GCGATGTGCGTCATGCAACCTACGGATCGGCACACCCCATGGACGACGGTCACACCCGCCCGACTCTTCACTCGGTTGCCCAGCCCAGTGCGAGTGCGTCGGCGCATCACGCGCACGTGGTCCAGTTCTACGAGGGCGAGTCGTTCCTGGTGGACGCGGTCAGTCAGTACATCGCGCCCGCGCTCGCTGCCGAGGGTGTCGGGATCGTGATCGCGACTGCGCAGCACCGAACCGCCGTCGCCGAGAGCCTACGCATGCGGGGCGTCGATCTCGCTGCCGTCGTCGACCAAGGTCGTTACGTCGCGCTCGACGCCGGCGAGACGCTGGCACGGTGCACGGTCCGCGGCTGGCCCGACGAGACGCGCTTCAACGCGGTGATCGGCGGCGCCATCGCGCGCGCGACGCCGACTGGAAGGCCGCTCCGGGTGCGTGCCTTCGGCGAGATGGTTTCGCTGCTCTGGAAGGAAGGAAAGGGCGACGCAGCGATCCGTATGGAACAGCTGTGGAACGCGCTCGCCATCAAGGTGCCCTTCTCACTGCTCTGCGCCTACCCGATGGCGGACTTCCACCGCGAGGCGCATGGCGAGTCGTTCGGTGCCATCTGCGACGCGCACACCCGCGTCGTCCCCGCCGAGAGCTACACGGCGTTGACGGGCGAGGAGGAGCAGCTGCGTGTCATCACGGACCTGCAGCAAAAGGCGCGGGCGCTCGAGGGCGAGGTCGCCGAGCGTCAGAAGGTCGAGGAGGAGCTGAACGCGCGGCTCGCGGAGCTCGCCGACGTCGACCGGCGGAAGGACGAGTTTCTCGCCATGCTCGGACACGAGCTGCGGAATCCCCTCTCGGCGGTGCGGAACGCGCTGATCACCGCCCGGCTCGATCCGGTCCGGCGTGATCGCGCGCTCGACATCGCCGGCCGCCAAGCGGATCAGCTGGCGCGGCTCGTCGACGACCTGCTCGACGTGGCGCGGATCACCCGCGGCCGCATCCGGCTGCACACTCGCCGCGTCCGCCTCAACGCCATCGTCGAGCACGCGCTCGAGACGACCCGGCAGCTCGTGCAGGAGCGGGCGCACGATCTGAGCGTGAACCTGCCGGCATGTGACGTCTGGGTCGATGGCGATGCCACCCGCCTCGAGCAGGTCGTGGTGAATTTGGTCTCGAACGCGGCGAAGTACACCGAGCGCGGCGGCCGCATCGAGGTCAGCGTCGAGCACTGGGGCCGCGAGGTCGTCCTGCGCGTCCGCGACGACGGGATCGGCATCCCGGCCGAAACCCTACCGCACGTGTTCGAGCTCTTCTCGCAAGCCAACCGGACGCTCGACCGCGCGCAGGGCGGGCTCGGCATCGGGCTCACCGTCGTGCGGCGGTTGGTCGAGCTGCACCACGGCCGCGTCGAGGCGCACAGCGACGGCGCCGGCACCGGTGCGGAGTTCATCGTTACGCTGCCGATCGCCATCGAGAGCGCCGACGAAAGCACGCCGGCGGCGGCCGCGACGTCGGAGCAGATCCGCGCCCAGATTCTCCTCGTCGAAGACAACGAGGACGCGGCCGACAGCCTCATGATGCTGCTCGAGTTCCACGGCCACTACGTCGACGTCGTCCACGACGGGGTGACCGCGCTCGACCTCGCGCAGGCGAAGCAGCCCGACGTGATGCTGATCGACATCGGGCTCCCCGGCATGGACGGCCACGAGGTGGCGCGCCGCATCCGCGCCGATCCGAAGCTGAAGCACGTGATGCTCGTCGCGCTCACCGGCTACGGACTCGACGACGACCGCCAGCGGACGAAGAAGGCGGGCTTCGACCACCACTTGGTGAAGCCGGTCGAGTTCGAGAAGCTGCAGGCCATCATCACCGATCTCGGCAAGCCGCGATCCGTGAAGCCGCTGACGGTACACTGAGCGCGGCGGTCTTCAGCCCGCGGCCGCGACCTCGACCTGCGTCTCACCGCCACGGACGAACGCCTCGATCTCGTCGATGCGGGCGCTCGCGTCGCAGTAGCCGATGTCGATGAGCGCGCGCGTGTATTCCCCGTCGAAGAGCAGGTAGCTCATGAGATCGGCGCTCTGCGCGTCCGGGACGCCGAGTCCGTCCATCAGGTGGCGAATCAGGCGCGGCATGCGATGCGCAAGCGTGCGCGCGACGATGGCGAGATCCTCCGAAGGGCTCACGACCAGCGGGGTGATCATGCGGATCGGCTCGCTCGCTCCCGATTCGTCGCCATGCGCCCGAATGAGCTCGTTCATGCGCAGCAGATGATCGAGATCGGTGTCGAGATGGTCGAGGAAGATCGCGTTCAGGAGCACGCCGCAGATCTGCGAGAGCGGCGGACAGGCGAGCACCTGGTCGCTCTTGTCGCTGGGCAGCTCGGCATTCGACAAGGCTTCGGCGGCGCGCCGCGAGCGGATGCCGATCGCGAAGACGCGGTTCGCGCCGAGGCGGATCGCCGGGCTGAACGGCGTCACCAAGCGGAGCGCGCCGTCGCCGAGCCAGAGGGTCCCGAGCTCGGAGCGCAGCGGCAGCGGCTGGAAGACGATGGGAATCGCCGCCGATGCGCAGACATGGTCGGTCGTGAGGTTCACCGCCAAGGTGACCCGCCGGCTCTTCTGCCAGAGCGGGTGGCCGGGCCGGCCCTGGATGAACGTGAACGACCGTCCCGAGTGGTAGCTCGTGGCGGTGATCGCCACCGCGTAGAGCTGACCGCGCTCGATCGCGCCGGCGAGCCCGTCGAGAGGCAGGCTGCGGCGGAGGAGCTCGTAGAGCGGCGTCGCGTCGAAGAGCGACGGCACGTGCCCACCTCCCAAGACGGAGGGAGCGAGGTCGCGCAGCACGCTGGGAAAGAAGCTGCCGAGGAGGAGATCGAAGCCGAGCCGCATCGCGTTCCGGCTGAGCGAGAGCGCATCGGAGCGGAAGACGTCATGGACGCGCAAGCGTGACCACAGGCGTTCGAGCACGTTCGTCGCCTGGCGGAACTCGCCCGAGAGCGCCGCGATGAGGCTGCCGTTGATCGCGCCCGCCGACGCCCCGGTGACGATCGCGAAGGGCGACTGTCGCCTAGCCGGCGAGAGCGGCAATGCCGGCACGGCGCGACGTCTTGGCGGCCCACGGCCTCTCGTGCTTTACCGGGGGCCATGCAGCTCACGATGCCGCTCGAGGAGGCCATGCGGACGCAACGCGCGATCCGCCGCCTGAAGCCCGATCCCGTCGACGATGCGCTCGTCCTCCACTTGATCGAGCTCGCGCTGAAGGCGCCGAGCGGGAGCAACCAGCAGAACTGGGAATGG
>JBGPIT010000491.1:0-3291 GCA_041485125.1 Binatia bacterium | reverse complement strand
CGGCAGCGTCGGTCAAGTGGCCGATCGACTACGTCGTCAGCACGCTTCGCCTCTTCGGCATGAAGCTCAAGGGCGGCGACCAGTTCGTCGATGGTGACAGCACCACCGAAGGCTTCAGCACCGCCCTCCAGCACCTCACGAACATGGGCCAGATCCTGCTCGACCCGCCGAGCGTCTTCGGCTGGGACTGGGAGGCGAACTGGCTCAGCAGCGCGACCTTGCTCGCGCGCTACAACTTCGCGGTCGAGCTGACGTCGTCACGTGGCGGCGGCAAGAGCGCGTTCCGTCCCGACAAGTTCGGCTTCACGCTCTCGCTCAGCAGTCCGGGCGCGATCGTCGACGAGGCCGCGTCGATCCTCGGCGTCAAAGATCACCTCACGGGCGGCGAGCACGACGCTCTGGTCGACTACCTCACCGACGGCGGGCTCAACCTTTCGCTCAACCTCAACGACTACGACACGCGCAACGTCAAGCTGCACGGGCTCTTTGCGCTGTTGCTCCAGTCGCCGGCGTACCAGCTGCACTAGGACGGGGAGGAAAAACGACAATGGCAATCACACGACGGCAGTTCCTCAAGCGGTCCGGTGCAGCAGCGGCAGGCGGGCTGCTCATCCCCAGCATCTTCAACAATCCATTCCTGCGCCGGGCGCTCGCCGACACCATCGGCGACCGTTACTTCGTCGTCCTCTATCTCGACGGGGGCAACGACGGCCTGAACACGGTGACTCCCGTGACGAACGGCGGCGGGACTCTGCGCGACGACTACGATGCCGCGCGCAACAACATCAATCTCAGCCCCGGCGACCTCGCCAACACGCTCATCGGCCTCGATCCGAACACCAGCGGGCAGCTCGCCATTCATCCCGGCTTCGGCGGCACCGGCGCCGCCCTCGGCGGCCTGAAGGCGCTCTACGACGCCGGCAACGTCGCGGTGATCCAAGGCGTCGGCTACCCTGACTACAGCCTCTCGCACGACGAGGCGCGGGTGATCTGGCAGACCGCGAATCCGTCCGGCAACGGCGGCTACTCCGCGACCGGCTGGATGGGTCGTTTCCTCGCCGATCCGTCCCAGGCATACACGGGTCAGAACATCCCCGCAGTCAACATCCAGGACAAGGTCGTCGGCGAATACAAGCAAAACCAAACCAGTGTGATTGCCGTCCAGCGGCTGCGCGACTTCGGGTTCCCCTACGACCACCAGATCACCGGCGACGACGACGATACGTTCCGCCGCGCCGCTTTCGACGCGCTCTACCAGGCCGCTACCGGCACGGCACAGCCGACGTTCTCGTACATCGGCAACAGCGGCTCGGCGACGTTGCTCAGCAGCGAGAGCTATCCGCTGCTGCATTCGCTCTATGAGACCAACCGTCCGACCTACAACCAGCAATACGACGACGTCGACAGGGGCACGGCGAACGATTTCCGCGAGATCGCCAAGGTCATCTACGGCGTCGCGACCGGCCAGCCGAATATCAACGCCCGCTTCTTCCAGCTCAGCAACGGCGGCTACGACACGCACTCCGATCAGGGCGGGGCGACCGGCCAGCAACACGACCTGCACAAGGAGGTCGGTGACTCGCTGGCAGTCTTCTTCGACGATCTCGCCAACATGCCGGGGAACGTCGCCGACAAGACGACGGTCATCGTGTGGAGCGAGTTCAGCCGCCGCATCGATCAGAACGGCAGTGGCACCGATCACGGCTCGCAAGGACCGGTGTTCGTCGTCGGCGGCAAGGTCCAAGGCGGCGTGTACGGCAACCATCCGAACATTGCGGCGGCGGCGCAGGACAACGAGGGCAACACCGTCTACAGCCAGAACCCGTTGGAGGACTTCCGCTCGACCGACATCCGCGACGTCTACGGGACGATCTTGAAGAACTGGCTCAACATGCCGCAGGCGGCGGTCGACTCGGTCCTACCGATCGACGGCGGCAACCCGAACGATTTCTGGACGACGCGCAACTACAACGTCTTCCCCTTCTTGCCGTAGCCGGCGCGCGCGGCGCTGACGCCGCATGCGGCTCTCCGGGTATTACCTCGGTGACCCGCGGCTCATTCTCGTTCCGATCGAGCATCTGACGACGGAGGGGATGAGCCGCGAGCTCGCCGCCTTCCTCCGCGACCGCGGCGTCTGGGACGCCGCCCGCACCGACCTCTTCGATCAGGGATTCCGCCGCTACTGGGTGCGCTCGAGCGCGCTTGCGGCGCGCACCCGGACCTGGGTCGGCCCACGTCTCCGCCATGTGGCGATCGTCACCGAGCCGGACGCGGTTCGGCCGTATGTCCAGCTGCTGAACACGAGCGCGTGGCTGCTCTACGCGGGCGACTTCGATCCGGAGATCTCGCACCCGGAGCTGCTCGCGTATCTACTCGTGCACGGCGATCGCCTGGCGCTCTCCGGCGACGTCGCGACGGCGCCGCTTCACGTCGGTGCCTACTGGCTCGAGCGCGGCGACGAGGAGTGCGAGGCGTTCGTCGGCGCCGCCGAGCGTGCGACCCGGCCGGACGCCGCGATCCTGCGCGCGACCGCCGCGGCGCTGCCGTGGCTGCGCGCGCTCCGCCATGAGACGCTGCGTCCGGCGCCCGCGACGCGGCATCACGCCGTCCCCGGCACCGGGCTGCTGGTACCGGATGCGACCGTCGCCGAGCCGCCGCGTCTGGTCGCGACCGTGACCGCCGCGGCGCGCGAGACCTTGGCGCGTTACCAGAGCGCGTGGTGTGCCGACCCGCGGCCCGCGATCGTGAGCCTCTGCCAGTGGCTCGTCGCCGATGCGCCGCCGCTCGTCGTCACCACGCAGGGCGGTCGGCTCGTCTGGGACCCGAGCGAGCCGCGGCGTCTCGGCGCGCTTCGGAACGAGCTCCGGCAAGGCGACCGGACCGGCGTCGAGGCGATCGCCGAAGACCTGAGAGTGATCGCCGATCACACCCGCGCGTTCCGCGCCGCGCTCGTCGATCCCGAGGCGCTCTCCCGTCCCGCGCAGGATGCGGAGCAGCAAGGCTACGCCTACATCCACCGCGAGCGCGCGCTCATCGCCTACAATCTGCGAGAGTCCGGCATCGAGCGCCTGCGCGGACCGGCCCTGCCCTACGCTCGCGCGATGCTCGGCGCCCGAACCGTGCACGAGTGGGCGCACCTCGCCGTCGACACGGGTTGGGTGCCGCTCGCGGCACCGGCGCGGCTCGCGGCGATCGCGGCCGAGATCGCCGCCGAGCTCGAGGCCGCGATCGCGACGGCGCCCGCCGCGATCCGGACGCTCACCGCGGTCGACGTCGACGAGCTCGCGAGCG
>JBGPIT010000490.1:0-3328 GCA_041485125.1 Binatia bacterium | reverse complement strand
GTGAGCTTCGGCTTCTCGAAAACGGCGCATGACGCAGCGTCGAGGACGTACTCGCTGAAGCTCGACACCTTGACGGTCCAGGTGTTCGCGGCCGGGTCGCAACACGCCGCGCTGCAGGTGGCCGGCTGGTAGGCGACTCCGCTGCATTGGCCCGTGATCGCGACCCCGTTCTTGTAGAGTTTGAGCGTAGCCTCATCGACGCCGAGGCCGTCCACGAGTCCGTCGGCTGGGGCCATATCGGGCCAGCGAAAGCCCAGCTCGACCGGCACCAGAAAGTTTGCGCCCGCCGGGGCGAGGTCCGCTACCTTCACCAGGGAAAGATTCGTTCCGACACCGAACGCGCTCGCCCCGAGGCCGGTGATCGCAAAACCGGTCGGGGCCGCCACCGCGCCGGCCGGTACGGTGACCGTGACCGAGCCGTCGGGCAGCGCCAGCGATCCGCCGGACGGTCCGATCGTCTTCGCAGTGTAGGGACACGCGGCTGCGCTGACGGTGACGCATTGACCGGTCGCGTTGCAGGAGCAACCGAGCAGAGCCGCGGGCCCACAGCTGCTGGAAACGTTCTCGAATTGGCACGTCGCCGAACAGCAGTCACCGCCCGCCGCGTTACCGTCATCGCATTGCTCGCCGGCATCGAGGACGCCGTTGCCGCAGGGGGGACCGGGTTCGATCCCGTTCAAGAGCACCGACGCATATTTGTCGACCTCTCCGATCGTCACCAGGTCGGGGCTGCCGTTGCGGTCGAAGTCGCCGACGGCGATCACCTGCCGCCCTTGGGCGAGGTCGTATCCCCTTGCCGTGAACCGCTCGTAAGGCGAGAACGTGCCGTCGCCGTGGCCGCGATGGATCGCGACCGTGATGCCGTCGTCGTCGTAGTCGTCCTCTCCGACGGCGGCGATGTCGACCTTGCCGTCGCCATCGAAATCCGCGGTCACCAGGTCGTAGAGAACCGCGATCGATGGGAACGTATGGGTCGGGCTGGCGCCCTGCTCGATGGGGTAGCCGGGGACGTAGTCGATGATCCCTTCGTCACCGCCCATCAGCAGATCGTTCTGCCCGTCGTGGTCGAGGTCGTCGATCCCGACGGCGGCTCCGAATCCCGTGATGCCGCTGGCCCGGGCGCCATAGCTCCAGGTGGAGGCATAGAATGGGGTGTAGGCCGTCACGGCCACGGGGATCTCCGGGAAGCCGCTGCCGCCGCTCACCGCCTCATCGCGATTCAGGGGATCGTTCCCATCCGGCACGATGGGGCCCACCGCGAGGTCGCTCGAGATCGGCCCCCAGTCGTCGAGCTGTCCGAAATTCGGATTGCCGACGATGTCGTTGTAGTGGACGTTGCACAGCGGCGGGAGGTCGGTGGCGCCATGATCGAGATCGTATTCGAAATGGGGCACCGTGAGAAAGCAGAGCGTGAATTGACCGATGCCGGCCAGGTAGCCGCCGTACACCAACGTCGGCCCGTCCATCGCCCCGAGCCGCAGGAAGTCGATGAGCGCGGCGGGACTCGAGCCGGAGAGGTAGCTCACGTCGATGCTCTGCACCGTTCCGAGGTTGCCCTGGCCGTCGCCGAGCATGCGTCCGATCCGTTGGCTGCCGCAGATCATCGCGACGTCGAGGTGGCTGTCGGTAGACGGGTTGAACTGACCGACGACGATCGAGCTCACGCCGTCACAGGTATCGAAGGACTGCGCGGGCGCGAACGTGCCGTCGCCGTTGTTGAGGAGGACGTTCACCTTGCTGGGACCGGAGCCGAGGCCCGTATACCCGTCGACCACGATGTCCGGCCCGTTCTTGCCGTCGAGGTCACCAACGGCGACCGAGCCCAGGCCGGACGAATAACTATGGAGTAAGTAGTCGGTCCGCGTGAACGAGAAGACGCCCGCGCCGGCAACCCCCGGGGCCATCGCAAGCACAGCACCAAGCAGCACGGTCGCGGAGAGCGCCACCGCGATGTGCCTTCCGGGCCACACTCGGCGCACCACGAAGCCCCGATCCACCGGCCAGCGGTCCAACATATTCGAGCCCTCCCTAGGCGTGCGTCGGAGGGCTCGTCGGCGAGTGGACGTTGTGAGACCGCGCATCTGGCGGCCTCCGAAGCAGACAGACGTTAGTCCCGGAAGATTCCGACAGTCAAGGAGACCTGCGAGCCGAGACGGTGGCGCGTGACATGCCGCACTGGTCGTCGGGGCGGGCGTCGCGAAAACGGACCGGCGTGAGAATACGAATGCCCCCGGCGCGATTCGAACGCACGGCCCCAGGATTAGGAATCCTGTGCTCTATCCACCTGAGCTACGGGGGCGCCTGGCATTTTTCGGCGCTAGGCGGGGGGATTGTCCGTGTTCTGTCCGCGTTCGTCCAGCGCGAGCGAGAGCCAGCGCGCGCCCATGTCGTCGCGCGGGCGCTCCTCGAAGTCGGCGTCCGTCGCGACCCACTGCGTGAGGCTCATGGCGGCCGGCGTGGGCGGTCACGCCCTCAACGAGCACGCGCGTTGGCGGGCCGAGCCGATGCCAGGGATGCTCGTAGCGCTCGAAGCTGATCGCCTTGCCAAAGTGCGGGTTCACTGTGACGTTGCGAACATTGCTGCCCCGCGTTCGCATTCCTTGCGGATCCCTGCGGCCGAGCTTTCCCCGTGCCGCGACCGAGAGCGTGCGGCGCGTCCAGAGATGGTAGCAACCCGGTAGCAGTCTCGCGTCGGGTGGTCAGCGCTGCGCATGTTTTTTGGCGCCACAGGATCTCTTCTCCTGTGGCGCTGAGCGTCCACCGCGCCTTGTTCGGCATCTGAGAGTAAGGGGAACTCGCGACGTCGGTGAACCCCGCAACTTGCTAGGGACCGCGCGGCAACGGGGGCGTCCCCCTGAGCCGCCGCATCGCGTCGTAGCGTCCGAGCACAACGCGCACCATAGCGCTTTTCCATAACGCTTTTCATTGACGACGCCGATAGGCGAGTGGTAACGACGGCGTTCTCCCCAACACGTGCCGTGAACCGAGTCGCGTCTCTCCGACTCGACAGGAGGAATGCCATGCACCCTATCTCTCGCGGAGCGCTCGCCGCGGCGATGCTGATCGCGACGCTCGCCTTCCCCCCCGGGATCGGATCGCAGACTTCCACGATTGCTCCCGGATCGCCGACGGTCCCGGCGGCTGGTCCGCCAAACTGCGGACCGCCATTCTCGCCGTTCGGCGACATCCTGCAGGGGCCGCCGTTCTTTGCCGTCCTCACGTCCGTGGTGCGAATGGGCCCGCCGGGGTGCGGTCTCGGCTGGCCCGGCCCGCTCGCTCCTGCGAACGTCGACGGATTCTCCACCGGGCTGTTTCCGATACCGCCGAT
>JBGPIT010000489.1:0-3332 GCA_041485125.1 Binatia bacterium | reverse complement strand
GTCGAGCTCGACGCGCAGCGGAAGCAACGCCGCTTCGACCTCTACGACGCCGACAAGCTCGAGCAGGCGCGGGCGCGCTTCGCGGAGATCGCGGCGAGCGTGCTGCCCAACCCGCTCCGCATCCCGCCGAACGCGGCGACGCGAGCAGCCGATTGCCTGCAGTCATATGCCGAGGCCGGCGATTGGGAGGCGCTTCGCGCGCTCTATGTCCGGGTCGCTTTCGAAGATCGCCGGCGCTTGCTGCGGGTCACTGGCGACGGGGAGATGTTTCTCGCCAACCTTCGACATCTCTGGGAATCGAACATGCGTCCGACGCCCACGGTCCTGGCCACTGCCGGCGATCGGCTCGTGCTCCGGCGGACGTTCTGGCGGGCGATCGACGAGGGGCAGGTCTCCGAAATCGAAATCCTCGAGCTCGCCGAAGTCGACGACGCGGGTCGCTTCGTCGCCGCCGTGATCTTCGACCCCGACGACCGCGTCGCCGCGAGCACGGAGCTCTTCGAGCGCTTCGCCCGCGCCGCCGGCGTGCCGCCGTCATTCGTGGAGGGCTACCGAGCGATCCGTGCGCGCGACCCCGAACGCTTGCGGGCGAGCGTGCCCGCCGACTTCGTTCTCGTCGACCATCGCCGCACGGGCCTCGGTCGTATCGAGGGAGCCGAGGCCTACATCGGGGCGCTGGAGGCGCTCTTCGAGCTATCGGCCGACGCGGTCGCCGGCGAGCCGCTCTACTTTCTCGCCGTCGAGCCGTGGGGATTCCTCACCGTCGCCCATAACTTCGGAACCCTGGTCGAGGGCGGCGAGTTCGAGTCGGTGTTCCTCCAGATCGTGTCGTATCCCGCGAACCAACCTCACGGCGGCGAGCTCTTCGAGATCGAGGATCTCGCCGCCGCGCGCGCGCGCTTGGAGGATCTGCGACCCGATCCGCTGCGCATCCCGCCAAACGCGGCGACCCGCGCCCGTCAGCGCCGGAACCGCGCGTTTGCGGGGCGCGACTGGGCAGCGGTGCGGTCGCTGGTCAGTGCCGACTTCAGCTTCGAGGATCGCGGCAAGCGCGCGCTGGTGACCGGCGATGTCGAGACCTGGATCGCCTCGATGGAGTTCTACACGACGGTGCCGGGGTTTCGGTCGGAGCTCGAGCTCATCGGCACGCTCGGGGACAGGATCGCGCTCGAGCGCACGCTGTGGACCGGGGGCCCAGATGACGGTGCGTTCGAGAGCGAGCGCATCGAGCTCCTCGAGGTCGATGTCGACGGCCGGGTGCGGGCGGTGATGCTGTTCGACCCCGATGATCGCCTCGCTGCCTCCATCGAGGCGCTGGAGCGCTTCGCGGCGGGCGAGGCCGCCGCGACCGGGGGCGCGGTGCCCTTCACGCGTTTCGCCCGCGCACTGGTTGATCAGGCCTGGGAAGAGGAGGTGCGTGACAGCCTCGCGCCGGACCTGGTCTTGGTCGACCACCGTCCGCTCGGCTTCGGGCTGCTCGATGGTGACCAGTGGATCGCGTCGGTGCGGGCGCTCTACGATTTGAGCGCCAGTCTCTCGTGGGACGTGTTCCGGGTGCTCGCCTGGAACGGCCACGGCCTCGTCGCCGCCATTCGGCAGTTCGGGACCATCCCCGACGGCGGCGGTCCGTTCGAGAACGTCTTCTTCAGCGTCGTCCTGAACGCGGGGGATCGCATCCAGCGCTACGAGATGTTCGCCGAGGACGACGCCGAGCGTGCCGTCGCCCGCTTCGAGGAGCTCTGCGCGGCGAGGACACCGTGAGCAGTACGGACCCGGGCCGTCCGTAGCGCCGACCATCTCGGCCATGTAAGGTACGGGACGTGGTTTCAGAGAGAGCACGCGCACATTTCCGCTGCATCGCCGAAGCCGAAGCCGAGCTGAACGCGGAGAGCCTGCGACACGATGCCGAGCAGTCCCCCGGCGACAACATCCTGCGCGGTCTCGAGCTCAGTGAGTTTGCCACGGCGTTCGGCGCAGACCTCTCACGTCCTGACGAGGTGTCACCCGCGGCCCTATGGCGGACGCGTAAGCGACACGCCCCCGCAGAGCGGTGAACGGCGGCGCGCTCGAGCTTCGCGGCGCGTTCCTGGCCGTCCTCGACGCGCTTGGTGACGCGGGTATCGCCCACGCCTTCATCGGTGCCCTTCCCGTTCTGGCATGGGGGCGCGTGCGCGCCACCACCGACATCGATCTCGTCGTCCTTGCCGGCGACGAATGGCATCGGTTGACCGAGGCGCTCCGCCAGCGCGGGTTTCGTGCGGGACGGGTGGTCGGTCCATCCGAGCCTTCAGACAAGCTTCCCGACATCAGCGTTTTCCACGGGCCCGGCCATCCCTCGGTCCGAATCGACGTCTTCATCGCCAAGACCGAGTTCGAGCGCACCGTCATCGAGACCGCTCGCACCGCTGCAGTGCTCGGGACCACGGTCCGCTTGGCGCGGCCGGAGGGATCGATCATCTACAAGCTGCTCGCCAGCCGTCCGAAGGATCTCGACGACGTCGAGGCGATCTTCGAAGCGCGACGGACTGCGGGCGACATGCTCGACTGGAGCTTCCTCGACTATTGGGCCGTGGAATGGAGTATCGCCGACCGCCTGGCACCCTATCGAAGACGTTTCCGACCAGGCACGTCCTGATCGAGCCAAGAGGATCGTCGACGCGAGGATCGTCCCGACGACCCGCTGAGGATCCGTATCCAGGAGGCCGAATGTGCGGTTGTCGCCACGAGGCCGGTCCCGCTACAAGTCCATACCCCCGTGCGCGTAGGCAACCGGCACCACCCTTGTCCTGATCGCGCTCGGCGCGCTCCTCGCCGCGCGCCGCGGGAGCTCGCGCCGTGAGCCGCTCCGCCTGCGGCCACGAGAATCGACCCGGCCGGAAGTTCTGCGGCGAGTGCGGCACGGCGCTCGCCCTCGCGTGTGCGACCTGCAGCGCGCCGTACGAGGCTGGCGAGAAGTTCTGCGGCGAGTGCGGTGCGGCGTTGGGAGCGGCCGCGCCCCGGCCAGGAGACAAGGAAGGCTCCGCGGCAGGTGCGCCCATCCCCCGAGCCGCTGCCGACGCCGGCGCGCGCAAGGTCGTGACGATCGTCTTCGCCGACCTGGTCGGCTCGACGGCGCTGCACGAGCGGCTCGACGCGGAGTCGGCGCGCCGCGTGATGGAACGCTACTACGAGGCGCTGCGCGCCGCCGTCGACATGCATGGCGGCATGGTCGTGAAGCTCCTCGGCGACGGGGTGATGGCGGCCTTCGGCCTCCGGCGAGTGGCGGAAGACGACGCGCTCCGGGCCGTACGCGCCGCGGTCGCGATGCAGGACGCGTTCCGCGCTCTGGTTGG
>JBGPIT010000488.1:0-3340 GCA_041485125.1 Binatia bacterium | reverse complement strand
GGGCAAACGGTCGTCGTCGTGCACCTGGCCGGTAACGTCGGCGGTATCGGCTACAACCGCGACCGTCCAGGGGAGCTCTTCTACGACAACGTCGTCATGGGTGCGGAGCTCATGGAGGCGGCCCGGCGCCACGGCGCGGCCAAGTTCGTCGCGGTCGCGACCGTCTGCGCCTATCCCAAGCACGCGCCCGTTCCCTTTCGCGAGGTCGACCTGTGGAACGGCTATCCGGAAGAGACCAACGCGCCCTACGGTCTCGCGAAGAAGATGCTGGTCGTCCAAGCGGACGCCTACCGCCGCCAATACGGCTTCGACGCGATCACGCTCCTTCCGGTGAACCTGTACGGTCCGGGCGACGACTTCGACCCGGCGTCGAGCCACGTGATCCCGGCCCTGGTGCGCAAGTGCATCGAAGCGCGCGAGCGTCGCCTGCCCGCCGTCGAGATCTGGGGCGACGGTTCGCCGACGCGCGAGTTCCTCTACGTCGAGGACGCAGCCGAGGCGATCACCCTCGCGACCGAGCGCTACAGCGGCGCCGAGCCCGTCAACGTCGGCAGCGGTCACGAGATCAGCATCAAGGCGCTCGCGGAGCGGATCGCCGCGCTCGTCGGCTTCGAGGGCACGCTGATCTGGGACCCGTCGAAGCCGAACGGCCAGCCGCGCCGCCGGCTCGACGTGACCGCGGCCGAGCGGCTCTTCGGCTTCCGCGCCCGCACGGCGCTGGACGACGGCCTGCGCCGGACGATCGCCTGGTTCGAGGACACGCGCGGCAGCGGGGATTGAGTCGGCGCCGCTGTCAGCGCGAGGTCAGCGCGACGAGCCGGCCGATCAAGCGCGGCATCCGCGAGAAGAGCCCAGTCCGCATCCACAGTGCGTGGAGAACGCGGAGCCTCCGCCACGACTGCTTGTGGTCACGTCGCCTGACGTCGAACACGGTCGACGCCGGACGCGTGCCGACCAGCGTCGCGACCTTCGCGAACGTCGAGCTGGTATCGACGACGAGGTAGTCGCACTCCGCGAGCAGGTAGAGGTCGACGAGCGCCTCGATCGCGCCTGCCGTCCGATCGGGGCAGTCGGGATCGCGATGGAGGGGAACGCCGGGCGCACCGTACCAGTGCGGTGTCGCGACCACGTTCGGATGGATGCGCTCGAAGGTCCGCAGCACTTCCGAGTTGTCGGTGGCGAGGAAAATCCGCAGTGACGGATCGCGCCGCACCAGCTCCCCGATTTTGGTGAGGATCGCACGCAGGGAGACGCGGTAGTCGCCGTAGCGCACGTGGACGCCGAGCGTCGGCCCGTCGAGGTGCGCCGCGCGAAATTCGCGCACGCGCGCGCGGATCTCGGGGCGCAACGGAAACTCCTCACGAAAGATGCGCCGCAAGAGCTCGCGATCCGATAGGGCGGCGAGCTCCGGGCAGGCCGCGAGGTGTGGGCGCAGCTTCCGCAACGGGGCGGTGTAGGCCCAAAAGACCGCGATCGTCTCGGCATAGTCGAGGCGGGAGAGGTCGAGGTGCGAGCGCCGCTCGAGCGCCCAGTCGGCATACTTGCTTCCGGCGGACTCCCGCGTGGCCGCACTCACGCTCTCGCGCAGCCGGCCGCGCCAGAAGCGCGGGACGACGTCCTCGGTGTCGGGGATCTCCACCGCCCGATCGCACGACCGCGGGCTGAAGAAGCGGTGGAAGACGTCGGCCCCGTCCGAGGAGTACGTCGGGTCGCTCCAGTCGAAGACCAGCCGGCGATCGCTGAGCCGCGCGTAGAGGATCGCGCCCGCGGCCGCGAGCATGCGGTTGCCCATTCCCTGCGTGCCCTTCACGAGCAGGATCTTGTCGCCGCTCACGATGGTCGTCGGTTCTCGCTAGCTCGCCGGCACCGCCTTCGGTCGCCTCGCTCGTGCGGCTCACAGGTCCGCGTTGGGAAAGCGTTCGCGGATGCTCCTTATCACCCGAACGACTTCTTCCGGGCGCAGGAGTCCCCGGCCGAGCCGCCGGCGGACGCCGTCCAGCAGCTCGAGCCAGTCTCCCAAGGGCGGGTTCTCGACCGGCTGCCATTGTTCGTAGCGTGCTCCGCGCGCGAAGAACTTCCATTGATCGCCCACGTGTTGCGCATACACCTGGATCGTTTCCCCTTCGGGGGAACGCCGTCTCCAACTGATTTCAGCTCTGGTCACGCATGCCGTTCCGTCGCCGTCGCCGACTACACCGACGAGCTCGCGCTCGTCGCGCGGCGCTCACCCACGACCGGGAGTATAGCTCAACAGCTGACACGCGATGGGTCCGTTCCACAATTCGCGCTTGCCGGTGGGACGCCGGTGGAACGCGCTTTCGAAGGCTACGTTTCCCGCGAGGATGACCATCCTCCAGCCGTCGAGGTGGCGAAGATTCTCGCCGAGCTGGAAGTAGAACGTCTTCATTCCCTGCTGTCCCCCGGCTTTCAGTCGATCGCCGTACGGCGGATTGGTCACGAGCAGGCCGGGAGGCGCGACCGGAATCGGCAAGGGCTTGGTGGCGTCCGCATGAATGATGCGGACCTCCTGCGTCAGTTGCGCCGCGGCCACGTTCTTGGTGGCGGCAGCGACCGCTTCCTCTTGGCGATCGAGTCCGTAGATCGGGTACGGAGCCGGACGCTCGCTGGCGCGCGCCTCGCGGCGTAGATCCGCGAGCGTGCGCGTTGCTTCTGCGCCCATCCGTGGCCAGCGTTCGACCGCGAACGTGCGCGCCAGGCCGGGGGCTCGCCGCCTCGCGATCAACCCGGCCTCGATCGCGAACGTGCCCGAGCCGCACATGGGATCGACGAGCGGCTCTTCACCTGTGTACTTCGCCGCACGCAAGATCGCTGCCGCGAGCGTTTCCTTGAGCGGGGTCACGATGGGGCTGACACGGTAGCCCCGGCGGTTCAACGGCTCGCCGCACAGATCGAGCGAGAGCGAGAGCTTCTCTCTGGCGAGGTGCGCCACCACCCGGAAGACGGGATGTTTCGTGTCGACATCGGGGCGAGCACCGAGCTTGGTGCGCAAGCGATCCGCGATGGCATCCTTGATCTTGAGCCCGACGAACCCCGAATGGTTGTGCTCACTGTTCCGGAGCGTCGCCTCGACCATGAAGGTCGACTCGGACGTGAGGTGGTCCTCCCAGGGGACGCTCGCCGCGGCCTCGTAGAGACCCTGGGCCCCCTGCGATGCGAACTCGCCCAGGGGATAGAGCACCCGCATGGCGATGCGCGTCCAGAGACAGATGCGCAGGGCCTCGTCCAGGTTGGCGGCGAAGCGCACACCGCCCCGGTCCTGACGGATCTTGACGCCGCCCAGCTCGGCGAGCTCCTCCGCGAGCAGATCCTCGGTGCCACG
>JBGPIT010000487.1:0-3341 GCA_041485125.1 Binatia bacterium | reverse complement strand
CGACCGTCGACGCCGAGAACGCCTGGGTCGTGCACGTGAACGAGGTCGCCGACGCGACGCTCTATCCATCCTGCAACTCGTGGTACCTGGGCTCGAACATCCCCGGGAAGCCGCGCGTCTTCATGCCGTACCTCGGCTTCCCGGTGTACGTTCAGAAGTGTGAGGAAGTCGCGGCGAACGGCTACGAAGGGTTCGCGTTGACGCCCCGGTAGAAAGCGTAATTCTTGTAGGTGTGGAAAATACCCGGTATTATCCACACGTGTTCGAACGACTCCTGATGCCCCGCCTCCGGGCGACTCCCCGCAGTGTGCTGCTGCTGGGCCCGAGACAGGTAGGGAAGTCCACCTTGCTCGGGTTGCTGAAGCCCGACCTCGTGCTGAATCTCGCCGATCCCGGAGAGCATCGTCGTTACCTGGCCCACCCGGAGCTGCTGCTGGAGATCCTGGGAGCGGCAGCGGATTCGACTCGCATCGTTCTCATCGACGAGGTCCAAAAGGTCCCCGCTTTGCTTGACGCAATTCAGGTCGTGCTGGATTCCAAGCCGAAGCGGTTTCGCTTTCTCCTGTCCGGATCGAGCGCCCGCAAGCTGAAGCGCGGGCAGGCGAACCTTCTGCCGGGACGGGTGGTCGTCTACTCCATGCACCCGCTGCTCGAGCGCGAGCTCGGAGCGAGTTTCAAGCTCCAACGCGCGTTGGCTCACGGCAGCTTGCCGGCGACATGGACGGAGGACGACCCCGAGCGACGAGCGGAGTTGCTCCGCAGCTACGCCGACGTGTACCTGCGCGAGGAAGTCCAGGCCGAGGCGCTCGTCCGTGACCTGGGCGGCTATTCCCGCATGCTCGACTTCGTGGCGGCAGCGTCGGGTACGATTGTCAACGTGAACGCCTTGTGCCGTGCCGCCGAGATCCAGCACGAGACGGCGCGGAGGTACCTCGACGTCCTCGAGGAGACGCTCGTCATGTTCCGGGTTCCCGCCTGGAGCGGCTCCGACCGCGCCAGCCTCGTCGCGCACCCGAAGCTCTATCTCTTCGATATCGGGGTGCGAAACGCGCTCCTGCGCAGACCGCTGGACCGCCCGCTGGAAGACGAGAAGGGCCTACTGCTGGAGCACTTCATCGCCCAAGAGCTCCAGCGACGGACGGGAACACTCTGGCCCGAGGCGCGGCTGTTTCACTACCGCACCAAGCACGGTGCCGAGGTGGACTTCGTGCTCGAGGTCGGTCGTGACCTGTGGGGCATCGAGGTCAAGTCCGCCCGCACGGCGTCAACCGACATGCTCACGTGCCTACAATCGCTCGCCGATCGTACGAAGCGCCTGAAGCGCAAGATCCTCGTCTGCCTGACGGACCGCCGAGCGCGACTCGGCGACGTCGAGGTGCTCCCGGTTCGGGAATTCCTGGCGGCGTTGCCGCCCTGACGGCGCGGCCAGTTGGTTGATGGTTGAGAGGCCCGACTCGTTACGGCGCCGGGAACGTCGAGGGCATGCACAAGAGCGGCGCCGGACCCGAGCCGATACGCTGAAACTCCTTGGTATCGAGCCGTCCAGAGCCGAACTGGTTCGCGACGAACATGCCGAGGCGCGGCACGTGCTTCGGCTGCGGCGGTATGATCGCCACCCCTCGGTCCGTCGCGTTCGTCGGTCCGCAGCCCGCCTGCTCGATTCGCTTCTTCGCGAGTTTCGTCGAATAGCAGAGCAGGTGCGTGTCCGGGTTGCGGACGGCGGCGGGCGTGATTGGAAAGTCCACGCCATCGTCGGGTCCGGTGAGCACCACCGGACCGCCGGTCTTACTCACGGGATTGCAGAGCCATGCGATTCTCTTGAGGTCGTACCGTCGGCTCTGGAACTCGTCTTGCGCGTCGACCTGCACGTGCTTCGGGAAGCGTTCGACCGGCGTGCCGTCGAGACGCGTCCGCTGCGCCTTCGCGCGGTAGCAGAGAAAGTGATCGGTATCATACGTGCCGTCCTGCGGAGCAGTCACCGGATTCATTGGATCTTCGGCGGTCGGCACGAGCAGGCTCACCGGCGCTCTGACCGTCACGAATGCCTCGCCGCACTCATTGTCGACTTGTACGTCGGTTCGTCCGTCGAAGAACTGACCTTCCTGCGCACGCAACAGCGCATACGCCTCGAGACGCGTCGCAGAGTCGATGATCGCCGCGCCATTCCTGCTGGCGGGCACGGCAAGCGCCAGCGGCTTCTGAACATCGTAACCGGCTGAGCCGAATACGTCGGCGAGGGTCACGGCGCCGAACGCCTGGAACCTTGGCGTCCCGCTGGCGGTGCGTACCCGGTAGACCATGAAGTGATCGAGCACGACGGGCGTCGACGACGCAGTCGGCATCGTGCTGGCGATGAGTGACGGCGACGGCGTTCGAGTCGCCGTCAGCGATGGTGTCGGCGTTGCCGTCGCCGACGGCGTCTCGGTTGAAGTCTCCGTCGGGGTCGCGGTCAGCGTGGGGGTCCCGGTCGGCGTCGCCGTGACGGTCGGGGTGGTCGTCGCGGTCGGCGTCTCCGTCGGCGTTGCCGTGGCGGTCGCAGTTGCGGTCTCCGTCGGTGTCGCGGTTTCTGTCGCCGTCGGCGTGGCGGTGGCGGTTGGCGTTGGCGTCACGGTCGCCGTCGCCGTCGGCGTGGCCGTCGCGGTTGCGGTCTCCGTCGGCGTTGCAGTCGGCGTGGACGTCGCCGTTGCCGTCTTGGTCGGCGTCACGGTCGGTGTGGGTGTCGCTGTTACAGCCGGAGTCGAGGTCACCGTTGACGTTACGGTCGGCGTCGGTGTCCGTGTTCCCGTGGGCGTCGCCGTCGCCGTTGCTGTCACGGTCGGCGTCGGCGTCGCTGTCGCCACCGGCGGCAGGAATCCGCGGATCGCGAGAACGCTGTTCACGCCGCTCGTCGAGAACGTCGAGAAGAGAAAATCGCCGCTCACGGGATCGATCGTGGAGCCCTCGACGCCATCGAGTCCGGTGATGAAATCGGCGCGCGAGGCGGCGACAGGATTTCCGTTCGTGTCGATAGTGTACGCGGACACTCTATTCGCGGTGTACTCCGACACGAGCACTTTGGTGTAGTCGACGAAATCCGGCGAGCCTGGCGGTACATACGTGATGCCCTCCAATCCACCAGACAGTGTCACGTCGAGCTGCGCCAGAGTGATATTGAACGTTCCACTACCGTCCGCCGCGTACGTCAGCGTGTACCATTTGCTATGGTCGAACGTACCGACCTTCAGCTGTCCGGCACCCGGGAATCCAGGGGGAATGAAGGCGAGTCCACCGGGCGAAGCTTCGACGCCGAGTGCGACGAGATCGCTGATCTTGTCGGTCAGCGCGCTCCCCGCTTTGGTTTG
>JBGPIT010000486.1:0-3346 GCA_041485125.1 Binatia bacterium | reverse complement strand
GCACCTCGATCTCACGCGCGAGGATCTGTCGCAGCTCACGCTCGACGACCTCGACCCAGCCGCGCACCCATGCGGGCAGACGCCAACCGCGTCGTTCCGGGACTTGATCGATGCTCGGCGGACGCGATCGGCTGAGCTCCGAGCGCTGCGCTTGAGCCCGCTCATTCGGAGCCCGCGCGACCTGTACGTTCTGCCGCACTGCCCAGCGGTGCCGACGTTCGTGACGTCGCGGAACGTCACCGCGGCTCCACTCCGCGTCGACGGCGGGTTGCGCGATCCGGCGTCGGTTCCACGCCGGATCGTGTGCATCGAGAGCGCCGATCCGGGTTTCGACTGGATCTTCGCGTATCGCATCGCCGGCCTCGTCACGCGCTTCGGCGGCGGCAACTCGCACATGGCCATTCGTTGCTTCGAGCTCGGCGTGCCCGCGGCGATCGGCGTGGGCGAGGGGCTCTTCACACGCGTCGTCGACGCGGCGTCCGTGGAGCTCCGCTGCGGCGAGCGCGTCGTGCGTCCAGTGGGACCGGAACGCGCAACGCCGTCCGCGACAGCGGCCGCGGTCGCATCTGCGGAGGGCCGTTAGGCCATGCTCTCGCGCGCCGTCATACTCGCCGCCGGACGCGGCGAGCGGCTGCGACCGCTCACCGACGATCGTCCGAAATGCCTCGTCCCGATCGCGGGGCGGACGCTGATCGAATGGCAGCTCGATGCCCTTCGCTCATGCGGCATCGCGGACGTCGCGGTCGTGACCGGCTATCGCGGCGGCATGCTCGGCGCGTACCCCGTGACCTGCCTCCACAACCCGCAATGGGCGCGGTCGAACATGGTCGTGTCGCTGCTGCGTGCCCGCCGGTGGCTGCGTGCCGGTCCGTGCATCGTCGCCTATGGCGACGTCGCGTACCACCCGGACGTGGTCGACACGCTGCTGCGCGCGCCGCACGAGATCGCCATGACCTACGACGTGTGCTGGCGAGCGCTCTGGGAGACGCGCTTCGCGTGCCCGCGGGACGACGCCGAGTCGCTGCGCATCGACGCCGGCCGCGTGGTCGAGATCGGCGCTCCGGTGCCGGACCTCGCCGCCGTCGACGGACAGTTCATGGGCCTTCTCAAGCTCGAGCCGGCGGGCTGGCGGCGCATCGAGCGTTGGCTGGCGCGGCTCGCTGACGATGCGCTGTCGCGTCTGCAGACGACGCAGCTCTTACAGCACCTGATCGCGGCCGGCGTGCAGGTCGGCGCGTTGCCGGTCGCGGGGCGCTGGTGCGAGCTCGACAGCGCCGGGGACCTCGCGATCTACGAAGCGCTGCTCCGCTCCGGCAACGGCTGGACACACGATTGGCGTCCGTCCGACCACAGGCCCTCATGACCGCGGCGGCGGAGCCCGGTTACGTGTTCTGGATCACCGGACTCCCGGCGGCGGGCAAGACGTCGATTGGCCGACTGCTATTCGCGTCGCTCCGCGTCTCGTATCCGAACAGCGTCTTTCTCGACGGCGACGTCCTCCGAGGCGTCTTCGAGCACGACCTCGGCTACACGATCGAGGATCGACGGCGCTGCGCTCGGCGCTACGCCCGCCTCGGCGCAATGCTGGCGGCCCAAGGCCTGCACGTGGTGGTCGCGACCGTCTCGATGTTCGAGGACGTCCGCCGCTGGAACCGACAAAACCTCGCGCGCTACCTCGAAGTCTACGTGCGCGCGCCGCTCGAGCTCCGCCGCGGGCGCGACCCCGAAACGTACGCGGGACGCGACGTGCCCGGCGTCGATCTCGAGATGGAGGTGCCGAGCGATCCACACCTCGTCGTCGACAACGACGGCTCGACGTCGCTGGCAGCGATCGTCGCCACGATCTGCCGTCGCGCGGGAATGACACGGCGATGAGCACCAGGCTCGATTGGGACTACACCGGGCTGGCGTCGGCGTACCGCTGCCGTCCGGACTATGCCGTCTCCGCGCTCGATGAGTGTCTGCGAGCGGCCGGCATCCGCCGAGGCATGCCCGCGTGCGACGTCGGTGCCGGCACGGGAAACCTCACGCTCGCGCTGCTGCGCCGTGGTCTCTCGGTGACCGCCCTCGAGCCCAACGACGACATGCGCCGCGTCGGCATCGAGCGCACCCGCGCCAAGCCGCACGTGTGCTGGATCAAGGCGGTCGCCGAGTCGATGCCGCTCGGCGCGGGAACCGTCGAGCTGATCGCGTTCGGCTCGTCGTTCAACGTCGTCGAGCGGCAGCGGGCGCTCGACGAGAGCGCGCGCATTCTCAAGCCCGGTGGCTGGCTGGTGTGCGTGTGGAATCACCGGCAGCTCGACGATCCGCTGCAGAGGCGGATCGAGGCGCTGATTCGGAAGGCGATCCCGGATTACCGCTACGGAACGCGACGCACCGATCCGTCGAGCGTCCTGGCCTCGTCCGGATGGTTCCGGGGCATCCGTCGGATCGAGCGGTCGTTCCTCGCGACGATGACCAGCGCCGACGTCCTCGCGGCGTGGCGATCGCACCTGACCTTGAGGCGCCAAGCCGGCGAGAAGCTGCCCGCCATCGTCGAGGCGATTCGGCGGCTCCTTCCCGGTGCTCCCGAGGGGACGATCACCGTGCCGTATACGACCCGGCTGTGGATGGCGCAGCGCTCGCCCGCGCGTGCAGGTCAGAGCGTCAGTTCGGGCATCCCGCCGGGTCGCGAACTGATTGCAGTTGCCGGTGATCTCAGCCCGCGCTCAGCTCACGCGGATTGATCGGCTGTCCGTACGAGAACTCGAGCCAGTTCCGGTCAGGGTCCTCGACGATGCAGAAGTAGCCGACGACCGGCCCGGCGTCGCGCGGCCCCTCGCGAAGCACGCCTTCGGCGCGCGCGGTCGCGGCGATCTCGTCGACCTCGTCGCGGCTCGCGAGCGAAAAGCCGAAGTGGTGCACTCCCGGCCGTTCCTCCTCGGTGTGCGGCATCGGAATCAGGACGAAGACGAACTCCGGATCCTCCGCCCTCTCCGACAGCCAGACCACGCGCGTCCCGTCCTCCTGTCGCTCGTGCACGACGAAGAGGCCCGCGTACTTGCGGTAGAACGCGACGGACCGATCGAGATCCTTCACGCGCAGTGCGACGTGGGTCAGCCGCGGCCGCATCACACCGTCAGGCGATCAGGAGCGCGCGAACCCTGCGACGGTCCGCGCGCTCGCTGCGCGGACCGTCACGGCTCCCACGCATCGCGGCGAGATGCAGCCGCCGCTCAGTGCCCGGCGCTGATCAGCGCCGCGATCGTGAACCAGCTCTCGTCGAGGCCGTACTTGGGACCCACGTCGAGATACCAGCCGGGCTCGTCTTGGAACGCCATCCCCGGAATCGCGACGCGCGTGCCGT
>JBGPIT010000485.1:0-3358 GCA_041485125.1 Binatia bacterium | reverse complement strand
CGCGCAAGCGAGCCGTTCTTCACCGTGCCCGACCGCAACCATCCCCTCGACGTCGGCCGCCGCTACGGCCAGCTCGGTTTCGAGCACATCATGTCGGGATACGACCACCTGCTCTTCGTCTTCGGACTTCTCCTGCTCGCCAGCACTACCCGCGCGCTCCTCGCGACGATCACCGCATTCACGCTCGGCCACAGCCTGACGCTCACGCTCGCCGTCCTCGACATCGCGCGCGTTCCGCCGGCACCCGTCGAGGCCCTCATCGCGCTCAGCATTTTCATCCTGGCAGTCGAGCTGGCACGCCAACCAGGGCCAACGCTGATGCGGCGCCGCCCCTGGGGGATGGCCCTCGCGTTCGGCTTCCTGCATGGACTCGGATTCGCCGGGACGTTGCGGCAAGTCGGACTGCCGTCTGACGCGATCCCGCTCGCCCTCTTCTCGTTCAACGTCGGTATCGAGCTCGGTCAGCTCACATTCGTCCTCGCGATCCTCGCGCTCGGCGCGGCGGCGCGTCCACTGCTCCTTCGACTCCCGGCGTGGAGGCGGACGGCGCCCGTCTACGCCATGGGATCGCTCGCCGCGTTCTGGATGATCGCGCGCACCCTTCTGCTGATTCGCTGATCGGGATCAGGCCGGCTGACGCGCAGGAGACGACGTGCGTCGAGCGCTCTCATGGGTGATCGGTTCGACGGTGACGCTCGCCATTCTGGGCGCCCTCGCTTTGCGCGTTCCGGCGGTACAGGACGCGATCATGCGGCGTACGATCGCGCGCGCGGTCGCCGCGTCGGCGGACGATCTCTTTCGTGAAGACGCGCTTCGCGTGGTCCTCTGTGGCACGTCGGCTCCGCTGCCGCATCCGAGTCGCGCCAAGTCCTGCACCGCCGTCTTTGCCGCCGGCCGCTTCTGGATCGTGGACACGGGCCCGGGCTCGTGGAACCGGCTCGCGCTCTGGCACGTCGACGGGAAGCGTATCGGGGCCGTGCTCTTCACCCACTTTCACTCCGACCACATCGGGGACCTTGGGGAATTCAATCTGCAAACCTGGGGGGCCGGTCGTCCCGGCCCCTTGCGCGTCTTCGGACCACCGGGGGTCGAGCGCGTCGTCGCGGGGTTCGAAGAAGCCTACGCGCTCGACACGGGCTATCGCATCGCGCACCACGGTGCGGACTTCCTCCCCGAAGCCACCAGCCACATGCAGCCGCGGCCGATCGCCATCGCGGAAGGCGCTGGGCCCGTGCTCGTCCTCGAAGAAGGTGGCCTCCGCATCAGTGCATTCCCGGTCGATCACCGCCCCATCGTCCCTGCGTACGGCTATCGCTTCGACTACCGAGGCCGCTCAGTGGTGGTGAGTGGGGACACGGTGAAGAGTACCGGACTCATCGCCGCTGCTCACGGCGCCGACGTGCTCGTGCACGAGGCGCAAGCCAATCATCTCGTGGCGGCGATCGGCGAAGCCGCGGCGGCGATCGGCCGCGACCGCATCGCCAAGATCATGCACGACATCCCGAGCTACCACACGACGCCGGTCGAGGCCGCGGAGGTCGCGAATGCGGCGGGTGTCCGCCTCCTCGTACTTTCGCATCTGAACCCACCGCCGACGAATCGTGTCGCGGAATGGTTGTTCCTCCGCGGCGTATCGGCGGTCCGCCCCAACGGCTGGGTTCTCGCGGATGACGGCCTCACGGTCGAGCTTCCGGAAGGCTCGACCGCTCTCTCGCTCACGCACCTGAAAGAATAGCCTGGTGCAGGCACTGTCGATGACGCGGGCACTACGGTGGGCGGCGGCTCAGCGACCTCGACGTTAGTCGCCAGCACGATCCACACCGACCGCTGGCGGTGGTGGTGTGAACCTCCCGAACCGCACCGAGTTCTTCGCGGCACCGGTCAGATCCTCGTCGTAGCACCAGCCCGAAAATCCGCGGCGACACGTGCATAAGCAGGCCGGTGCTGTTGCCCAAAAGCAGGAGCAGACGCTTGTTGTATGCGAGGCGGCCCGCGTCGCGGCTGGCTTCCGCCTCGATGATGTTGCCGATGCGTAACCATCGGTCCGTCGCCGTTTCGACTGGCGCAGCTCGTGAACCATGGCGCTACCGCGGAAGTATTTCGAGGTTCCATTGGTCGCGAGACACGTGCCGAAGCGAAGCGATTTTGGCGGGATCGACGATGGTGACAAAAGGACTCCCGCCTGGCGTGGCCGGCGTGGTGGGATTGGGAACTCGAGCTCACACCGCACGTCCTCAAGCGCATGGTCGATCGAAGGTTCACGGAGACCGACCTCCGTCAGATGCTCGAAGATGCTTCGGGCTTCCGACGTGACGTGGAGGAAGGTCGATGGGCGATCGCCTCCCGGCACTCCGGCCGGCCCTGGGAGATCATCGTGGAGCCGGACGATGCAGAATGGGTGCTCGTGGTCATCACTGCCTATCCGGTGGTAAGAAGGAAGCGCCTATGAGAGGTCGCTACCTCGAAGTCACGTTTCGCAAGGGTCGACCCGTCGCCGCCTATCTCTATCTTCCCCGCCGTGGAGCTGAGCACGCGGCACGGGTATTGAAGGCGTCGCCTGGCCTGTTGATCGATTTCAACCTCGTCGGCAAGCCGATCGGGATCGAGATCACGGCACCCGGGCGGGTCAGTCTCCCCGCGTTCAATCGTGTGCTCACGCGCCTTCGCCAACCGCGGCTCCGAGCCGAAGAGCTGGCTCCTCTCTTGGCAGCTTGAGCGGGCAGCGCCGTGAGCGCCGCGGACGAGCTCCTCGAGGCGATCGCACGCGAGCAGTCCCTGATTGCCCGGCTTGAGCGAGAGCGCGAGGAGGCCCGGGACCGTATCCGGACGCTCCAGGCGGGTCTCGGTGCATCGACGGGTACCACTGAGCACATCGCGTCGCTTGCGCCGGCGACCGTGTCGCTCACTTCCGCCACCGACAAGGTCGCTCTGTTCCGCAGCCTCTTCCGCGGTCGGGGCGACGTGTTCCCCAAGCTCTGGATCAATCCGCGCAAAGAGCGACAGGGATACGCCCCCGCCTGTGCCAACGAGTGGGTCCGCGGCGTCTGTGAGAAGCCGCGCGTCAAGTGCGGCGAGTGCCCGAATCAAGCTTTCATCCCGGTCAGCGATCAAGTCGTCCTCGATCACCTCCGGGGCCGCTACGTGATCGGAGTCTACCCGCTTCTCGACGATGATACCTGCTGGTTCCTCGCGGCCGACTTCGACCACGAGTCGTGGGTCGACGACGTCGCCGCGTTCGTCGAGACCTGTCGGGCGCTTGAACTCTCGGTCGCCGTCGAGCGTTCGCGGTCGGGAAATGGTGCCCACGTCTGGTTCTTCTTCGCCGCACCGGTTGTTGCCGCGACGGCGCGCCGGATGG
>JBGPIT010000484.1:0-3368 GCA_041485125.1 Binatia bacterium | reverse complement strand
TCCGGCAAAGGCGTGCGGCCGAAGATGCAGCAGCTGATCTCGATCGTCACCATGGACGAGCCGCGACACGGGAAGCTCCGCAGCCTCGTCAACAAAGGCTTCACGCCGCGCATGGTCGGTATGCTCGAGCCGAAGGTGCGCGGGATGGTGAAGCAGGCGATCGACGCGATCGCGCCGCGCGGCGAGTGCGACTTCGTCCGCGACATCGCCGTCGACCTGCCCATCATGATCATCGCCGAGATGCTCGGCATCCGGCGCGAGGATCGTGCCCGCTTCCACGAGTGGTCCGACACGATGATCGCGGCCGGCGTCGACAACCCGTCGCCCGAGGTCACGGCCGGCGCGATGCAGTCGTTCGGGGAGTTCTCCACCTATCTCAATGAAATCTTCGACGACCGGCGACGGGCGCCGAAGGAAGACCTCGCGAGCATCCTCGTCGCCGCCAAGGACGACGGCGTGCTCACCGCGGACGACGGCATGTCGAACGACGAGCTGCTCATGTTCATGACGCTCCTCCTCGTCGCCGGCAACGAGACCACGCGGAACGCGCTGAGCGGCGGCATCATCGCGCTGGCGCAGAACCCCGCCGAGCGCGCCAGGCTCCACGCTCATCCCGAGCTCATCGACAGCGCGGTCGAGGAGATCGTGCGCTGGGTGTCGCCGGTCATGAACTTCGCCCGCACGGTCACGCGCGACACCGAGATCCGCGATGCCCGCCTGCGGGAAGGGCAGCAGGTGATGCTGCTCTACCCGTCGGCAAACCGCGACGAGGATCACTTCGAGGAGGCCAACCGGTTCAAGGTCGATCGCGAGCCGAACGACCACATCGGTTTCGGCATCGGCAATCACTTCTGCCTCGGCGCCAATCTCGCGCGCCTCGAGCTGCGCGCGATGATCGGCGAGCTGGTGCGCCGGCTGCCCGATCTCGACATCGCGCCGGGCGGCAAGCCGGTGTTCGCGCCGTCGTCGTTCGTGCGCGGCATCACGCACCTGCCGATGGTGTTCACGCCGGCCGCCGTGTGACCGCGATGTCCGCCATCGCGGCACCTGCGCCCGCGTCGCCACCGTCGAGCTACGTGATTCAGGGCCGCACGGTCACGTTGCCGGTCTGCGTCCGCGACGCCCGCGTCGTAGTGGCGAACTTCGTCGTCGCCGCCGGTGCCGTCCGCGCGCTCTTGCCGACGTCGAACCTTCAGCCCGTCGAGGTCTATCCCGGCGGCGCGCTCTGCAGCCTCGGCGCGATCGAGTATCGCGACAACGACCTCGGCGAGTACAACGAATTCGCGGTGAACTTCTTCGTCGTGCCGGGGACGGAGCGGCCGCTGCCGCTCGTCGGCGCGCTGCGCGGCTTCTGGCGACGCGAGGTCGGCGTCTACGTGCACCGTCTGCCGGTCACGACCAGCTTCTCGCGCGACGCGGGCTACGGCATCTGGGGGTTCCCAAAGACCGTCGACGAGATCACGTTCGAGGATCGCGACCGGCGCCGCAGCTGCACGCTCGTGTCGAACGGTACGCACGTCCTGAAGCTCACGATCGCGCGCGGCTTCGGGCGAGTGCGCTTGCCCGAGGCGCCTCAAGACACGTACACGTGGGCCGACGGCCGCCTGCGGCGGACGCCGTCGGTGATGCGCGGGGACGGCGTCGGATTCCGCCTCGGCGGCGCGGAGCTCACCCTCGGCACGCACCCGATCGCGGACGAGCTCCGGTCGATCGGATTGCCGCGTCGCGCCCTCATGTCGATGTCGATGGAACATCTCGCCGCCCGTTTCGAAGCGCCACAGGAGGTCTGACCCCATGCACACTCGTCTCTGCGACACTTTCGGTATCGAGTTCCCGATCTTCGCCTTCAGCCACTGCCGCGACGTCGTCGCCGCCGTGAGCCGCGCCGGCGGCTTCGGCGTGCTCGGCGCCCTCGCCTTCACGCCCGAGCAGCTCGAGGTCGAGCTCGACTGGATCGACGAGCACGTCGGCGGCAAGCCCTACGGCGTCGACATCGTCATCCCCGCCTCGTCCGCCGCCGTCGGCATGCCGGCGATGGAGCAGGCGGAGATGGAGAAGATGCTGCGCCAGATGATTCCCGAGGAGCACCAGCGCTTCATCGAGGACGTCCTGACGCGCCACAACGTCCCGAAGCTGCCCGAGGGTCAGTCCGCCTACGCCGGTCTCCTCGGCTGGACGCAGCAAGGCGCGCAGTCGCAAGTCGACATCGCCCTCCAGCATCCGATCAAGCTCGTCGTCAACGCGCTCGGTCCGCCGCCGAAGGAGATCGTCGACCACGTCCACGCGCACGGCGTGCAAGTCGCCGCGCTCGTCGGCACCGCGGAGCAAGCGCTGAAGCAGATCGCCAACGGCGTCGACATCATCGTCGCGCAGGGCGGCGAGGCCGGCGGACACACAGGGGAAATCTCGACGATGGTGCTGATCCCCGACGTCGTCGACGCGGTCGCGCCGGCGCCGGTGTTGGCGGCTGGCGGGATCGGCTGCGGCCGTCAAGCCGCCGCCGCGCTCGCGCTCGGCGCTGATGGCGTGTGGACGGGATCGATCTGGCTGACCGTTGCCGAGAGCGATTTGCTCCCGGTGGTGAAACAGAAGCTCCTAGGCGCCGGCGCTCGCGACACCGTCCGGTCGCGCTCCCTCACCGGCAAGCCGGCGCGCCAGCTGAAGACCGCGTGGACCGAGGCCTGGGACGGTCCCGGCTCGCCGGGGACGCTCTCCATGCCGCTTCAGTTCATGGCCACGGTCGAGGCCATCTCGCGCATCCATCACTACGCCCACAGCGACAAGTACGGCGCGAAGGACCTCGTCGGCAGCCCCGTCGGCCAGATCGTCAGCCGGATGAACGCCGTCCGCCCCGCGCGCCAAGTGATCTACGATATGGTACAGGAGTTCGTGGACGCCACGACCCGGGTCTCGGAGACACTCACGGCCGCCGAACACACCGAGGCACGGGTCGATACCAAGTAAGGATCGGACCACCCGATGCGCGTGATCGTCGACGAGGAGCTGTGCGAGGGGAACGCCGTCTGCATGCGCGTGAACCCCGAGGTGTTCGTGGTGCGCGACGACGACAAAGCGCACCTGCTGATCAACGAGCCGCCCGAGAGCCTACGGCCGAAGGTCCAGCTCGCCGTCCAGCGCTGTCCGCGGCAGGCGATCAAGATCGAAGGCTGACGCCCGCGGGTCGGCTGCCGACGTATCAGCCGAATCCCTTCGGATATTTCGCGAGCGCGGGGTCCATATGGTCCCACGGCTGCGCGCTCGACGTGAAGATGTCCATCGTTGGTCGGTGCGCGCTCGGGTCGTCCAAGCTCGACGCATAGATGATGAACATCGGGAACGCGGCCTGCGTTGCGACGATCGGAGAGCCG
>JBGPIT010000483.1:0-3445 GCA_041485125.1 Binatia bacterium | reverse complement strand
TGAATCAGGCGATTCTTGAAGATGGTGAGATGCCCCCTTTGAACCAAGTCCATAGTCCGCTTTAGGGAGAATGCATGCGCGCCGAACGAGCGCATGCACCGAAGGGGCCGATGTTGTTGGTTTCAGCTGGAGAGTCGCTTGGCCGGCCGCCCAGTGATGCGTCGCGATCACTCGGAGCGAAGGTCGGTGCTTCGAGAGCTATATGCCGAGCGACGCCCAGAACGCGCACTGGTGATCGACGGCGAAGCCGGACTCGAGGCCGCTCGACTGTGCCGGGGCGACCAGGGAGAAGATATCGTCGTGTGATCCTTTGTACTTCGACCAGCCCGGCAGGTGCCGCCCGTGTGGTCGGCCGGAGTTGGCGAAGCCGGTCCAGTAACGCACCATCGCATCGGAGAGCGTCTGCTGATCGGCGTCGAGGGTGCCGGGGAAGGGCGCGGTGACGTTGAAGAGATACTGGATCTCCGAGGCGTGCGACGAGCCGTAGGGAAAGCTGACCGGTGGGAGGAAGAGCTCCGGCGCGTTCTCGTCGTTGAACTCGTACGCGTAGGTCGGGACGTGCACCGCCAGCATCTGCGTTGCCGTGCGCGCGTTGCACGCGAAGGCGGCGTCGGTCGCGAGGGCGCCGAGGGCGATGCTGGGGCTCGGGTAGGCGGAGGGACCGGTGATGGGATAGTGCGACACGAAGAGCGCGACGACCGCGGGCGGAACCTGCAAGAGCGAAGCGATCGCGTCCGGGTATTGCGCGTCCGTCAGCGGACCGTTCACGAGCTCGACTTGCAACGCGACGAACAGGCGGAACTCGTCGTGGTTCGAGCCTTCCATGACGGGCACCTGATTGAACTGGCCGAAGTCGAAGGCGTTCTTGATCGACTGCGTGAAGACCTTGCCGTCGATGACCGGTCTGGTCGAGGTCTCGGTGTTGCCCTGATTGGCGAGCACCTGCGCGACGCTGAGGCCGCGTAGACAGGCCGCGCTCTGATCGCTGCAGCCGGCGGCAGTGGCGAAGGCGCTACCTTGGGTCTCGCCGGCGGCGAGCGTCGGCTGGCTGAGCAGATAGGCGCCGCTCTCGACGATGGCGCGCTGGAAGAGCCCCGCGGCGAGCGGCGACGCCAGCTGCGAATGCACGCTCAGTCCGCCCGCGGACTCGCCGAAGATCGTCACCTTCTTGGGATTGCCGCCGAAGGCGACGATGTTGCGCTGCACCCACTCGAGGGCGGCCTGCTGATCCATGAGGCCGTAGTTGCCCGATGCGTGGTCCGGCGATTCCGCGGTGAGCGCGGGATGGGCGAGGAAGCCGAGCGCACCGAGGCGATAGTTGATGGTGACGACGACGACGCCCTGGGCGACGAGCTTCGCGGGATCGTAGTCGTCACTTTCGCCGAGGAAGAGCGCGCCGCCGTGGATCCACACCATGACGGGAAGGCGATGACGCACGTCCTTCGCGAAGCCCTTCTTATTCGGCGTGTAGACGTTCAGGTAGAGGCAGTCCTCGGTGTCGGTCGTGAGGCCGAAGGGCGATGCCGGCTGCGGGCAATGGTTGGCGAAGATACTGGCGTCGAGCGGCGTCGACCAGGCGGCGTGCGGCTGCGGCGGTTGCCAGCGCAAGGTGCCGACGGGCGGTGCGGCGTACGGGATGCCCCGGAACGTGTGAACGGTCGGACTGTCGACGCCGACGACGGGTCCGTTGTCGGTGATGGCGACGGGTTGGGCGGCGGCGCTCGCTGTCCAGATTGCGCCTACGACGACGGTGATGAGCCCGACCAGGACTCTCTGAAACGCATGCATCGTTGTTCCTCCGGGGAGCGACGTGTTCTGCGTCGGGCACGCAGACGACACTGGAGAGCTTAGAAGGTCGCTTGCGGAAGTGTCAACGAAAAACGGTCGAGAGACATCCGCGCGCGATGATCTCTGCGTCTTTCGCAGCCCCGGCTTGCCGGGGTAATTTGGCGGACCATGAAGATCTTGGTTACCGGCGCGGCGGGATTCATCGGCTCCCATCTGAGCATCCGGTTGCTCGATCGCGGCGACACCGTCGTCGGCATCGACAACCTCAACGACTACTACGACCCGACGTTGAAAGAGGCGCGCCTGCGGCGGTTCGCCGACCATCGGAATTTCACCTTCGTGAAGATGGACGTCGCGGACGCCCGTGCGATGGCCGGGCTCTTCGCGGCCGAGCGCTTCGACAAGGTCGTCCATCTCGCGGCGCAGGCGGGGGTGCGCTACTCGCTCGTCAACCCGCGCGCCTACATCGACGCGAACATCGTCGGCTTCACCAACGTCCTCGAGGGCGCGCGCCACAACCGCGTCCAGCACTTGGTGTACGCGTCGTCGAGCTCGGTCTACGGCGCCAACGTGGTGCAGCCGTTCTCGGAGCATCACAGCGTCGACCATCCGGTCTCGCTCTATGCGGCGACGAAGAAGGCGAACGAGCTGATGGCGCACACCTACAGCCACCTCTTCGACCTGCCGACGACGGGGCTGCGCTTCTTCACCGTCTACGGTCCGTGGGGCCGTCCGGACATGGCGCTCTTCCTCTTCACCAAGGCGATCATCGCCGGCGAGACCATCGACATCTTCAACCACGGCAACATGATTCGCGACTTCACCTACGTCGACGACATCGTCGAAGGCGTGATCCGCGTCACCGACGCGACGCCGGCGCCCAATCCCGCCTACGACCGGGTCGCCGCCGATCCGGCGACGAGCCACGCCCCGTACCGGGTCTTCAACATCGGCAACAACAACCCGGTGCAGCTGATGGAGTTCGTCGAGGCGATCGAGGAGGCGGTCGGCAAGCCGGCGCGCAAGAACCTGATGGACATCCAGCCGGGCGACGTGCCGTCCACCTACGCCGACGTGTCGGCGCTGCAGGAGGCGGTCGGCTTCAAGCCGGCGACGCCGGTGCGCGAGGGCATCCGGCGCTTCGTCGCGTGGTACCGGGAGTACTACCGGGTGTGAGCCCGACGGCGAAGCTCACCGGCGTCGAGATCCGCGACGCCGATGAGCCCCGTGCGTCACGCGGTCACAGGCCGTTGTTCACGATCTCCTTCAGCTCCGACCGCTCCCCGGTGGCAAGATCGATCGTCAACGTGTTGCCGACGTCCTTCGCGTAGAACTTGTGCTCGACGTCGCCGGGGGCGAGCGGCGAGCTCTCCTCGGTCTCGAGCATGTGGTCGAAGTGGCCGATCAGGACCGTCTCGGACGCGTCGAGGTTGATCACCTCGGCGAGATCCTCGGCCTCGGCGAGCAAGAACTCCTGGCGATAGAAGTCGCCGAACGCCGGGTGCGCTTCCATGACGATGCCGGGCTGGGCGCCGTCGACGCCCCCGGTCCACGAGCCGCTCAAGTCGACCGGCAATCCGTTCTCGACCAGCGTGGTGTTCTCGCCGAAGTACCAGACGTTGCCGGCATCGTCCTGCGCGAACCAATCGCGCGTGTC
>JBGPIT010000482.1:0-3456 GCA_041485125.1 Binatia bacterium | reverse complement strand
GCCTCGCGCCACGCCGTCGCGCCGTCGCCCGTCTCGCCGAGCCGATCACCTCGATCGCCGGCCGCGACGACTTCGCGCGGGTCACGCTCGAGTGGGGCGACGCGGAGCTGGTGGCAACACCGCTCGCGGGTGGATCGGCCGAGATCTTCAGCCTCGTCCATGCCGACGGACTGGTGCACGTGCCGCGCGACGCGACGACGCTCCCGGCGGGCGCCGCCGTCGAGGTGCGGCTCTTCTCGTGAAGCAATGAAGCTGCTGATCACGGGCGGCACCGGTTTCATCGGCAGCGCGCTGGTGCGGGCGCTCGCGGAGCGCGGCGACCGCCTGGTCGTGCTCTCGCGCCAGCCCGGGTCCGCCGGCGAGCTTCCACCCGGCACCGAGCGCCTGCAATGGAACACGACATCGCCGCCATCACGCTCGGCGTTCGACGGCGTCGATGCGGTCGTCCACCTCGCCGGCGAGAGCATCGCCCAACCCTGGTCCGCGGCGCGGAAAAAGCGCATCCGCCGCAGTCGCGTCGACGCGACACGTTGGCTGGTCGACGCAATCCTCGACCTCGACGCGCCGCCCCGGGTGATGGTTGGCGGATCCGCCGTCGGAATCTACGGTGATCGCGGCGACGAGCTGCTGACGGAGACCTCCGCGCAGGGGAGCGGGTTCCTCGCCGAGCTCTGCCGCGATTGGGAGGCGGAAGCCGCGCGCGCGACGGGCGCGGGCAGCCGCGTCGTCCACCTCCGCACCGGGATCGTCCTCGACCAGGGCGGCGGTGCGCTCGCCCCGATGCTGCCCGTCTTCAAGCTCGGCGTCGGCGGGCGCATCGCCAGCGGCCGTCAATGGATGTCCTGGATCCATCGCGACGACGTCGTCGGCCTGATCCTCCACGCGCTCGACCGCGGCGAGATCGCCGGCACGCTCAACGCGACCGCACCGGAGCCCGTCCGCAACGCTGAGTTCACCCGCACGCTCGCCGCGACCTTGCATCGCCCCGCGGTCATTCCCGTGCCAGGCATCGCGCTGCGCGTCGTGCTCGGCGAGGCGGCCGAGATGCTCGTCGGCGGCCAGCGGGTGATGCCGGAACGCGCGCTCGCGACCGGCTACACGTTCCGCCATCCGACGCTCGAGCCGGCGCTGCGCGCGATCGTCGCCCGCTGAGCGCCGCGACTCGCCGCGCGTCGACTGGGCCAATCGGCCGCGCTCCGGCGAGCCAATTGGCCCTTTACATACCGATTGGCTCCCTCTAGCGTCGCGTCGTGCTCGACCTCGCGTTCACGCCGAACCGGCAGAGAGGTGAGCCGGTCTATCAGCAGCTGGAGAACTATCTCCGCGGCTTGATCCAGGCCGAGCGCCTGGCGCCGGGCACGAAGATCCCCGCCTCGCGCGAGGTCGCGACGGCGATGGGCGTCAGCCGCAACACCGTCAGCCAGGCCTACGAGGAGCTCGTCGCCGAAGGACTGCTGACGGCGCACGTCGGCCAAGGAACGTTCGTCGCGACCCGACGGAAGCCGGAGCCGAGCGGCCTCACCGTTGTCGAGCGCCAGCGCAGCCGCGGCTTCGTCTGGTCGGGTCTGTTCGCGCTCCGCGCCCGCACCCTCGGCGTCCCGGACGGCTTTCGCCTGCCGCGTCCCGGCCAGCCGATCCGCTTCGACTTCCGTGGCGGACAGATCGCAACCGATGCGCTGCCGGCACGCGAGCTCGCGCGCGCCTTCGCGAACGTGCTCGAGCGACCGCTCGACGAGATCGCGCGCCAGAAGGACATCCACGGCTGGCCGCCGCTCCGCCGCGAGATCGCCCGCTACCTGGTCGAGCGCGGGATTGCCTGCGAGCCCGCCGACGTCGCGGTCGTGAACGGCGCGCAGCACGCGATCGATCTCGCCGCCCGGGTCCTGCTCGATCCCGGCGACACGGTCGTCATGGGGCAACCGGGCTACTTCGGCGCCGCGCTCGCCTTCACGGCCGCGCAGGCGAACATCGTCGGGATCGGCGTCGACGACGAGGGCCTGCGCACCGACGAGCTGGCGCGCGTGCTGCGCTCGCGCCGCGTGAAGCTCGTCTACACCACACCGGCGGCACACAGCCCGACCGGAGCGGTGCTGAGCGACGCGCGGCGGCGCACCCTGCTCGCGCTCGCCGACGAGCACCAGACGCCGATCTTCGAGGACGACTACGACAGCGAGCTGCGCTACGAGGGCGCGCCCGTTCCCGCGCTGAAGACCATGGACGGCGCGGGGCAGGTGATCTACGCCGGAACCTTCTCGAAGGTGCTCTTCCCCGGGTTGCGCGTCGGCTACGTCGTCGCGGCCCGGCCGCTGCTCGAGAAGATGGTGCTGGCGCGCTGGAACGGCGACGTCGAGACCTCGATCCTGCCGCAGGCCGCGTTGGCGTTGCTGCTCGCGCGGGGCGGCCTCGAGCGTCATCTCCGGCGCATGCGGAAGCTCTACGCCGCGCGGCTCGCCGCGATGCTCGCCGCGCTGGCGGAGCACATGCCGGCGGGTACGCGATGGACCACGCCGCGCGGCGGGCATTCGGTGTGGGTGCACCTGCCGCCCGCCGCCGACGCGGCGAGCATCCTGCACGCTGCGCTCGAGGCGGGCGTCGCCTACACGCCCGGCGACGTGTTCTTCATCGACGGCCGCGGCCGTGACGCGCTGACGTTGACGTTTGCCGCTCTCACACCGGCGGCCATTCAAGAAGGCATCGCGGCGCTCGGATCGGTCGTCCAGCGGCACACGGTCCGTGCCCGCCGTCGGGCCAACACAGCAAGGAGGTCATCATGAGTACGTCCCCAAGCTCGGCAGGTCTTCGTCGCGACTCCGCGACGGCGGCACCGCGGCGCGACCTGTGGCTCTACGTGTTCGCGATCGCCGCGATCGGAAACCTCGCCAACGGCGCCTGGATGCTCGCCGATCCCGCCGGCTGGTACGCGGGCATACCCGCGGCGGTGCCGGACTTCGGTCCGCTGAACGAGCACTTCGTCCGTGATCTCGGCAGCGTCTTCACCGTGCTCGGCATCGCGCTCGCCTGGGGCGCCGTGGTGCCCGCGGTGCGCTTTCCGATGCTCGCGATCGTAACGCTCTTCTACGTGCTCCACGCGCTGGTACACGTGCTCGACACGGTACGCGGACTCGTGGGGCCGGCGCATTGGGCGATCGACTTCCCCGCGGTCTATTTCCCGGCGGTCCTGCTCGTCGTCTTGACCGCCGTGGTGGCGCGGAGCGCGCCGAACGCGGTGCGCTGATGCGCGACGCGCTCGCGCTCGTCGCCGCGCTCACGCTCGGCGCGATCCTCGGCGCGCTGCCGTTCCTGCACTACCGGCTCGGCGGCGCCCACCACCGTGACCACGATCTCAACTCGGCGCACGCGCACGTGCACGTCGACGCCGATCAGCGAAAGGAGTGAACGATGCGCCTCAGCCCGATCGAGAACCCGACCCATTTGATGACCCGGCTCGCCTACTGG
>JBGPIT010000481.1:0-3456 GCA_041485125.1 Binatia bacterium | reverse complement strand
GTTGCCCCCCCGCGCAGCACCGGGGGTCCCCACCACTCCCGGCGCCCCTCCCCCGCCCGGTGGCACCCCCCAGGCCCTCCGCCACCGCGCGCGACGGCCCGAGCGCTTCGCGCCGGGCGAGAGAGGAATAGATGCCTGTCGAAGTGATCGGTATCGACCACGTCTACGTCACCGTCCGCGATCTTGCGCGGTCGGAGGCGTTCTACGATGTCGTGATGCCGATACTCGGGTATCGCAAAGCGATGTCCACGCTCGGCGGCGATCCGCATATTCACTACTACAACCAACAATTCGGCTTCTCGCTGCGCCCCGCGCGTGCGGATCGCGCTCACGATCCCTACGCTCCCGGCCTCCACCACTTCTGCTTCCGCGTCATCGATGAGTGTGCCGTCGACCGTGCCGCCGGCGAGCTCCGCGAAGCCGGCATCGAGGTCACCGCGCCGCGCATCTACCCAGAGTACGATTCGGATTACTACGCCATCTTCTTCGACGACCCCGACGGCATCAGGCTGGAGATCACGAACTTCCGTGCGACGCGCCGTCAACGGATGTTCGACTGGGCTGCCTGGCCGCGCTGAGGCGGGTGGGGCGGCGGGGCGTGCTCCTCCTGGCGCGTTAGGGCCGCCTGATTCTGGAATGTCTCCGCCTTCATGCGCGATCTGCAATCGACGTCACCACCGGGCGGCCCTCCGCGCCAGGAGGAGTACGCCCCGCCGCCCCGCCCGCCTCAGCGCGACGCCGGCGTCTCATTTCTTACCGTCCTCCACCGGCAGCGACCCGATGAAGTCCCGCGCCACCTGAGCCGGATTGACCCCGTCGCGGTCGACCGCGAGGTTCATCGCGCGCATCCGGTCCGCGTCGATCGTCCCCGCCAGCTCGCGCAGCGCCGCGACCACGTCGGGCTGCTCGCGCGCCAGGCGGCCGCTCGCGAGGATGATCGCGTCGTAGGGTGGAATCGCATGCCGATCGTCGTCGAGGACGCGCAGGTCGTACGCCGCGATACGGCCGTCCGTCGAGAACGCGCTGATCACGTCGACCTGTCCGTTCGCGACCGCCTCGTACATCAAGGAGGAGTCCATGCTGCGTTGCTCGCGGAACGCGAGGCCATAGAGGCGCTCGAGGGCGCGCCACTCCGCGCGCGTGAAGAACTCGTAGTCGCCCCCGATCGCCATCCCGCCGGCGTGCGGCGTGAGCGCGCTGATCGTGTCGATGTCGAGGGAGCGCGCGTGCGCCCCCCGCATCGCGAGTGCGTAGGCGTTCTCGAAGCCGAGGGCGCCGGTGAGCGCGATCCCGTGCTTGGCAGCGAGAAAGTCCGCGACCTCGCGCAGCACCGCGTCGCGATCGGGAACGTCGTCGCGGTGCATGATCGTCGCCCAGATCGTGCCGGTATAGTCGACGTAGGCGTCGAGCTGCGCGGTCCGGAGCGCGTCGAAGGCGATCGTCGAGCCGAGTGACGGCACCGCGACGGCCGCCTTGCCGGTGCGGCGGGTGATCTGCTGCGCCATGATCTCGCTCAGGATGTACTGCTCGCTGAAGGTCTTGGCGCCGATCTGGATCGGGCGGCCGGTCGCCGATCCGCCGCTGAACGAGAGCGCGAAGGTCGCCGCGGTATAGGCGTAGAGCGCGAGCAGGACCACGAGCGCGGTCACGACGAGTCGGCGCCGGCGCTCGCGCAGGCCGAGCTCGAGTGCCCGCACCAGCGTATCGAGCACGAGGGCGAGTGCCGCGGCGGCGACGCAACCGATCAGGACCGCGGTGAAGTTCCGCGTCTGCAGCCCGCTGAAGATGTAGTTGCCGAGGCTCGGCGCGCCGACCGGCGTCGAGAGCGTCGCCATGCCGACGACCCACACCGCGGCGGTGCGAATGCCGGCCACGATCACCGGCAAGGCGAGCGGCAGCTGGACGATCCGTAGGCGCTGTGCCGGCGTCATGCCGACGCCGCGCGCCGCCTCGATGAGGGCAGGATCGACGCCGTCGAGGCCGGCAACGGTGTTCCTGAGGATGGGCAGGATGCTGTAGAGCGTGAGGCCGATGATCGCGGGCAGATAGCCGATGCTGCGGATCTCGACGCCGATCGTGCGCACCAGCGCGCCGCTGATCAGCGCGAGCACCGGCACCATGATTGCGAGGAGCGCCAATGCCGGGATGGTCTGGATGACGCTCGCGATGCCGAGCACGAGCTGCTCGCCGCGTTTGTGGCGCACCAACCAGATCCCCGTCGGCACGCTCACCAGCGCGCCGAGGAGGAGGGCCACCAGCGCGAGCTGCAAGTGCGCCGTCAGGTAGCCGGGCAGGAGCCGGAGCTCGTCGGTCACGGAGCCACCGCCGCGGTGCGCGTCACGCCGTCCGTGGCGCCGCGCCGCGGAGGAGCGCGTCGAGCGCACGCGTCTGGCGCTCCGGCGTGCCCATGAGCTGGGCGACGTACTCGTCGGCGGGACGGGTGAGCAGCTCGCTCGGCGTGCCGAGCTGCACCAGACTCCCGGCGCGCATCACCGCGATGCGATCGCCGAGGAGCAGCGCCTCCACCATGTCGTGGGTGACGAAGACGACCGTCAGGCCGAACTGTCGTTGAATCGCGCGGAAGCTTTCTTGAAGCCGGTCGCGGGTGAGCGGATCGAGCGCGCCGAACGGCTCGTCCATCAGGACGATCTTCGGCCCGGCCGCGAGCGCCCGGGCGACGCCGACCCGCTGCTGCTGGCCGCCCGAGAGATCGCGCGGCCGGCGGTCACGGAACGTCTGCGGCTCGAGATCGACGAGCGCGAGCAGCTCGTCGACCCGCCGCGCGACCGCATCCGGCGGCCGGCCGATCAACGTCGGCGTGATCCCGACGTTCTCACCGACCGTGAGGTGCGGGAAGAGGCCGACCTGCTGGAAGCAGTAGCCGATCCGCCGGCGCAGCTCGTAGGGCGGCACGCGCGCGACGTCCTCGCCGTCGATCCGCACCTGGCCGGAGGTCGGCTCGACGAGACGATTGATCATCTTGAGCGTGGTCGTCTTCCCGCACCCCGAGCCGCCGAGCAGGACGAGGAGCTCGCCGCGCTCGATGCGCAACGTCAGCGCGTCGACGACGACGGTCTCGCCGTAGCGTTTGGTGAGCGCGTCGAGCTCGATCATGGGAGGGGCGCAGCGGGGCGCGGGTGTGCCGATCGGCTCAGTGGCCGCGACGCTCGGGGACGCGTCGTCGCCCGCGCCGTGCGATCACCGCGCGGCGAGACTCGCCAGGAACGGCTGGACGGCGGCGAGGAAACCGCTCGGGTTGTCGCCCATGACCGAGTGACCGGCGCCGGCGACCGTGCGCACCTCCGCGTGCGTGATGCCGGCCAGGCGCTCGGCGGCCTCCGGGGCGAGGATGTCGCTCTCCGCGCCGCGCACGACCAGCATCGGGCAGCGGATCGCGCGCACGCGCTCCCAGAGATCGCCGGTGGTGCCGGCGATCCGCGACGGGTCGCGCAGCAC
>JBGPIT010000480.1:0-3458 GCA_041485125.1 Binatia bacterium | reverse complement strand
CGGAGGCACCAAGTGAGAACGCGCGCACGCCAGTCCCCTACCGGCAGCCGCAAGAAGCCCAAGACGGCCCAAGCCAAGAAGCGCTCCGCGGAGAAGCACGATGTCGTCGACGCGCCGAACGCGACATCCTCTACGAAGCGCACGGCTGGCGGGCAGTCAGAACCTCAAAGGTGAACGGCCGCTCAATGTCGATGACCCGCGATCTCCACCTCGAGCACGCGGAGAAGACGCTCGGCTACGTGTACCGCCTGTGGGGCTGCGACGTCCTCCTCGAGACCGTCGTGAGCGGCAATCGGGCCCAGCTCACCTTCAACGACCGCGGGTTCTCGGCGAAGGTGCTCGAGTAGCCGCGCCGCGCAACCGCTTCGCGATCGGGGCGGGTCGCTGCTATACGGCCCCCCCGTGTCCTCGCTGCAACTCACGCACCCCGACCGAGGTGCCGAGAGCCGGATCGGCACGTCAACGTGCTGGATCTGCGGCTCGACCGACGTGCGCCCCTGGAAGATCCATCGGATCCAGGAGCATCTCGCGCCCGCCGATCTGCAGATCACCGATGGACGCTACGGACTGACACTCGCGCTCGTACGATGCGGGGCGTGCGGGTTTCGCTTCGCCGACGACCCGAACGTCGGGCGGCTCACTGCGCTCTACGGCGAGCTGGACGATCCCGGTTATGAAGGCAGCGAGGAGAGCCGCGCGCTGCAGATGCGCTGGCTGGTCTCGCTGGTGCGCGATTTTCGACCCGAGGCGCGCACGGCGCTCGACGTCGGCGCCGCGTCGGGCCTGCTCGTGTCCGAGGCGATCCGCCAGGGGTTCGATGCGGTAGGGATCGAGCCGAGCCGCAAGCTCGCGCAGGTCGCCCGAGAGCGCCACGGCGTCGAGGTCCTCCCCGGCATCCTACCGCACCCGGCGCTCGTGGGGCGCCGATTCGACGCGATATTCCTCGTCGACGTCATCGAGCATGTCGGCGATCCCGTGGGCCTGCTGCACCAATGCACGCGACATCTCGCGGAGGACGGCGTGCTGCTGGTGGTCACTCCCGACGCGGGAAGCGTCGCGGCGCGCGCGTTCGGCTCGCGCTGGTGGCACTACCGGCTGGCACACGTCGGGTACTTCGAGCGGCGCTCCATCGACATCGCCCTCTGCGGGGAAGGATTCGTGGCGCGGCGCTGGAAGCGGGCAAAGTGGTTTTTCTCCGTCGACTATCTCGCGACGCGGGCAGAAGCCTATATGCCCGTCGCGAGCCTCAATCGATTCGCCCGCCGTAGCACAGCGCTCAGCTGGCTCTACCGGCGCGTGATTCCGCTCAATCTCTTCGACTCGTTCGCCATCCTCGCAACTGTGGGCGGCACCCGAGCGCCGCGCGCGACGCTCCGCGGGCACCTGGCGATTTGCCGTTTCGATCATTGGTCGAAGAACGTGTTCGTGCTGCCGGGCATCGTCGTCGCAATCGCGGTGGGGGGTGTTCCGCTCAGCCTGGCCCTCGTCCTACGCACCGTCGTCGGCCTGGTCGCGATCGGTCTCGTCGCCTCGAGCAACTACGTGCTGAACGAGCTCCTCGACGCGCCGTTCGACCGCCATCACCCGGACAAGCACGCGCGCCCGGTGCCCTCCGGACAGGTGCAGCCGGCACTCGCGTACGTCCAGTGGCTCGTGTTGGCGATCGCCGGCATCGCGCTTGGCCTGCAGATCTCGGCGAGCCTCGCCGTCGTGCTCACCGCCCTGTGGGTGATGGGGTGCCTCTACAACGTGAGGCCGATTCGCAGCAAAGACGTGCCGTACCTGGACGTCCTGTCCGAGGCGGTGAACAATCCATTGCGCATGCTCGTGGGGTGGTTCATCGTCGGGCCCCAGGCGGTCGCACCGGCGTCGCTCCTGATGAGCTACTGGATGGTCGGGGCCTACTTCATGGCGATGAAACGCTTCGCCGAGTGGCGTCACATCGGCGACTCCGCTCGCGCCGCGAGCTACCGCCGCACCTTCAGGTATTACGACGAGACGAAGCTCTTGGTTTCCGTGATGTTTTACGCATCGGCGTCGATGCTGTTCCTCGGCGCGTTCATCATGCGCTACCGCCTGAGCCTGATCCTGGCGTTCCCGTTTGTCGCGCTGGTGATGGCGCTCTACATGAAGCTCGGGCTCGAGCACGACAGTCCGGTGCAGCGGCCGGAGGCCTTGTACCGTCAGAAGGGTTTGGTCGCGGCGATCGTCGTCTGCGCGCTCGTCATGATCGTCTGCATGTTTTCCGAGTTCCCATGGCTGGTGCGTCTCTTCGCACCGCTGGCCCCAACGAGCCCCGCGTACCCCGAGTTCCGGACCGGACCCTAAGCCTCTGAGCCGCCGAGACACGAGCCTCGCGGGCGCCCTGTATCTCGCGTTCGCCGTGATCACCACGTGGCCCGTGGCCCGCGGTATCGGCACCGTCTTGCCCGGGTTTCCCGGCGACTCCCTCAACTGCGTGTGGGCGCTCGATCTGTTCTGGTCGGCGATCACCGCCGGCCAGAACCCGTTCGTGACGCGGCAGGTCTTCTATCCGCTCGGCGCCAACCTGATGCACGCCGGCGGTGCGCCCACGGTCGCGCTCGCCGCCGCCCCGTTCTGGTTCTGGGACGGCCCCCGGGGGATCGTCGCGTTCTTCGGCCTGTTGGCGATTGCCGTGATCGTGATCGGCGGTTTCGGCATGCGCGCGTGCGTGCGGGCGTTGACGGGTAGTACCGTCGCCGCACTGTGGGCCGGTCTGTTCTACGCCGGCGCACCGGCTGTGCTGTCGTTCGTCGCATCGCCATTTTATTTCAGGACCGCGGGCGCCGTCATGCTGCCGTGGGGCCTCACCGCGTTGGTGCGGTTTCTCGAGACGCCGAGACGCGCCCGCTATCTGGTGGGCGTAAGCGCCGTCACGTGGGCGCTGCTGTTCACCGACTACTACATGCTGTTCTCGTTCTTCGTGATCGCGCTGGTGATCGGTCTCGTCAACGTTCGCCGCGAGCTGGTACTCCCGATCGTCGCCGCGCTGGTGCTGAACGGCGTCCTCGCGGCCGTCGTCATCCGGCTCTTGCCGCCGCTCGATACGGCGGACTTCACGGTCGGCGCGACGTGGTCGATGTCCAACAGCAACCTCGGCGACCTGTTCGTACCCGGCCCACTGCCCGAGCAGGCCGTGGCGCAATACTTTCGAGGGGTACTCGCCGGTCTTTCGGTTTACGCCACGGATTGGGGCCCGAACCCCTCCTCGTACTTCATCGGATACGGGGTCCTCGTCCTCATCATCATCGGGCTGGTGCGGCGGTTCGACCGGCGGACCGTCGGGCTTCTCCTCGCGACCGTCCTCCTCATGCTGCTGTCGTGTGGCACGGTCGTACAATGGACGCGCAACGGCGCGATACTCGCCCAGTATCAACGGACGCCGTTCTATTGGGTCGTCCAGGTGCCGTGGCTGCAGGAGTTCGACAATCCGCGTT
>JBGPIT010000479.1:0-3461 GCA_041485125.1 Binatia bacterium | reverse complement strand
TACGATTCGCGGCACATATCCGCGAATTACCTTGGAGTCGCATAGGGAACCTCCGCCTGGCACCGCCGGCGTCTCCCCGCCGGTCATTGGCCGACCGCCTACTAATGAGGCCGCGGGCGAGCACCGTCCGACTCCGTCTCATGCGGGCTCTTGCCAGCGCGTTCGGTTCGGGAAGAGCGACAGACGCCATCGAACGAAGCCTCCTGATAGCACCCCTTCCCGCCTTACCGTACGTCTGCCGCGGACGAGGAGCATTGACCCAAGCAGGAAGTCGGATTGGCTGAGGCGTGGCCCTTCCACACTCCGCTACGTGGCGTCGGTGAATGGTCATCGGTCCTCCGCCTGGGCACCGCCAGGCCAATGTTCTATGGATTGCTGGCGACGGAGTAATCCGTCTGACCGTATGCGGGGAGGATAGCGAACCCTATAGAGTTCCGTTCACGTGTCAAGGAATACTTTAGTTCGACGCGAGGATGGGTCCGTTTCGCCAAGTCCCTTCGAACCATGAAGAGGGCTGTGACCAAACCCCAGAAAAAGGAGCGATCCCGCGCCTGACTAATTCGCCAGCATGTTGTCGTGCGATGGAAGCCCCACGTGAAGAAGGGGCGGCGGCGTCGGAACAGAGCTTTGCGCGCTGCGCCAGGTCGAGAGTGGAACGGAGATCTGTCGGAAAAATCGGGTACAGACGCGGTGTCCGTGTTCTGTCCGGGAACAGCGGTCGGAGGTAGCCGTCTGTGGACAACTCGGCACGACGTGCAACTTAGACGGCAGCGTGCACAGCGCGTGGATATCCGATGTCCGGGTTTTGTCCGGGAACAGCGGTCGGTAGCAGCCGCCTACGGGCAACTCGATACCGCCTGTGATCTAGGAAGAGCCGACTCCAGTCGGACCGAGTCGCTTCCCGTTGCACCCGACCGGTCTTCAAAACCGGCCTGGCGCGCCTCTAGCGCGCGCCGGATGGTTCGACCGGTGACCGCGATCAGCGCTCGGCCAGCAGGTAGCCGAGCAACGCGATGGCCGCGGCGTTGCGGCGGAGATCCTCGGGGCGGATCTTGTCGAGCGTGTCTGCCTCGGTGTGATGGATGTCGAAGTAGTGGTGTCCGTCCGGCTGAAGGCTGAACGCGATCGCGCCGTCCTGGACGATCGGCGCTACGTCGGCGCCGAAGGCACGACCCCGGAAGCGGCGGATGCCGAAGCGTGCGAACGCCGGCAACAGCGGCGCCCACGCCCGAACGGCGTCGTCACCTCCGCCCAGACCGATCGCATCCGGCGCAGCCATCCCGTAGTCCGTCTCGAACGCCGCGACGTGGTGCTCGCGGCCATGCCGCTGGTGGTACGCCTTCGCCCCCGCGAGGCCGTACTCTTCGCCAGTGAAGAGCACCGCGCGAATCGTCCTTCGCGGTACGAGCCCAGCTTGACGCAGCAGCCGAAGGGCCTCCATCACCGCGACGCATCCCGCGCCGTCGTCCGACGCTCCTTGGCCCACGTCCCATGAGTCGATGTGCGCGCCCAGCAGCACGATCTCGTCGGGAAGCTCTCGACCTCGCAGCTCGCCGATCGCGTTGGCACTCGGCGCATCTGGGAGCGTGCGCGCTCCGAGCGAGAGCTCGACCTCGACGGGCCCGCGCCGCGACAACCGCGCGAGGAGCTCGGCGTCCTCGATGGATATCGCCGCAGCGGGGATCTTCCGCACGGCGTCGGCGTACTCGAGCGCACCCGTGTGCGGAGTGCGCAAGCTCGCGGCCGTGACGGACCGGACGAGTACGGCGAGCGCACCACGCTTGCCAGCTTCCGAGGCAGCATGGAGTCGCGCCTGCATCCCCTGAAGGTAGCCTGGGTCGTCCCGCTCCTCATTGAAAGGCGGCATGCGGTGGTTGACGAAGGCGATCTTCCCGGCGAGCGTCGCGGTCGTCGCCCGTAAGGCCTCGAGGTCATCGAACGCGACGACCGGCGCACGTACGCTGCCGTGTGTGCCGACCGAGCCGCCGAGTGCGAGCAGCGCCATCGATCGCACGACTGGGCGAACGATGCTCGCGTGCTCCTTTCCGCGGACCCAGTGCGGAACCGTGACCGGCTCGAGGCGCACGTCGTCGAGACCGTCGTTACGCATCCGTTCGGTCGCCCACGCGAGCGCCTGCTCGAGCGCCGCCGAGCCGGTGATGCGGCTTCCGTAACCGTCGACCAGCTCCGCGAGCCGTTCCCACGGCGCGGCGGGTGCGCCGTCGGACACTGCGGCGATCCGGTCGGCCGCTGCCGCGATCTCGGCCACCAGCGCCGGTGAATGATCGTCCGCCGTGGACGCCGGCGCGACTACACTCGCCGTCGCCGGCAGCGCGGTCGGAGAGCCACGATCGCGGCCCGCGCATGCCGAGAGAAGGATCGCCGCGGCGACCGCGCGCGCGAGCGTGTTCACGTGCGGACTCACAGGTAGCTCACCCAAGCGGCGTGGCTGCGGCGTTTGACGTCCGCGAACCAACGGCACGCCGGGTAGAGCCCGAGCACGACGGCGACCCAGAACGCATAGACCGCGGGCAGCGAGTAACCGAGCGGGCCGTCGGGAAGGAACGAGTGCGTCACGGCGGCGGCGCCGAGGTTCGGCCACGCGAGGGTGATGGCCACCGCGTGGATCAGAAAGAGGTGCAGCGTGTAGTAGAAAAGCGGCACCCGCCCGTAGACGGACACGCGCTGAGCCCACGGCCCGAGCGGTCGGTCCATCCACGCAAGCGCGCAGAGCGCCGGGCCGAGCGTCATCGCGAGGTAGAGCAGAGAAGGCGGGTACTTCTCGCAATTGAGGAATGAGAGCGCGGCGCGCAGCGGTCCGTGATCGGCCGTCCAAGCGTCCGGGTCGCCGTACAGGTTGCTGGCGCGAAGCAAGACGAAGCCGACGGTCAGTGCCAGGCCGACGCGCCAGAACCTCGCGCGCCTCTGCTCGCGCGGGAGGAGGGCCCACGGTCCGAGCGCATACCCGGCGGCTATGACCCCCACCCAGGGAACCAACGGGTAGAGGACGAACCAGTGTGCTCCCTCGAACGGCACGAGTCCGCCGGGCTCGTGCAGGAGCAACCAAAGCCAGCGCGCCGACCCGAGCTGCTCGGCTCGGATCGCATCGAACAGATTGTGCCCCGCGATGAGCACGAGCGCGAAGGCGACGATGGCCGACCGCGGCAGCCATACGAGCCCCGCCAAGACGATCATCGAGACGCCGATGACCCAGATCACTTGCAAGAAAAGAAACTCCGGGCCGACTTGGACGAGCCAGGCGAAGCGAATGACGGTGACCTCGAGGAAGACCAGCCAAAGGCCACGTTTGAGCAGAAAGCCCGCCGACGCGCGTGTCGATTCGAGTCGCCGCCCGTGCAGGTACGCGGCGGTACCGGCGAGCAGTACGAAGACAGGTGCGCAGAAGTGGGTCACCCACCGGGTGAAGAACAGCGCGGGTCCGGCGGTGTCGAGCTCCACCG
>JBGPIT010000478.1:0-3482 GCA_041485125.1 Binatia bacterium | reverse complement strand
TGATCGAGGAGTTCCTCACGGGACAGCGCCCGCCCGTCGGCGACGTCGATCGCGTGCTCGCCACGGTGTTGTTCACGGATATCGTGGACTCGACCCGCCGCGCGACCGAGCTCGGTGACAGGCGCTGGCGCGGTGTGCTCGACGCGTTCGACGCGCGCGCCGCGGCCGAGGTGGGGCGCTTCCGCGGCCGGGTGGTGAAACAGACAGGTGACGGCATGCTCGCGACCTTCGACGGCCCGGCGCGCGCCATCCGCTGCGCCAGCGCGCTGGCCGACGCAGCGCGCGAGCTCGGCCTGGAGGTGCGGGCCGGCCTGCACGCCGGCGAGATCGAGCTGCGCGGCAGCGATGTGAGCGGGCTCGCGGTCCACATCGGGGCGCGCATCGGTGCCCTGGCAGGCCCCGGTGAGGTGCTGGTCTCGGGTACCATCCGCGATCTCGTCGTCGGCTCGGGACTCGAGTTCGACGAGCGCGGCGAACACGAGCTGCGCGGCATCGACGGCCGCTGGCGGCTGCTCGTGGTGCGCCCGGAGCGGGGCACGCGCGCCTAGCTCTGCGCTGCCATCCGTTGACGGCGGTATCCGGGACGCGGCCTGGCTACTCTTGAATCGTCGCGAGGTACTCGGCGAGCTCTCGAACGGTGAGCAGCGTCGTACGTTCCTTGTACGGCTTGCCCTCGAGCGCCTCTTTGAACTGCACACCCCAGACCGGCATCTCGCGCGAGCCGTGCGCAGCGATGGCGCGCCGCCCGTCGATCGCCGCCATGACCTCGCTCGTTGAAAACGTGCCGCCGGCGTTCGCTCTGAGGCGCGTGAGATCAGGAGGGCGCTTCGTCAGCGCCGCGGCTGCCGGACCGTCACCTTTCCCGCTCGCGCCATGGCAGGACGCGCAGTAGCGCTCGAACTGCGCCTTCGCGTGTTCGGCCGGCTCTTTGGCATCGACAATGACCGCCGACAGCAACGCGCAAAGCGCGGCGAGCGACGGAATCACTCTCGTCGGAACGGCTCTACTCATGGTCGCGGGCGCTACCACACGACGGCCGCAACGTCACGCGATGAGACGTCTTCCGTCCGACTCCGCTCGTCATCGCCAGCAGCTTGCTGCCAAGCTCTCACACGTCGTCGCTTACCTGTGGGCCTCGCAAGAAACCTGCCACGGCGGGACGTCGGACGCGACGCATGCGGGCGCGATGTAACACGCTCGTCATCTCAATCTTGCGAAGCCGGTACGAGAAGTTTCGCAGGGCTGCGAGGCGGTCTTCGCCGCACTGCCGGAAAGCGATGCGCGGCGACTGGGGACGGCTGCCCGAGGTGGGTTTTCGCGCGACGCGACATACGGCGCGGGCGCCTCGCGAGCGGCACGGAAGTTGGATCATCTCGCATCGTGACGTCGCGCGCGCACAGAGGTCGTCTCACAGCCGTACCGCCGCCGCCCGCGTCCGAGAGCAGCGTCGCAATGCACGCCCTCGGCGGAGAGCTCGCGCGTATCGAGCGCCACCTGCGCGGCGTCGAGGCCCGGCTCGGCGGCTCGCTCGCGATGGTCGACCGCGATTGGATGGAGAGCGCGCGCAACCTCGTGCACTACACCGCGCTTCGCCAACTCGATCTCCGCGACCTGCAGCTACTCTTGCAGCAGCACGGGCTGTCCTCCCTCGGCCGTTCCGAGAGCTTCGTCATGGCCTCGCTCCTCGAGGTGCGCATCCGGATCGCCGAGATCCTGCGCGGACGTCGCGAGGTGGAGTCGCCGGAGCTGACGCAGCTTTCCGCGAGCCGCGCCAACGCGCTCTCATGGCAGATGGCCGAGTTCCTTCTCCATGCCCATACCCGTGCCGCGTTCGGTCCGAAGCCTGCCGACCGCCACGTAGCGGTGATGGTGACGGCGCCGAGCGCCGCCGAGGCGGATCGTGCCTGGCTCGGACGTCTGCTGCGCGCCGGCATGAACGTCCTGCGCATCAACTGCGCGCACGAGGGACCGGCGGAGTGGAAGCGCGTCGTCGCCGCCCTCGAAGCCGCGCGTCGCGACACCGGCCTCGAATGCCGGGTGCTGATGGATCTCGCCGGTCCAAAGATCCGTACCGGCGCCATCGCGGAGGACGTGCGCGTCGCGACCTGGAAGGTCGAGCGCGACGCCCTCGGCAGGATCGTCGCGCCGGCGCGCGTCGTACTCCGGCCCGCCGCCCGCGTGGCGGCACCGTGCGATGGACCGGTGCTGGTGCTCGACGACGAATGGTTCACGACGGTGCGCAAGGGCGACGTGCTGCGCTTCCGTGACGCGCGCGGCAAGCGGCGCCGGCTCGCCGTTCGCCGCGTCGGACGCGATCAGGCGATCGCAGAGATTCGCCGGCGTGCCTACGTCGTGGAGCGTACGCGCTACACGCACCAGGGTCGCGGGCGCGTGCTGCGGCGCGGTCGCGCGCGTCTCGCCGGCCTCCCTGGTGGCGCGATCGAGCTCGCGATCGGTGACGCGCTCGTGCTCTCCGGACGCGATCTCGAGGGACGCGCGGCGCGCGGCAGGTTGCCGGCGATCGTCGCCTGTACCGCGCCGGCTGCCCTCGAGCGGGTCGAGGTCGGGCATCGCGTCCTCTTCGACGACGGCAAGGTCGAGGCGGTCGTGGAGCGCGTCGACGGCCCGGATCTGCACCTGCGCGTGCGCCGAACGTCGCGGCCGGTGGTCAAGCTGCGCGCGGAGAAGGGCATCAACCTCCCAGACAGCCCACTGCCGATCGCCGCGCTCACCGACGAGGACCGCGCCCACCTCGGCTTCGTCGCCGATCACGCCGATCTCGTCGGCCTCTCGTTCGTGCGCGGTCCGGCGGACGTGACGGCGCTGCACGAGGCCCTCGGTCAGCGGACGATCAGCATCGTCCTCAAGATCGAGACCCGCGCCGGTTTCGAGAATCTGCCGCGCATCCTGCTCGAGGCGATGCGGCGGCCGCCGGTCGCGGTGATGATCGCGCGCGGCGACCTGGCGGTCGAGCTCGGCTTCGAGCGGCTCGCCGAGGTGCAGGAGGAGATCCTCTGGTTGTGCGAGGCGTCGCACGTGCCGGCGATCTGGGCGACGCAAGTGCTCGACACGCTCGCCCGCACGGGCGTGCCGTCGCGTGCCGAGGTGACCGACGCCGCGGCGAGCGTCGCTGCCGAGTGCGTGATGCTGAACAAAGGACCGTACGTCGAAGATGCCGTGCTTGCGCTGGTCGACATCCTGCGTCGCATGGAGCGCCATCGTTACAAGAAGCGCAGCATCTTCCGGAAGCTGCACGTCTCGGCCTGGGCCGAGCCACACGCCGCGAGCGCGCTCGCGAGCTGATGGATGCCGCCGCACGCGTTGCGGCCGTTCGTGTCAACCGAAGAAGGATTCCGTGAACCGCATTCCGTTTTCTGGGTCGCGTTCCGAAATATCGGTCTCCGTGGCGGGCGTCGGGTCGTACCTCCCGGAGCAACGCGTGTCGAATCGAACGATGCTCGAGCGGATCGATCCCCGCCACC
>JBGPIT010000477.1:0-3520 GCA_041485125.1 Binatia bacterium | reverse complement strand
CGTACCACGAGTCCGGTCACGCGCTGGTCGCGAAGCTCCTGCCCGGCGCCGACCCGGTGCACAAGGTGACGATCATCCCGCGCGGCATGGCGCTCGGCTTGACCCAGCAGGTGCCGATCGACGACCGCCACACCTACGACAAGGGATTCCTCGAGAACAATCTCGCGATTCTGTTCGGCGGCCGCGCCGCCGAGGAGCTGGTGCTCGGCCACATGACCACCGGCGCCGGCAACGACATCGAGAAAGCGACCGAGCTCGGTCGCAAGATGATCTGCGAATGGGGCATGAGCGAGAAGCTCGGACCGATGACCTTCGGAAAGAAAGAGGAGCAGATCTTCCTCGGCCGCGACTTCACGCAGCAGCAGGAGTACTCGGAAAGCACCGCGCTCGAGATCGACACCGAGCTGCGCCGCATTCTGCTCGAGGGGTACCACCGCGCGAAGAAGCTGCTCAAGGACAACATGGAGATCCTCCATCGCATGGCGGAGGCGCTGCTCGAGCGCGAGAGCCTCGACGGCTCCGACATCGACGTGATCATCCAGAGCTGCGGCGGCGGCAACGGTCTGAAGGTCGACGCAGCGACGGCTTGACGGCGGCGCCGCGGGCGGCGCGTGCAGCGGAAGCGGACGGGTGGGGAGGCGTTGGGCTGCGGGCTACGCCCCGGAAGAGCTCCTCGCGGACCAGTTTGAGACGATACCTTCGAGCGAGCCTGCGGCCGTACCATGAGCAACGCGCCTGATAGCGCGCGCGCGCCGGTGCCCGTGCCGGTGCGAGCTCTCCGTCCCACCGATCGCACCGCCGTGATGGGCGTCGTCAACGTCACGCCCGATTCCTTCTACGAAGGCGGACGGCACGCGACCCCAGAGGCGGCCGTCCTCCACGCCCGCAGCTTGATCGCCGAAGGCGCCGACGTCCTCGACGTCGGCGGCGAGTCGACGCGTCCGGGCGCGACGGCGGTCGACGCGGAAGCCGAGCGCCGGCGCGTGGTTCCCGTGATCGCCGCGCTCCGCGCCGAGACCCGGCTGCCGCTCTCGATCGACACCATGAAGGCGAGCGTCGCCGCCGCCGCGCTCGATGCCGGCGCGGATCTCGTGAACGACGTGAGCGCCGGCCGCTTCGATCCGGCGATGCTGCCGCTCGTCGCCGCGCGCGGCGCCGGGATCGTGCTCATGCACATGCAGGGCACGCCCGCGACCATGCAGGTCGCGCCCGCCTACGCCGACGTCGTCGCGGAGGTCGCGGCCTTCCTCGCGGCCCGCGCCGCCGCCGCCCGCGCCGCCGGCGTGCGCGCCGACCGCATCTGGCTCGACCCCGGCATCGGCTTCGGCAAACGGCTCGAGCACAACGTCACGCTCCTCGCCCATCTCGGTATGCTCGTCGACCTCGGCTATCCGATCCTCGTCGGCGTGTCGCGGAAGGGCTTTCTCGGCACCGTCACGCGTACCGGTGATCTGCCGGCCGACCGCCTCGTCGCGTCGACCGCAGCCGCGGCACTCGCGGTCGCCAACGGCGCGCACGTCGTGCGGGCGCACGACGTCGCGGCGACGCTCCGGTCGGTGCGCATGGCCGATGCGATCGTCGCGGCGCGACGGGACCCGCGATGCTAGCGCTGCTGCGTGAGCTGCGCTGGCAAGACGTGCTCGACATGGCGATCATCGGCTTCGTCGTGTACCAGCTCGTGCTGCTGATCCGTGGCACGCGCGCGGTGCAGATGCTGACCGGCCTCTTCGTCCTCGGGATCGCGTACCAGGGCGCGCAGTACTTCGAGCTCTACACGCTCAACTGGATCCTCGACTCGCTCGGCAACGTGATCCTGATCGTCATCGTCGTCGTCTTCCAGCACGACATCCGGCGCATGCTGACCCAGGTCGGCACCGGCCCGCTCTTCAGCGGCAACCGGCGGATCGCGCACGCGCAGGTGATCGAGGAGATCACGCGCGCCGCGGTGCTGATGGCGAGCCGGCGGGTCGGCGCGCTCGTCGTGGTCGCCCGCGAGGTCGGCCTGAACGAGTACATCGAGGGCGGCACCCGGCTCGACGCGCAGGTCACCAAGGAGCTGCTGGTCAGCATCTTCCTGCCGACGTCGCCGCTCCACGACGGCGCGCTGGTCGTCCAGCACGGGCGGGTCGTCGCCGCCGGCTGCTTCCTGCCGCTCACCACCAACCCGAACGTCAGCAAGACGCTCGGCACCCGTCATCGTGCCGCGATCGGTCTCACCGAGGAAACCGACGCGCTGGTCGTGGTCGTCTCCGAGGAGGAAGGCAAGATCTCGCTCGTGCGCGAGGGTCGTATCACCCGCGATCTCGACGCCGGTATCCTCCGCAGCACGCTGCAGCAGCTGGTAACGTAATGACGCGCTCCACTTGGCCACCCGACGTACGCGCGCTGTTGGCGCCGTTCCGTCGCAATCTGCTCTCCAAGCTCTTCGCGGGCCTGTTCGCGTTCATGCTGTGGTTCTTCGTGAACGCCGGCAAGCGCGAGACCCAGGTGTTTCAGTTCCCCGTCGAGCTGGCCAACGTGCCGGGCGGCGCCGTGCTGGTGAACCCACAGCGCATCGACAGCGTCGCCGTCCGTCTGAACGGCCCGGCGCCGCTCCTCGCCTCGCTCGATGCGCGGCGCGCGCCGATCGTCCTCGACCTCTCGTCGCTCGAGCCCGGCTCGGAGGCGCGCCTCAAGGTGCGCGACGACCTCATCCGCGTGCCGCGCGGCGTGCGCATCCTCGACGTCGAGCCCTCGCGTGTGCCGGTGCGGCTCGAGCCGGTCGCCAAGGCGACCGTGCCGGTGCATCTCGCGCAGATGGGCGTGCCGCCGGCGGGCTACCGGATCGAGAGCACGACGATCGCGCCGGCGAAGGTGACGATCACCGGCCCGGCGACGGTGGTGCAGAGCGTCCAGACGGTCGAGACCGAGCCCGTCGACGTCTCCGGTCTCGTCACCTCGGCGCATCGCGATATCGCGCTCGTGCCCCGCGAGGACTCGATCGTGCTCAAGCCCGAGCGCGTGACCGTACAGCTCACGGTCACGCCGATCGTGGTGCAGCGCGACTACGCGCGCGTGCCGGTCGAGGTGCGAAACGTCGATCGCCCCTTCCAGCTGCGCCCGCCCCGTGTCAATCTGAGCGTCCGGGGTCCGGAACGCAGCGTGCGGGCGCTCGAGCTCGGCGACGGCAGCGTCTGGGTCGACGGTGCGCGGCTCGAGGTCGGCGAGCACGACGTGCAGCCGCAGGTGACGTTGCCGCCGGACGTCGAGCTGGTGAAGCAAGATCCCACGGTGCTCAAGCTGAGGATCGCACCCGGCGAAAAGAAATCCGAAGAGAAAAAGGGCGGACGGACATGACCGACACGAGCGACCCCAGCCCCGCACGGACACGACAGCTCTTCGGCACCGACGGCGTCCGCGGCGTCGCCAACGTCGAGCCGATGACCTCGGAGACCGCGCTCCGGCTCGGCCGCGCCGTCGCCTACGTCTTCAAGAACGGCGGCCGGCGCCACAAGATCATCATCGGCAAGGACACCCGCGT
>JBGPIT010000476.1:0-3537 GCA_041485125.1 Binatia bacterium | reverse complement strand
CCGTCGAATCGAGTTGCAAACCCCCGACGGTCAGACTCTCGAGCGTGCACAGGCTCGCCCGTGCGTACTCGTGGACGCCGCCGACCTGCACGTCGACGAGCTCGGGAAGCTTCAGCCGATCCGCAAGGTCGCGGTCGACGAACGTCATGTCGGCCCCGGTGTCGACGAGGAATTCACCGACGTCGCGGCCATTGATTTCGGCCTTGGCGAAGAACAAGTCGCCGCGCTGCTCGAGCGGTAACGTCAATTGATCCGGCAAGAGACTCGGCTGGCGGACCGAGTAGGAGGTAGGCGGACCGTGATCGTCCGGTCTCGCGCTCGGCAACCTTCGGACGCACGCAGCCGCGAAAGCCACCAATACGACGACGCCGACGGTCCAGCGCGCCGCGCAACCGCTGGTTGCGTTCATTCAGAGTTGGATGCCGAAGTACTCGAGGAACCGCCGATTGTATTCCTGATCCGAGAGATCGTCGCCCATCGCGATCCAGTCCTCATCCGAAGTCTTCGGGCGACCCTTGCTGAACGCGACGGCATCTTTCCCGACCGGCCACCGCAGGCGATATTCGTCGCTGGTGATCGCCGCGAGAATCGTCTCGGCAACGTCCTCGGGTTGCGCAGGATCGCGGAAGCCCGCGGCGAAGACCTTGCCGTTCCGCCGCATGATCGGCTGGTACGGCGACGTCTTGTCATAGCGGGTCGCGTCCGCCGAGTTCGCGAAAATGTTGGTCATCACCACGCCGGGCTCCACGTTCACCACACGAATCCCAAAACGCCGCACCTCGTGCGCAAGCGCCTCACCCGCGCACTCGAGCGCCCACTTCGACGCCGAGTAAGCGATCTGATTCGGCGTCGCCCACAGCCCGGCGACCGAGGTGATGTTGACGATGGCACCGCACCGCCGCTCGCGCATCGACGGCAGCACGGCTTGAATGCAGCGGATCGCGCCGAAGTAGTTGGTCTCGAACATTTGCCGGTGCTCGTCCTCCGGCGTCAGCTCGAGAGGCGAGGCTCCGGCGATGCCGGCGTTGTTCACCAGGACGTCGACGGGGCCGTGGGCGGCGGCGATCGTCTCGACGGCCTGCTGCACGGACGCGGTCGACGTGACGTCGAGCTCGATGACGTCGAGAGGAAGACTCGCTGCCGCGGCGGCCGCTTTGAGCGGTTCGGCTTTCGCGAGATTCCGCATGCCCGCGAACACCCGATACCCGTGAGACGCGAGGTGGAGGCTCGTGGCAAACCCAATGCCGCTGCTGGTGCCGGTGACGATCGCATGTTCCATGGGCGTGTGTCCTTTGGATCGACGTTTTTGTGCGCGTTAAGACTTATGGCGGTCGCAACGAGCCGCGCCACGGCACGTCGGTCAGTACAGGGAAGTTGGTGTACGTGCTACCACTCGACGCTGGCGCTCGCGATCGGGATCGCTCCGGCTCCCGCGGTGACATCTCGGTTGCTTCTCGATTGCTTCTCGTGCGACGATTTCTCGAAGGAGCCCCCCATGGAACGTGCCGTCCGCCCGAGTCTCGTCCGCGCTCTCCCCTACGCAACCACGGTCGCGCTGGCGTTGGCGCTCGTCGCGACCACCGATATCGGCGCCGCCGGGGCGGCAGAGCAGACCATTCTCGGATCCCAGCTCGTCGTGAAGGATTCCGGAGGTGCCACCAAACGTTCGGTTTCCGGCTCCGCGAAGGAAGTGCTCAGCATCAATACGATCGTCGGCAATCCGACGGTGGGGGGCGGGGTCCTCGAGATCACGGTGAACGGAGGGACTCCGACGGTTCAATCGTTCACCCTACCGCAAGGCATCAGCGTGGCGGGGAAGCCCTTCTGGTCGGTCGCCGGCACGACCGGCTACCAGTATCGTGATTCAAAGGGCCAGAACGGCCCCGTCAAAATCCTGAAGATCCGGAAGTCCGGGTCCGGAAACTTTTCCATCAAAGCCAACATTCAAGGGAAGAACGGACCGCTCGCAATCGTTCCGGCCAATCCCGGAACCGACGGGTGCATGGCGCTGACGCTCGCCGGCGGCGACCGCTATTCGGTCGCGTTCGGCATCGAGAGCGTGATCAAGAATTCCGGCGCGAAGCTCTTCTCTGCCAAGAAGCCGACGGCGGAGGGCATCTGCCCGGCCGCGCCGACTCCGACACCGACCGCGACTCCGAGTCCGACACTCACGGCCACCCGCACGCCGACGATCACGCCGTCACCGAGCCCGACCGCCACGGGCTCGGCGAGCTGTGCCGCGTCGAACTTCCTGAATGTCAGCGGTGCGCCCGGTCCCGGGGGCTCTTATTCCTCGCTCCACCCGTCGCTGTCGGTCTCGTGCGGCACGTCCACCGTGACCGTGCTCAGCAACGGCATCCCGACGTACACGTACGTGGCGCTGACGCCCAACGGCCTGCAAGCGAAGAGCTATACCTTCACGTTTCCGCGCTTCCCGAGCGCCGCCGCGAGCACGACGACCGTCCCGCTGCTGGGCAACATCGGAGTGGCCGTCAACGGGATTCCGATCTACGGCGTCAACGAGGGCGCTCAGCCGGCGTCGGATGCCTACGGAGATCCGATCGCGGCGAACATCCTCGACGAGTGCGGCAGCCACTCCGCGCAACAGGGCACCTTCCACAATCACAAGATGTTGGTGAAGTGCTTGACCCAGAGCGCGGTCTCGTCGTCCGACCCTTGGAACGATCCCGACCCATCCCCCAGCGTCGCCTCCCCGATCGTCGGATACGCCTTCGACGGGTTCCCGATCTACGGCCCCTACGAGTGCACCGACGTCGGCTGCGGCACCGTCCAGCAGATGCTCAGCAGCTGGGACAATACCGGGTACCAAGCGGGGACGGTCGGCTGCAGCTCGAGCGCCGCGTGTTCGAGCGGCTACTGCACGGAGATCATGATCAACGGCGCCGAGACCACGGCATGCGTGCCGAAGACCTGCGTATGGTCGAACAACGCGTACAGCGTCAAAGTGGGGTCGCAGTATCTCGACCAGTGCAACGGACACGTCGGACCAGGCGGCGACTACCATTACCACACGACAACGACCTTTCCGTACATCCTCGGCTGTTATCGCGGCACGCCGACGAGCAACGGTGGCAACGGCACACCGCCCGGCGGTACCTGCCCCTAACCTTCGGCCGGGAGACGATGAGCGCGCGCCCGATCGGCCGCTACAGATGGGCGACGGCTGCGCGCATCGGGGCGCTCGCCCTCCTGATGGCGGGCGGCTGCCGGCACGCACCGGCTCCGCCACTTGCTCCCGCGATGCACCAGGTTCGCTATCGTTTGGAATGGATGGCGGACGACGTGGTGAAGAATCCCGACGGGATCGGCTGGTCCGTCCGCAACGATCTCGGATATCGGGTGCGTGTGACGCGCGGATGGGTGACGAGCTACAGCATGGAGCTGGTCGAGTGTCCGCCTGCGGCGGCGTCCTCTCCGGCGGAGCAATTCAGCGCGCTGCTCTGGTCGATGGTCGAGGGATCGGCCTTTGCCGGGCACTCGGCTGGAACCCCGAACCCGGCCGCGATCCGTCCGATG
>JBGPIT010000475.1:0-3539 GCA_041485125.1 Binatia bacterium | reverse complement strand
CGGCGAGCCGCAGGTCCTCGTCGTCGCCGACCCCTTCACCGCCGACGCGGAGCGCTTCGTGCGCGGGCTCGATCGCGCTTTTCCCGGCAACCGTGTGGTCGGCGGGCTCGCGAGCGGCGGCATGCAACCCGGTGGCAACGCGCTCTATGTCGACGATCGCGTGCACCGCGGCGGCATCGCGGGGGTCGCGCTCGGCGGTGACATCGTCCTCGATACGATCGTCGCGCAAGGCTGTCGTCCGATCGGCGAGCCGATGTTCGTGACCTCGGCGCAGGAGAACGTGCTCTACGCCCTCGACGGTCGTCCTGCGGTCACCGTGCTGCAAGAGCTCTACCGCGGCCTCCGGGCGGCGGATCAGGCCCTCTGCCGGCAGTCGCTCTTCCTCGGCATCGCCATGCACGACGCGCGCGAGCGCTACCGGCAAGGCGACTTCCTGGTCCGGAACATCGTCGGCATCGACGCCGCGGCCGGCGCGCTCGCCGTCGGCGCCGAGCTTCGCACCGGCATGATCGTGCAGTTCCACCTGCGCGACGCCCGCACGTCGGCGGACGACCTCGAGGCGTTGCTGACCGCGCACGAGCGGCAAGCGGCCGCGCGCCCGGCGGGCTCCGTGCTGTTCTCGTGTCTCGGCCGCGGCACGTCGCTTTACGGACGCCGCAATCACGACAGCGACGCTTTCCGCCGTCACTTGGGCGACGTGCCGCTTGGCGGCTTCTTCTGCAACGGCGAGATCGGCCCCGTGCACGGGACGACCTTCGTGCACGGCTACACCAGCGCGTTCGGCCTTTTCCGCCGCCGCTCCTGATCGCACGCCGGCGCTACGCTCGCGTTGCAGCCGCCGCACCACGGCGGCGGCTACTCGTGCTCGTCCTTCCCGACCTCGGCCTCGAAGCCCGGCAGGATCGCCTTGAAGAAGGCGTTCTTCAGCAAGTTGACGATCACCTGCCAGGTCTTGGTGTGGGGACTCGAGGCGGGACCGCTGAGGTCGGTCTTGGTTGCGACCTCGTTGCGGGGCGCGTTCTCCAGCAAGTCGGCGACGCCGCCGACGAGACGCTCGTAGGTCTTGTGGAAGACGTCCTTCTCGGCGTCCTGCCGCGCATCGTAGACCTTCATGTCCTTGAAGAACGGCTTCACGTAGCCGTCGGCGCGGTTGCCCTGGACGTGGAGATCGAGGTCGAGGCTGAACCCGCCGCCGGCGACGTCGAACCTGCCGTAGGCGCGCAGGAGATCGTTCAACGAGCGCAGGTCGGTGTCGCGGATCTCGAGCTTCACGTCGAAGTCGGGTCCCTTCGTTTCCGGCCGGAACGTCGCCTTGGCGCTGGTCGTGCCGGAGCCCATGAACTTGCCCTCGAGCTCGGCGCTGGCGGTGCCGCGTTTGCGCTGGTTGCTCAGATTCTCGAGCGTGCCGTCGGTGTCGCTGAGGTAGAGCCGGTAGTGCGGGTCGGCATCCTCGTTGACGTAGCCGAAATAGCTGTCGACGATGCGCAGGCGGTCGATCTCGAGCAGGATCTCGGGTTCGTTGCTGACGCTCTTGGCCGCGTCGGTGGTCTTTTCGGCGGCCTTGATGACGGACTCTTTTTTGCCGGGCCGGTTCGCGTACTCGAGCGCGACGCTCTTCAACGTCACCTCGCGCAGCTCACCCGTCTTCACCTTCGGGCTGTACTCGACGTCGCCCTTGGCGGAGAGGGCGCCCTTGGTGATCGTGACGTTGTACTCCTCGACGACGGGCGCGAAGTAGTCGAGCGCCATGTCCTCGAGGTCGACGTCGGCCTTCACGCCGGCGTAGGGCTCGGCCATGAAGTCGGCGTTGCCGTCCATGCGGAGCGTGCCCGAGTCGAAGACGGTGCCCGTGAGGTGGATCCCGGAAGGGTACGTGTCGCCGCGTGAGCGGACGTTGCGGATGTTCTCCGCTTCGAACTCGAGGTTCTTGATCGTGAGCGGGCGCTTCGGGTCCTTGTCGATATACGTGATCTCGCCGTCGGAAATGGTGAGCTCATTGATCTTGAGCGGGTAGACGGCCTCCAACGCTTGCTGCCACCCGCGTTGCGAGACCGGCACCTCGTCCTTCGCCTCGGCGGCGAGGTGCTCGCGGTTCACGAGGACGAGGCCGAGCGCGCAATAGCACCAGCCGGCGGGGCCGCGGGCGCCAGCTGCGCCGGCGGCCGGGCGCGGGCGGGTGCGCTTCAGGGGGCGCGGCTCGTCGTCGCGTGTCGGCTCGACGTGCCCGGAGCGGTGGGCGGCGGACTTCGTCATCACTCTCACGCACGTGCGTCGCCGGCTCGGCTCTTCGCGATGCTCTCGTCGATCTGCTCGATCAGCTCGTCGGGGTGCGTTGCCTGCTTCAGCGCCTTGAGCTCGGGATCCTGATGGACCGCCACCCCGAGTCGATCCGCGATGCGCACCAGTAGCTCGATCATCTTGGTGTTCTCTTGCTCCGCGAGCAGGTTGATCTGCAGATCGAGGTGGTTCCGGCGCTCGTCGAGTCGCGCCTGGCGATTGTCGGAGATCAGGATGAAGGTCGAAAGGAAGATCGCCTCGAGCGACACGACCAGGGTGAGAAACTCGAACGGGAACGGGTCGAAGTGGCGGAACGCCGGCATGACGTTCAATGCTACCCAGATGCCGAACCAGAGCACGTGGAACCAGACGAAGCTCACCGAGCCACAGAACGCGGTGATCGCGTCGGCGACGCGATCACTACCGGTGCGCTTCGCCTTCGCGGCGTCCTCGAGCTTGATGACGGTGTCGACGTTGTGCGCCGTGATGTCGTGACCAGCGCGCGCCACGCGCTCGTTGCCGTCGTTCAGCGTCGACGCTTCCGCCTCCTCCGCGGTCGCCGCCATCACGGCTCCACGCGCCCGCAATACTTTTCGACCAGGTCGAGGAGCGCGTCGTAGTCGACCGGCTTCTCGAGCACTGTCGTGATGCCGAGCCCGAGTGCTTTCTCGCGCAGGCCGCTGCCCGTGTAGATCCCCGAGTAGGCGATCGTCGGGATCGAAGAGAATTTTGGATTCTGCATCTGCTCGGCGCGGAACTGAAAGCCGTCCTTCCGGGGCATCAGCAGATCGAGGAGGATCAGGCACGGCTGCACGCCGCGACGCAGCTGGTCGAGCGCATCCTCCCCGTCGGTGCTGGCGGCCACCTGGTATCCGCAGGCCTCGAGGAGATAGGCGATGCCGTCGCGCAGATCGGCATCGTCCTCGACGATCATGATGAGGGTCTCGGCGCAGGGGTTGCGTCCGTCCGGGCTCGTCGCGGACGACGGCGTCTCTCCGCGCGCCGTTCCCGGCGTCGGCAAGCCGCCGCGCGATCCGCGTTCACGCTTCGCGGTCTTGGAGATCGGTTCGCGCGTCGCGACCATCGCCGCGAAGTGAGCAAGTGTTGCGCCATGTGCGGCGAGGCGGATTCGCCCGCGACAAGCACGTTGCGCCCTACCGGAGGAGAAGAAGGTTCACGACGCGCAGACAAATTTGCACGGCGCTCGGGACAATCACGATGCGCGGCCGACCGAGTGGCGACACGTGCCATGCACCGCTTCG
>JBGPIT010000474.1:0-3569 GCA_041485125.1 Binatia bacterium | reverse complement strand
CGCGCTGCTGGACGACGTAGCCGAGCGTGGTGATGCGCTCCGCGCTCTGGTTCACCGGCCCGGGTATAGCAATCCTCCCGCGTGGGTGAAAATCGATCGAACCCGCGCATCCTGCGTGGCGCTATTTCGTGCCGAAACACTCGTTTCTCTTCGTAGAATCCCAAGTCGAAGGGAGGCGCGGTCACCACTTCGAGGGACGCCCCGCGCATTCGAGTGTGCTAGCGTTTCAGGCCAGTCGATGGGAAGGACGCTGTTCGGTTTCGACGAAGGAGGCAACCTCGATCAGGCGGAGAATGTCGGACGTGCCGAGCGTGACGCGTTTCGGGGGTGAGAAGAAAAACGCGATCGACCGAGGCACGCGCGTTGCTGGAAGCGCGACGACACGAGCGCGCAGCCAGCACGCAGCAAGGGGGACACATGAAGTCAGAGAGAATAGAGCAGGGACACTCGACGCGTAACGGCTCGGAGACGTCGATCCCGGACGCGCTGCTTCCCGACCAGTACTTCGATCGTCTCGCGACACGCGCCTCCGATACGCCGGAGAAGCGGCTGCTGTTCGCGGTCCTGCTCGACGCGGTCATTCACATGCAACGCCGGAACAGCGTCGGCGCAGCCGAGGCCGAGCAGTGGATCCGCGGCGAGGACGGCGACGACTCACCGTTCTCGTTCCGCAATCTCTGCGAGGCGCTCGGGCTCGAGCCGAGCTATCTCGCCCGCGGTCTGCTCGCCTGGCGGAACCGGACGTCACACCAGCGCGGCGGACTCCCGGTGCGCCAGTTCCGCATCTCGCACCGGCGGGTCACGCCGGCGACGGTGCGACGCCCGAAGCTCGCGACCGGCAGCTGAGCGGGGACGTCGGCGGCGCTGACGCGGCGGAGGTGCGACCTTCGCGGCGTCGTGGAAGTGCCCTCAGAACGTGTGGCCGAAGCTCAGATAGACGAGACCGGTCTCTTCGGGACTGAAGCCGACGTCGATGCGCGCGACCAATCCCGAGGAGAGCGCGATGCGGAGCCCGCCACCGTAGCTGTAGCGTAGCTGGTCGTAGAAGTGCTTGCGGAATTCCTCGCCGCTCGAGAAGACGCGGCCGGCATCGCCGAAGCCCACGCCGTCGATCGTCACGTCCCAGAGATGGATGAAGTTGAAGTCGACCAGCTTCAGACGGTACTCGGCGTTGAAGAGCATCCTGCCTTTGCCGAGGAAGCGGTACGGAAAGTAGCCGCGCATGGTGTCGTCGCCGCCGAGGGAGCTGAGCTCGAAGAATGGGATGTCGCGGTCGTCGCCGAACATCACCTCGGTGTTGCCGTGCAGCGCGATCACCTGCCGGCGCCACACCAACGGTACGAGGTAGCTGACGTCGAGGATCAACTTCGAGAAATCGGCGTCGTCGTTGAACAGCGCCTTGTCGGCGTTCAGGTACTTGAAGATGACCTTCCAACCGGTGGTCGGCCGTACGATCTCGTCGCGCGAGTTGTAGACCAGCGCGGCGGCAAGATAGTTCGCGCGGGCGCCGCCGATCCCGGGAAGCCCGGGCGCGAACCGACGCGTCGAGAGGCGGTCGTCGTCGTGCGCGTTCTTGATGTCGGTCTCGCGGTAAAACCCACTCAAGGTCAGCGCGAAGCGGCGCAAGAGTCGATAGCCGACCAGGACGCCGGCGCGCCCGCGCCGTATGTCCTGCACCGAGAGCGGCTCGGGACCGATGTCGTTGTTGCCGATCCCGAAGAACTCCATCGACGGATCGCGCTTGTAGTTGACGGTCGCGAACAGCATGAACCGTCCGAGGTCGGGGTTGCCGACCGTGAACGAGGCCTTCTGTTGGAGGTTGAGCGCGTAGAGAAGATTGACGTCGATGAAGGTATGGCCCTGGAAGAGGTCGCGGCCGTCGAACTTGACGCCGACTTGCGGCCCGGTCTCCGGGCCGTAGCCCGCTTGCGGGAAAACGGCGAAGGGCAGCCCGCCCTTCTTCTGCCCCTCGCTGTCGCTCGGCCGGCTCGGCAGCGAGTCGGACACGTCGTTCTCGATCTCGATGTCGCTTTCGAGCGCGGCAACCCGAGTCGCCGCACCGAGAGTCACCGCGAGCGTGCCGAGCATGAGGAGGACGAGCGGCGATGCATACGCCGCCTTTCGCCAACACCGAACCGAACGTCTCAGTCGCGCGCCATCCTCACGCCTCTTCATCGCCCCGCATGCCCTGCCCTCCACTTCCCGACACGACGTCCTCCATCCGGATACCGTGCTTCTGCATCCGCCGTTGCAGCGCCCAGCGGCTGAGCCCGAGGATACGCGCAGCCCGCGCCTTGTTGCCGTGCGTCTCGAGCAACGCCTGACGCAGGTGCTGCACCTCGATGTCGCGCAACAATCGACTCTCCGATCCGTGCCCTCGCCCGCTGTCGCCCCGGCGCAACGCCGCCGGCAGATCCTGCAGCTCGATCGGCCGTCCCCCCGCCGCTCGCGCCGCCGCGGACACGACGTCACGCAGCTCATCGACGTTGCCGGCCCAGTCGTGGGCGACCAACGCGTCCTCGACCTCGGGCGCGAGCTGGCCCGCTTGCCCGTTTGCGTTCGCGAACTCGCGCGCCAGCACGCGGATGTCGGGGCGACGATCGCGCAGAGGCGGAATCGACAAACGCGCGCCGCCGATGCGCCGCTCGATCTCCTCCGTCAAGGGATCGCCCGACGGCTCTTCACGGCGGTCCTCACGGGCAATCACGATGCGCACCGTCTCCGCCTCGTCGCCGTTCACGGCGGGGCGGTCGAGGAGCGCGGTCACGCGGTCGGCGATCGCGGGCGTCATCGACCCCGCGTCGGAGATGAACAACGTGCCGCCGTGCGCGTCCGCGTACGCACGGTCGAGCTCCTCGACGCCCGCGGTGCTGCCGGAAACGCTGACCATCGGGCGGGTGCCGCCACTGAGCTCGTGGAGCGCACGGGCGAGGCCCTCTTTGCCGGTGCCGCGCTCGCCGGTGATGATCACCGGCGCCCGGTAGCGCGCCAGCCGGCGCGCTCGGTTGAAGAGTTGGATCATGCGGGGATCGCAGGTGACGAAATCACCGAAGTGGACCGCGCCTTCCATCTGCTGCGTGAGCACCTCCGACTTCTCGCGTAGCTCCGCGATCTCGGCGACATGCCGCAGCACGACGCCGAGCCGTGCGAAGTCGATCGGCGCCAGCAGGAAGTCGTACGCCCCTTGCTCGAGTGCCCCGTGGCCGCGCTCCGGCGCGTCGACGATCGCTACCACCTCGATCGAGTCGTCGAACTCCTTCACGCCTTTCACCAGCCGTTCGGACTCGCGCGCGAGCGCGTCGGATGTCGCCACCACGACGTCGACCGGGCGACGCCGCACGAGCGGCCACACCTGTGCGGCGTCGCCTGCCTCGACGACGTCCGCTGAATGGCTCGCCAGATAGTCGACGAGTTGACGACGTTCGTCGCTCTCGGCGCCGACGATCAACACGTGTGTTTTCTCGAAATGTTCCATGTGTTCCACGTCCCTGTCCTCTCCGGTGTTATTTGGGCGCAGCACCCATTGTCCCGGTTGGCACATGGATACGCAAAGTCGCACGGCGCACCGG
>JBGPIT010000473.1:0-3571 GCA_041485125.1 Binatia bacterium | reverse complement strand
CCCAAGATGGACCCCGAGACCGGCGAGATGCTGTTCTTCGGCTACGCGCCCTTCCCGCCCTACCTGCGCTACCACGTCGCCGACCGCAGCGGCGCGCTGGTGCGGAGCGAGGAGATCGACGTCGCCTGGCCGTCGATGATCCACGATTTCGCGATCACCAAAGACTACGTGGTGTTCATCCTGTGCCCTGTGGTCTTCAGCTTCGAGGAGCTGATGCAGGGCGGCTCGATCTTCGCCTGGAAGCCGGAGCTCGGCACCCGCATCGGTGTCATGCCCCGCAGCGGCGGCAACGCCGACGTGAAGTGGTACGAGACCGACGCCTCGTACGTCTTCCACCCGATGAACGCGTACGTCGAGAACGACCAGCTCACGCTCGACGTCGCGCGCTACGAGCAGCTCCTCTTCATGAGCCCAAAGGCCGCCCGCGATCCGGGCTGGCGCGACAAGAACGTCGCCCGCCTACACCGCTGGACGATCGATCTGCGCAACGGCGGTGGGATCAAATCGACGCCGCTCGACGATCGCGACGGTGAGTTCCCGCGCGTCGACAAGCGCAAGGTCGGGCGCAAGCACCGCTTCGGCTACATGGCGGCGACGGGCCCCGAGGCCAACGCGAGCGCGCTGCCCGTGTGGACCGCCATCCAGAAGTATGATCTCGAACGCGGCACCAGCGAGATGCGATCCTTCGGACCAGAGAACGGCTCGGGCGAGCCGCTCTTCGTGCCGCGCCACGAAGGCGCGGCCGAAGACGACGGCTACGTGCTGACGCTCGTCTACGACAAGCCGCGGAACGCGAGCGACTTCTACGTCCTCGACGCGCGCCACATCCAAGGCGAGCCGATCGCCAAGATCAGCATCCCGCACCGCATTCCGTACGGCTTTCACGGCAACTGGGTCGCAGCCTGAGGAGGGCTTGATGCGCTTCGGTCTGAACATCGGATACTCCGGATCGCGGATGGCGATCGACATGTCGCTCGTGAAGGAGGCCGACAAGCTCGGCTTCCATTCCGTCTGGACCGCGGAGGCGTACGGATCCGACGCCGTCACCCCGATCACCTGGGTGGCGGCGCAGACCGAGCGCATCCACGTCGGCACCGCGATCATGCAGATGCCGGCGCGCACCCCGGCGATGACCGCGATGACGGCGACCACGCTCGATCAGCTCTCGGGCGGCCGCTTCCTCCTCGGCCTCGGCGTCTCGGGCCCGCAGGTCGTCGAGGGCTGGCACGGCGTCCCGTACGGCAAGCCGCTCGGGCGCACGCGCGAGTACGTCTCGATCGTGCGCGACATCTGGGCGCGGGAGAAGCCGCTCGAGCACGAGGGCGAGCACTATCAGATCCCGTATCGCGGTCCGGGCGCGAGCGGTCTCGGCAAGCCGCTGAAGAGCATCCTCCACGGCCGCCGCATCCCGATCTACATCGCGGCGATCGGCCCCAAGAGCGTCGAGCAGACCGCCGAGATCGCCGACGGCTGGCTGCCGGTCTGGTACACGCCCTATCGCACCGGCGTCTACAAGGACGCGGTCGCCGCCGGCTTCCGCAAGGCGGGCGGCGGCAAGTCGCTCGCGAGCTTCGACATCGCGCCTGCCGTGACCGTCATCCAGGGCAGCGACGTCGAGGCCTGCCTCAACATGATCAAGCCCTTCCTCGCGCTCTACATCGGCGGCATGGGCGCGCGCGGCAAGAACTTCTACAACGACCTCGCCTGCCGCTACGGCTTCGAGGACGCCGCGAAGAAGATCCAAGACTTGTATTTGTCCGGGAAGAAAGACGAGGCCGCGGCCGCGGTGCCGAGTCAGCTCGCCGACGAGGTGTCGCTGGTCGGCCCGCCCGAGCGTATCCGTGAGCGACTCGCGCCCTGGCGCGAGTCGGGCGTGACGACGATCATCTGCGGCCTGCGCCAGGTCGAAGCGATCCGCACCCTCGCCGAATCCGCCGACTGAACGCGCGCGGCGGCGCGGCGATCACTCTCTGCGCCGCACCGCGCCCCGTCACGAGACCGCGAGCGGCACCTTGTGCGTCGGCTGCGGGAACGCCTCGTCGAGCTCGGCTAGATCCTCGCGCGTGAGCTTCACGTCGAGCGCGCCGCGGTTCTCCTCGAGGCGCTCACGCCGGCTCGACTTCGGGATCGTCGCGACGTCATCCTGATGGAGCAGCCACGCGAGCGCGATCTGCGCCGGCGTCGCCTCGTGGCGTGCGGCGATGATCCGCAGCGCCGGTTTGGTCAGGAGCTTCCCCTCGTGAAACGGCGAGTACGCCATGATCGGCATGTGATGACGGCGGCACCACGGCAGCAGGTCCCATTCGATGCCGCGCCGCATGAGGTTGTCGAGCACCTGATCGGTCGCGGTCAGACCTCGGTCGTACTGGCGCGCCTCCTCCATGTCCTCGACGTCGAAGTTGCTGACGCCGAAGTCGCGGATCTTGCCTTCCTCGCGCAGCGCGAAGAACGCCTCGAACGTCTCCGCGAGCGGGATCGAGCCGCGCCAGTGCAGCAGGTAGACGTCGATGTGGTCGGTTCGCAGCCGCCGCAGGCTCCGTTCGCACGCAACCCTCATGGCCCGCCGGCTCGCGTTGTGTGGATACACCTTGCTCACCAGGAACACCTCGTCGCGGCGCCCCTCGATGGCGTCGCCGACGATCTTCTCGGCCTCGCCCTCGCCGTACATCTCGGCGGTGTCGATGAGCGTCAGGCCGAGGTCGATCCCGTAGCGCAGGGCATCGACCTCGTCGGCGCGACGGCGCGGGTCCTCGCCCATGCGCCACGTCCCCTGCCCCAGTACCGGCATTCGCCCGCCGGACGGCATCTTCAAGGTTCGCATGGTCCTGTGATTGACCGAGTGCCAGAGTCAGCGCCAGCCGGGGATGCACTCGCAAGGCGCAGCAAGGTCCGCGTGGCGATCCTCGACCACCGCGATTTCGTCATCGTACCTGCCTCCGGGATCGAGAATGGTTGAGGTAGCTCGCCGCTTGCGCGAACCGGCTAGGCACTCGCCTTTGCCAGTTCCGAGGCCCTCGCACACCTAAACCGGTCGAGCGGAACCGCCATACGGCCGCGCACCTGCTGCTGACGCATTCCTCGCCAGTGGTCGCGGCGCACTGGTCTTTACAAGCTCGCCGCTTCGATCTATATAGATCGAGGAAACCGTGCTGTGCAAGACAAATTTCCAAGCCAACGACACAAGCGCGTTCTAGTCGTTCTTTTCATTCCAAGTGTCCAACGTGACGGCGCAACACGGATCGATCAGGATCGGTGGGTGACGGACGCACTCGAGATGTTCGGGTCTGTTTTCGGTGCTGCCACCGCCTACCCTCGCGCAAAGCGGGGTGTGGCGGGACGACGAACGCAACCGTGCTCTAGTCTTCGATGAACCGATAGTGATCCACTGCTACACTTCACCGGACGACATCGAGGACGACACGAACCTCGCCAAGTTGGGCGCGTTCTGCCGTCGGATGGGACGCGAAGCGAAGCAGGGAGAAGTAGGGCTGATGATCGCAGATGAGTACATCGCCATCACAGATTTCTCAGAGGAGTAGAGCCGTGAAGAACGACACACCGCTTGACATGG
>JBGPIT010000472.1:0-3574 GCA_041485125.1 Binatia bacterium | reverse complement strand
GGTCATCACCGTCATCACCTAACAAAACTTGACAAACATCGCCTGGCGCAGTAGGTCCATTCGGCAACTCGGGGTTAAAACCTCATGAAATTAGGTGACGAGCAGCTCGATCTCGACGGTATCGACCGCCGGATCCTGAATGTGCTTCAAGAGAACTGCCGGTTGCCGCTCGCCAAGATCGGCGATCAGGTCGGCCTCTCCGCGCCGGCAGTCATGGAGCGCGTGAAGAAGCTCGAGGACAGCGGTGTGATCACCGGCTACCGCGCGGTGCTGAACGGCAGGCTCCTCGGCAAGGACATCGCGGCGTTCATCGGCGTCTCGATCGGCCACCCGCGCGCGATCGCCCGGTTCGAGAAAGAGATCGAAAACCTCGACGACGTGCAGGAGTGCCATCACGTCACCGGCGGCTATTCGCTCCTACTCAAGGTGAAGACGGAGAACACGACGTCGCTCGAGGAGCTCTTGAGCCGCATCCGCTCGCTCGACGGCGTCGTGCGCACGGAGACGATGGTCGTCCTGTCGACGCACACCGAGCGCGTGCAGCTCGCGCTCGAGGACGACAGCGGACCGCCGGCGGGCAAGCGTGGCCGGCGGAACGGCGGACACGCGGAGAAGGTCGCGTAAGGAGAACGATCATGGCGCCAATGCGCAAGCGCGAAGGCCTCTACGACCCGATGCACGAGCACGACGCCTGCGGCGTCGGCTTCGTCGCGAACATCAAAGGCGCCGCCTCGCACACGATCGTCGAGCAAGGGCTGCAGATCCTCCAGAACCTGACGCACCGGGGCGCCTGCGGCTGCGATCCGCTCACCGGCGACGGCGCGGGCATCCTGGTGCAGATTCCCGACGGGTTCCTGCGTCGCGCCTGCGCGCGCGCCGACATCACCCTGCCGCCGCGCGGCGACTACGGCGCCGGCATGGTCTTCCTGCCCGAGCGCATCGACGAGCGGAACGAGTGTCTCGAGCTCTTCGAGCGCGTGGTGCGGGACGAGGGCCAGCGCCTGCTCGGCTGGCGCCGGGTGCCGGTCGATCCCAGCAAGTGCGGGCCGGTCGCGCGCGATACGATGCCCGAGATCCGCCAGCTCTTCATCGGCCGCGGCCGCAACACCTCCGACTCGGCCGCGCTCGAGCGCAAGCTTTACGTGATCCGCAAGCGCGTCGAGCGTCTGGTGCGCGAGGCCGGACTGCGCGACTCGGAGTCCTTCTACGTCGCGAGCCTCTCGGCGCGGACGCTCGTCTACAAGGGACTGCTCCTGCCGGAGCAGATTCCGCAGTTCTATGCCGACCTCCGCGAGCCCGACTTCGCGAGCGCGCTCGCCCTCGTGCACCAGCGTTTCAGCACCAACACCTTCCCATCGTGGGATCGCGCGCACCCGTACCGCTTCGTCGCCCACAACGGCGAGATCAATACCTTGCGCGGCAACATCAACTGGATGCACGCCCGCGAGTCGATGTTCGCGTCGCCGCTCTTCGGCGACGACATGGAGAAGCTCTCCCCGATCATCGCGCCGGGAGGCAGCGACTCCGCGATGTTCGACAACGCCCTCGAGCTGCTGGTGCACACCGGCCGCTCCCTGCCCCACGCCGTCATGATGATGATCCCCGAGGCGTGGCAGAAGCACGAGGGCATGAGCCCCGAGAAGCGGGCATTCTACGAGTACCACGCCTGTTTCATGGAAGCGTGGGACGGTCCGGCGTCGATCGCGTTCAGTGACGGCACGGTGATCGGCGCGGTCCTCGATCGCAACGGCCTGCGCCCGTCGCGCTACGTCGTGACCCACGACGGCCTCGTCGTCATGGCCTCCGAGGTCGGCGTCCTCGACATCGCGCCCGAGAACGTTCTGGCGAAGGGCCGCCTGCAGCCCGGGCGCATGTTCCTCGTCGACACCGCCGCGGGGCGGATCGTCGACGACGCCGAGCTCAAGGCGCAGATGGCGGCGCGCCAGCCGTATCGTCGTTGGCTCGATGAGAATCTCGTTCGTCTCGACAGCGTGCCCGCACGGCCCGCCGGCGAGGTCGGCTGCTACGAGCCCGAGACGCTGCTCACCCGCCAGCAGGCGTTCGGCTACTCGATCGAGGACCTCCGCATCCTGATGGCGCCGATGGCGTTCAACGGCCAAGAGGCGGTCGGCTCGATGGGAACCGACACGCCGCTCGCGGTGCTCTCCGACAAGCCACAGCTGCTCTTCAACTACTTCAAGCAGCTCTTCGCGCAGGTGACGAACCCGCCGATCGACCCGATCCGCGAGGAGCTCGTGATGTCGCTCAAGGCGACGATCGGCTCGGAGCGCAACCTCTTCGAGGAGGCCGACGGCCATTGCCGCCAGCTCGAGCTCGAGGCGCCGGTGATCGGCAACGCCGATCTCGCGAAGATCAAGGCGCTCGACCAGCGTGACCTCCGCACGGTCACGCTGCCGATGCTCTACGAGGTCGACGACGGCGAGGCCGGTCTGGAGAAGGCGGTCGCGACGTTGTGTTGGGAAGCGTCGGCGGCGATCTGGGGCGGCGCCACGGTCCTCGTCCTCTCCGACCGCGGCATCGACGACGAGCACGCCGGCGTCCCGAGCCTGCTTGCGACGGCGGCGGTGCACCACCACCTCATGCGCGAGGGCACCCGCACCCGCTGCGGTCTCGTCATCGAGACCGGCGAGGCGCGTGAGGTGATGCACTTCGCGTTGCTGGTCGGCTACGGCGCGGGCGCCGTGAACCCGTACCTCGCGCTCGAGACCATCGCCGACATGGTGAGCGACGGCCGGCTCAAGGATCTCACGGTCGCGGACGCGAGCGAGCACTACTTGAAGGCCGCCAACAAGGGCATCCTCAAGGTCATGACGAAGATGGGGATCTCTACCCTGCAGAGCTACCGCGGGGCGCAGATCTTCGAGGCGATCGGGCTCAACCGCGAGCTCATCGACCGCTACTTCACCTGGACCGCGTCGCGCATCGAAGGCATCGGCCTCGAGGCGCTCGCGCATGAGACCGCCGCGCGGCACGCGCTCGCGTTCAAGGTCGCGCCTGAGCTCGACGGCGCCCTCGAGGCCGGCGGCCAGTATCAATGGCGGCGGCGCGGCGAGTTCCACATGTACAACCCGAACTCGATCGCGAAGCTCCAGCACGCGGTGCGCGCCGGCAACTACCGCATGTTCAAGGAGTACTCGGCGCTGGTCAACGACGAGAGCCGCCAGCATGCGACGCTGCGCGGGCTCCTCAAGTTCCGCCCGTCGAAGCCGATCCCGCTCGAGCAGGTCGAGCCGGTGGCGGAGATCGTGAAGCGCTTCAAGACCGGCGCGATGTCCTTCGGCTCGATCTCCAAGGAGGCGCACGAGAACCTCGCGATCGCGATGAACCGGATCGGCGGCAAGTCGAATACCGGCGAGGGCGGCGAGGATCCCGAGCGCTACGTTCCACTGCCGAACGGCGACTCGAGGCGGAGCGCGATCAAGCAGGTCGCGTCCGGCCGCTTCGGCGTCACGAGCTACTACCTCGTCAACGCCGACGAGCTGCAGATCAAGATGGCGCAGGGCGCGAAGCCCGGCGAGGGCGGCCAGCTCCCCGGCCACAAGGTCGATGCCTT
>JBGPIT010000471.1:0-3579 GCA_041485125.1 Binatia bacterium | reverse complement strand
CGACGAGACCGGCGGCGCTCTTCTCACGCCGCCGTCCGAAGACGTCGGCGTCGCCCCAGAGGAGGTCGCGCGCGCTCGGATCCAGCGGATCAACCCGGCTTCGGACCCTTGTCGGAGGCCGCGAAGGGTTCCGTCCACGTCTCGCCGGCGGACGCGCGACCTTCGAGCTCCGCGAGCATCGTCTCGACCTCGCTCTCGGCGCTGGTCGAGAGATCTCTCAGATTGAGCGGTTTGTCTGTCATCGCGGACCCTCCGAGGTGCTTACGTATGTGCTCGTCCTTGGAGCTGTCAACGCGCGGCGCTCGGGTGCGTAGGTGTCGAGCGTGCGCGCGATCCGCTGCGCCAGAATCGCGACGTGCGGCTCCTCGAAGACGGTGAAGTGGTCGCCGGCGATCCCGACGCACTCGAGATCGCCGCAGAGGGTCGGGATCCAACCGAGCGTGCAGTCCTTGTGGGCATCGCGACTGCCGGGCGACCAGTAAAGCGACACCGGGAGATCCGAGCGCGGGCTCATGTATTTCCAGTGCGCCACCCACACGGCGCGGCGGAGCAACGACATGCGTGTGCCTTGGTTCGTGATCACGTGCTCGACGCCGTAGCCATCCTTCTCGACGGTCGCGCCCTCGTCCGGTCGCCCGCGCGCGCGGATCTTGGCGAGCGTCCTGGCGATGCGTTTCCGGACGTAGGCGCGCCGCGCCGCCGTGTCGAGCTCGGCCATGCGGTTCAGATGGAGGATGAGCATGCCGAGTCGGCCGCGGTTTGTGGCGCGGTGTCGCGGTCGCCAGGCGTCGATCATCAGCACCCGTCGTACGTCGGCCCCGCCCGCCCGCAGCGTGCGGGCGAGCTCGAGCGCGACGACGCCGCCGAAGGACCACCCGCCGACCAGGTAGGGACCGTCGTAGCCGGTCTCGCGGATGCGCTCGAGGCAGAAGTCGGCCCAGGCCTCCGCGGTCGGCGGCATTTCGGCGCGCGTCGTCCCGCGCGGCGGCGCGATCGTGTAGATCGGCTGGTCGGGCCCGAGACGGCGCGCGAGTCTCTCGTACGCGCGCAACTCGTTGAACCAAGTGCGGATGAAGAAGAGCGGGATGCGCGCGCCGTCGAGGTGGTAGGCGAGGACCGGCGTCGCGACCTCGGCCTCGTCTTCGGCCTCGGCGTCGCGGGCGTCCTGCTCTTCGCTGTCGTTGGGCCCCGACATCACGGGATCGCGGGTGGCGCGGCGGCGGCGCTCAGCCCGCCTGCTGCCGTCCGCGCGCCTGCACTCCGGCGCGTCGCTCGGCGATCGCCTCGGGACTGACCGCGCGGGCGTGGTCGTGTGAGGCCTGGGTCTCGATGCGCAGTCCATCGCCGAGGCTCGCAGCGAAACCGTCGTCGATGACGCGCTTGTACTTCCGCATCACGTCGGGAACGCACGACGGCATGTCCTTCGCGAGCGCGCGGCTCGCGGGCAGCAGCTCGGCGGGCGCGACGACGCGGTTCACGAGACCCCACGCGGCCGCTTGCTCGGCGGAGAGATAGTTGCCGGTCAGCGACAGCTCCTTGGCGCGATAGATGCCGATCGCGCGGCTGAGCTTCTGACTGAGACCCCAGCCCGGCATGATGCCGACGCGCGCCTCGGACGACGCGATCAGGACGTCGCAGGCGAGTGCGACCTCGAAGCCGCCGGTGATCGCGAAGCCGTTGATCGCGCCGATGATCGGCCGGTCGCAGCGCGCCATCGCATGGATGATGTCGCCGTCGGCGACGGCGGACTTCTCGACCAGAAGGACTTGTTCGGGCATGTGGGCGATCATAGACGAGCCGCGTCGCGCGGTGCTACCGCGGTCGGTCGCGGCGGTGTACTAAACCCGGGTCCGACACGGGCGCGAAGGAGCGAAGCCAGCGATGAAATTCGGCGTCTTCTACGAGTTGCAGATGCCCAAGCCGTGGGACGCGCTCTCCGAGCAGCGCATCGTCCACGAGGCGCTCGAGCAGGTCGAGCTCGCCGACCGGCTCGGCTACGACTACGCCTGGTGCGTCGAGCACCACTTCCTCGAGGAGTACTCGCACTGCGCCGCGCCCGAGGTGTTTCTCTCGGCGGCGGCCGCGCGCACCAAGACGATCCGGCTCGGCCACGGCATCCGCCAGGTGATCCCCAACTACAACCACCCGGCGCGGACCGCCGAAGGCCTCGGCATGCTCGACTTGATCTCGAACGGCCGGCTCGACTTCGGCATCGGCGAGGGCGCGACGCGTCTCGAGCTCGGCGGATTCAAGATTCCCGCCAAGGAGAAGCGCGCCATGGCGCTCGAGGCCGGCGAGCAGATCGCGAACATGATGGTTCTCGAGCCGTACCCCGGCTTCGAGGGCCAGTACTTCTCGATGCCGTGCCGCAACGTGATCCCGAAGCCGGTGCAGAAGCCGCATCCGCCGATGTGGATGGCCTGCACCAACCGCGACACCATCCGGGTCGCGGCACGGCACGGCCTCGGCGCGCTGGCGTTCGCGTTCGTCGACCCGGACGAGGCGCGGACCTGGAGCACGACTTACTACGACATCATCAAGAGCGAGGAGTGCGTGCCGCTCGGCCACGCCGTGAACGCGAACCTCGCGATGGTCTCCGCGTTCTCGATCCACCCCGATCGCGCCGAGGCGATCCGTCGCGGCCAGGACGGTTTCGAGTTCTTCTTCTTCGCGGTGAACGCGCTGGTCGCGCAGGACGCGCGTCCGGGCCGATCACAGCTGTGGGAGTCGTTTCAAAAGATGCGCGGCAACCGCACCGCCGAGCTGATCGCGCGCGCCGGCGACGACGGCTACCGCGGTGCCGGCATCGGTACGCCCGACGACATGCGCCGCCACCTGCGCGACTTCCAGGCCGCCGGCGTCGACCAGGTGATCTTTCTCCAGCAAGCCGGCCACAACCGTCACCAGGACATTCTCGCCGCGCTCGAGCTGTTTGCGCGCGACGTCGCGCCGGAGTTCCGCACCGAGGCGCCCGCGCGGGAGGCGCGGAAGCAGGCGACGCTCGCGCCCTACGTCGAGCGCGCGCTCGCCCGGAAGCAGTGGATGAAGCCGCTCGGCGACGAGGAGATCCCGGTCGTCGGTGCGTCGCGCGCCAAGGCGGAAGTGAACCAAGCGACGCTCCCGCGCTGAGCTAGAGCTCCTCGTCGGAGCGGCTACACCTCGAGGCAGAATGCCTTGTGATCGCGAACGACACGGCCCGCGGTGGGTGAAGCGAAGTGCGTCCCGATCAAGAGGGTTGCGGTCGCGGCAAGCCGGCTGAAGACCGCCTGGCGCGTCTGACGTGCCTGCACGGCGTCGTAGTCGGAGGCTGACGACCAGTCGAGGCGCGCCATCTGACACGGGTGGTGGATGAAATCGCCGGTGATGAGCGCTTCCTGCCCGTGCGAGGCGATCTCGACGCTCACATGTCCAGGGGTATGGCCGAGGGTCGGCACCAAGCGCACGTCGTCGCTGACGCGATGATCGGTCTCGACGAGGTCGACGAGGCCGGCGTCGAGCACGGGCTGAACGGAGTCGGCAAACGACGCCCGGTGCGCGGCGTCGTGCTGTTGGGTCTGCCAATACGCGAGCTCGGTGCGG
>JBGPIT010000470.1:0-3581 GCA_041485125.1 Binatia bacterium | reverse complement strand
GTCGACCGGAAGATGGTGATCAACGCGCTCAACTCGGGCGCGAAGGTCTTCATGGCCGACTTCGAGGACTCCAACTCGCCGACCTGGGAGAACTGCATCGAGGGGCAGCGAAACCTCAGCGATGCGCTCGCGCGGACGATCTCCCTCGACACCGGCGACAAGAGCTATACGCTGGACGCCGAGACCGCCGTGCTCTTCGTCCGTCCGCGCGGCTGGCATCTCGTCGAGCGTCACTTCGAGGTCGACGGCGCGCCGATCTCGGCCTCGCTCTTCGACTTCGGGCTCTACGCCTTCCGTAACCACGCGCACGGCGGCCGCTACCTCTACCTGCCGAAGCTCGAGTCACATCTCGAGGCACGGCTCTGGAACGACGTGCTCACCTTCGCCGAGCAGCGCTTCGGCCTCGAGCGCGGCTTCTTCCGGGCGACGGTGCTGATCGAGACCATCCTCGCCGCCTTCGAGATGGAGGAGATACTCTACGAGCTGCGCGAGCACGCCGCGGGGCTGAACGCCGGCCGCTGGGACTACATCTTCAGCGCGATCAAGAAATTCCGCGAGCGCGACGACAGCATCCTGCCCGATCGCGCGCAGGTGACGATGACCGTCCCGTTCATGCGCGCCTACACCGAGCTCCTGGTCGCGACCTGCCACCGCCGCGGCGCGCACGCGATGGGCGGCATGGCGGCCTTCATCCCGAGCCGGCGCGACAAAGAGGTGAACGACAAGGCGCTCGCGATGGTGCGCGCCGACAAGGAGCGCGAGGCCGGCGACGGCTTCGACGGCACCTGGGTCGCGCACCCGGACCTGGTGCCGGTCGCGCAGGAGGCCTTCGACCGCACGCTCGGCGACCGGCCGCATCAGAAAGATCGGCGGCGCGACGACGTCAAGGCCGACGCCGCGACGCTCGTCGATCTCACCGTTCCCGGCGGCACGATTACCGAGGCGGGCGTGCGAAACGCGATCAGCGTCGCGATCCAGTACGTCGAGGCGTGGCTCCGCGGCAACGGCGCCGTCGCGCTCTTCAACCTCATGGAGGACGCCGCGACCGCCGAGATCGCGCGCACGCAGCTCTGGCAGTGGGTGCATCGCGGCGCGAAGCTCGCCGACGGCCGTGTGATGACGGCCGACCTCTACAAGACCCTCCGCGAGAGCGAGCTCGGGAAGCTGACGCGCGGCGAGGGCGACCGCTTCGAGGAGGCGGTCGCGTTGATCGACCGTCTGGTCTTGAGCGACGACTTCACCGACTTCCTGACGCTTCCTGCGTACGAGCTGATCGACTGACCGAGTCGGCCGCGCTGCGCCGGGCGAGGCCCGCCGGCGGCGGTACGGCTTTTCTTGAAGGCGGACGGCGTCTACGGCCGTTTCGGCCTCGGCCACCTCGAGAAGCTCCTGATCCGCGACAAGCGGGCCGCACGCGCCGCGATCGACCGCATGCTCGGCTGGGATTTCGACCGCGTCATCGTCGCCCACGGCGACATCGTCGAGCGCCGGGGCAAAGAGACGCTGCGCGAGGCGTTCGCGTGGCTTCCCAGTTAGCGGCCGGACGAGGTACACCGGCCCGATGCGCATCACCGTCCTCGCCGCTCTGCTCGCCATGCTGCTGCCGTGCCCGTCGCTGGCGGCGCCCGATCACTTCACCTGCTACCGCTCGCGGACCGCGTCGGGCACGCCCAAGTTCGTACCGCGGCCCGACATGCACCTCACCGACCGCTTCGGGGCGAAGACCATCATCTTCTTCGCGCACGAACGGCTCTGCACGCCGACCGATGCGGGCGGGTTGGATCCCTCGGCGTCGTCGCATCCCGACCACCTCGCGGGCTATCAGCTGCGGAACGAGGTGCCGCACTTCGACCGCGTCCACGGACTGACGGTCACGAATCACCTCGGCAGCGTGACCGTCGATCTCACCAAGCCGGTGCGCGTGTTGATACCGACGGCGAAGAGTCTTTCGACGCCGCCGTCGTCGCCCGTCGCGCCGTCGGTCGACCACTTCACCTGCTACAAGACGCGCCCGTCGGCGGGGACGCCGAAGTTCGCAGCGCTGCCCGGCGTCGTGCTCGAGGATCAGCTCGGCACGATCGTCGTCGACGTGAAGAAGCCGACGACGCTCTGCGTGCCGACCGACAAGAACGGCGAGTCGCCGGGCGCGGAGAGCCACCCGGATCTCCTGCTGTGCTACGCGATCGCGCGCGCACACGGCGCGGCGGCGTTCGCGAAGCGGACGCCGGTCTACGTCGCGAATCAGCTCGGGCCGGCGACGTTGACGGTGCGCACGCCGGCGGAGCTCTGCGTGCCGTCCTCGCTCGCGCCCTGATTCAGGGTTGACATCATGGCCGCGCTGCGGCGAACTTGGCGGCTATCGGGCGGCGGATCGCCGCATTTCCCCGGAGAAGAGAGCGAGCCATGACAACGTCGACGACCGACATCGAGTCCGTTCTGAACGAGAAGCGCGTCTTCGAGTGCCCGCCGCAGTTCGCGCAGAACGCGCACGTGCCGACGCGTGAGGACTACGAGCGTGTGTACCGCCAGTCGGTCGAGGATCCGGAGACCTTTTGGGCGGGGATCGCGCAGGAGCTCGACTGGTTCACGCCGTGGACGAAGGTGCTCGACTGGAACCCGCCCGACGCGAAGTGGTTCGTCGGCGGGACGCTCAATCTCTCGTACAACTGCCTCGACCGGCACCTCGGCACGTGGCGGCGGAACAAGGCGGCGATCATCTGGGAGGGCGAGCCGGGCGACCGCAAGGTCCTGACCTACGCGATGCTCCACCGCGAGGTGTCGCGTGCCGCGGCCGCGTTGCACGCGCTCGGCGTTCGGAAGGGCGATCGGGTCGCGCTCTACATGCCGATGATCCCCGAGCTGCCGATCGCGATGCTCGCCTGCGCGCGCATCGGCGCGACCCACTCGGTCGTGTTCGGCGGCTTCAGCGCCGAGGCGCTGCGCGACCGGATCAACGACGCCGAGGCGAAGGTCGTGATCACCGCCGACGGCGGGTTTCGGCGCGGCGCGGTGGTGCCGCTGAAGAAGGCCGTCGACGAGGCCGTCACCGAGACGCCGTCGGTCGAGAAGGTGCTGGTCGTGAAGCGCACCGGCAGCGAGGTGGCGTGGCAGGAGGGGCGCGATCTCTGGTGGGACGACGTGATGGCGAACGCCGAGCCCAAGTTCGACGCCGTCCCGCTCGACTCCGAGCATCCGCTCTTCATCCTCTACACCAGCGGCACGACCGGGAAGCCGAAGGGCGTCGTCCACACTACGGGCGGCTACCTCACGCACGCGTACCTCACGTCGAAGTGGGTCTTCGATCTCAAGGACACCGACACCTACTGGTGCACGGCTGACATCGGCTGGGTGACCGGGCACAGCTACGTCGTCTACGGTCCGCTCGCCAACGCGGCGACCGGGATCCTCTACGAAGGCGCGCCGGACCATCCGCGGCGCGACCGCTTCTGGGAGATCGTCGAACGCTATCAGGTGACCATCTTTTACAGCTCCGCGACGGCGGTGCGCGCGTTCATGGCTTGGGGCAACGATTGGGTGGAGAAGCACAACCTCGAAAGTCTGCGGCTGCTCGGCACGGTGGG
>JBGPIT010000469.1:0-3583 GCA_041485125.1 Binatia bacterium | reverse complement strand
CGTGCTCACGCCGTGCTCACGACAAACGGCCACCACCTGAGCGTCGAACGCGAGATTGCCCTGAACGCCGCCGTCCCGGCAAGCGTCGGCAAATAGAGTCGCGAAGGTCGGTCCGGGCACCAACAGCCGTGCCGATGGGCTGCCGAGAACCTGCGCAAGAAACTGGAGTGCCGGTTCGAGACCGGTGGGTGGATGGAAGATCCGCGCATGCGTCACCACGCGCACGAACTCGCCGATGCAAAACACCGGCAGCGCCCACGGGGCGCTTCCCTCGACGAGGTCGCGCAGACGGCTCATCGCTTGGCGGTGAAGACGACTCTCGGCACGGTGCGCGTACACGAGCACGTTCGTGTCGAGCGCGATCATCGCTGCTCGTCGAGGAGATCGTAGAGGGCTTTGCGATCGGCGACGTCGACGGCCGGCTGCCGCACGCCGCGAACTGTCGGCGGGGAGAACCGGTAGCGCGACTTTGTTTCCGGCCGAGGCGCCAGCCGAGCGCGCAGTGCGTCCTCGACGATGGCCCGCAGGGTAGTGCCTTGTGCCGCCGCGAATCGCTTCGCGCGCGCGAGCAGACGGTCGTCGATCTCGAGCGTGGTTTTCATATGGCTCACCCATATCATAGGCCCGTATCGATGGGTATGGGCGGATGCCCCGATCGCTGCGCCGCGTGCCTAACGGCCCTTGCGCTTGGGCGGACGATCGTGACATCTCATCCATTGGTCTGGAGCGGACGTGGGGAGGACGGCACGGGTGGCAAAGAGTGAGGCGCGGGAGCGGGTTGGCCGCGGGTCTGCTCCTCCTTGGCGTGAGATCGAGGCGATCTTTGCGATCGCCGGCGCTTGTTACCTGGCACTGAGCTTCCTCAGCTATGGGCCGGGGCGTGCCGCCGCGAATGCGGGCGGTCCCGTCGGCCACGTTCTCTCCGATCTCTTCGTGCAGGGCTTCGGTCTCGCGGCGTTTCTGATCCCGGCCTTCATCGTCGTCGTCGCGATCTCGATCCTCCGCGGTGGCTCGATCGCGCTTTCGGCGGGGCGGGCGGCGGCGCTCGCGGCGCAGCTCTTCTTGATCGCCGCGACCTTGGCGCTGCTCCGCCACACGCGAAACGTCTCGAGCGCGGGCGGTTGGATCGGCGGATTCGTTGCGTACGAGCTCCAGCGACTCTTCAGCATCGCGGGCGCGACGATGATCGTCGCGACGGGTCTCCTGCTCACGGCGATGATCGTGACGGGCGGCTCGGTCGTGGGCGGGATCACGGTCGCGGCGCGACGTGGCCGCGCGGCGGGGCAGTCGCTTCGCGGCGCGGCGAGTCGGCTACGGGCTCGGCTCCGTCCTGCCGCCGATCCTGACGACGGCGACGCGCCGGAACGCGCGCCGTCGACGCTACGCGAACGTGAACGCGAGCGTCGGGACGCGGCGAAGAAGTCGTCGAAGACTTCCGCGCCGCCGCCGATCCTCCTGAACGAGCCGCCCGAGCCGCGGCCGGTCGAGAAGACGCCGGCCAAGAAAGGCGGCAAGCCCGAGCAGCTGAAACAAGAAGAGTTCCACTTCGCGCCCGGCGCGAACTTCGAGCTTCCGCCGCTCGGCTTTCTCGACGCGCCCGTGGAGTCGGGCGTTCGACTCGACGAGGAAGCGCTGATCGCCTCCTCGCGCATCCTCCAGTCGAAGCTCGCCGACTTCGGCGTCGACGGGAAGGTGGTCGCGGTCCGACCCGGCCCCGTGATCACGACCTTCGAGTTCGAGCCGGCACCGGGCGTGAAGGTGAACCGCATCGTCACGCTCGCCGACGACCTCTCGATGGCGCTCCGCGCGATCAGCGTCCGCATCTTGGCGCCGATCCCCGGCAAGCCCGTCGTCGGCATCGAGGTCTCGAACCCGCGACGAGAGAAGGTCTACCTCCGCGAGATCATCTCGAGCGACCTCTTCCAGAATGCGGAGTCGAAGCTGGCGCTCGCGCTCGGGAAGGACACGACCGGCAACACCCACGTGACGGATCTCGCGAAGATGCCCCACCTGCTCATGGCGGGCGCGACTGGAACCGGCAAGTCGGTTTCATTGAACGCGATGATCATGAGCATCCTCTACAAGGCGTCGCCGGCCGACGTGCGCTTCATCATGATCGACCCGAAGATGCTCGAGCTCTCGGTCTACGATCACATCCCGCACCTGCTGGTGCCGGTGGTGACCGATCCGAAGAAGTCGGCGAACGCGCTCGCGAACGTGATGCAGCAGATGGACATGCGCTACCGGGCGATGCGTGAGAAGGGCGTTCGCAGCATCGACGCCTACAACCGCATGCTGGCGCGCGAAGAGTCGGAGAAACGCGCGGGCGTGATCGAGCTCACGACGCCGGAGGACGGCGACGAGCACGTCGCGCCGGGGCCGCCGGTCGAGCGCGTCGGGCCCGACGCGCCGCTCGTCCACGAGCACCTGCCGCGGATCGGGATCATAGTCGACGAGCTCGCCGACTTGATGATGACGGTCGGGCGTGACGTCGAGGAGTCGATCACGCGGCTCGCGCAGAAGGCGCGCGCGGCGGGCATCCACCTGATCCTCGCGACGCAGCGGCCGTCGGTCGACGTCATCACCGGTCTCATCAAGGCGAACTTCCCGGCGCGCATCTCGTTCCAGGTGACGTCGCGCATCGACTCGCGCACGATCCTCGACGCGATCGGGTCGGAGCGGCTCCTCGGCGAGGGCGACTGCCTCTTCCTGCCGCCGGGCACGGCGCGCGTGACGCGCATCCACGGCGCGTACGTCTCGGAGGCGGAGATCAACAAGGTCGTCCAGTTCTGGAAGGGGCAGGGCGGTCCGCAATACAAAATGGAGCTCCTCGAGGGTGGCGACGAGGAAGGCGGCGAGGAGGACGGCGAGGATCTCCACGACGAGATGTACGATCAGGCGGTGCGCGTCGTGACGGAGAGCCGGCAGGCATCGATCTCGTGGCTGCAGCGCCGCCTGCGCGTGGGCTACAACCGCGCCGCGCGCATGATCGAGCGGATGGAACGCGAAGGGGTGGTGTCGACGGCGGAGGGTGCCCGACCGCGCGAAGTCTTGGCGCGCCGGATCGACGAGTGAGGTACGGCCTCGTCGCGGTGCTCGCGGTTCTCGCCAGCGCGCCCGTTCACGCCGGCGCCGAGCAGTCGCCCAAGGTGCATCGCTCGCCGGCAGGGGCTGCCGTGGCAAAGAGCCCGGCGTCCGACGACTGCCTGGCGCCCGACGCGATCGTGAAGAAGCTCCAGGCGCGCTACGAAACGACGGCCGCTTTCCGCGCCGACTTCACGCAGCGCATGACGGTCTCGTCGGTCGAGGACGCGGACGAGCAGCGCGGCGTCGTCGCGTTCAAGAAGCCGGGCAAGATGCGCTGGGACTTCCGCACGCCCGACGAGCAGCAGATCATCTCCGACGGCACGACGATCTGGATCTACCAGCCGGCGGACAAGCAGGTGATCAAGGCACCTTTCCGTGCGGCCTTCGTCTCGAGCACGCCGATCTCGTTTCTCACCGGCGTCGGCAAGATCACCGACGACTTCACGGCGCAGCGCGACGCGCGCGGCTGCACCGCCGACCGGCTCTACGTGAAGCT
>JBGPIT010000468.1:0-3597 GCA_041485125.1 Binatia bacterium | reverse complement strand
GCGGGCAGGCACGCTGGTTCCATGATTCTTCCCCCATCGGTTCCGGAGGGCGGCGTGATCGGCGTGGTCGCGCCCGCGGGCGCGGTCGACCCTGCCGCGCTCGATCGCGGCCTCGCGGTGCTGCACGAATGGGGATTCACGACACGTGTCGGCGCCGCGGTGCTGTCACGACGCCGCTACTGCGCCGGTGAGCCGCGCGCCCGTGCGGCGGATCTCGAGGCGATGTTCCGCGATCCCGAGGTCGCGGCGGTGCTCTGCGCCCGCGGCGGCTACGGATCGGCGCAGGTGCTGCCCTTGCTCGATCCCGATCTCTTCACGACGCATCCCAAGCTCTTGTGCGGCTACAGCGACATCGCGCCGCTGCTCGGCTTCCTCGTCGACCGCAGCAACGTGGTCGCCCTGCACGGACCGATGGTCGCGATCGATCTCGCCAAGGGATTGGCGCCGCGGACGGCGACGCGCATGCGCGAGCTGTTGCGCGCGCCCGGCGCGGTATGGCGTGAGAGCGTCGGCGAGGCGCTCGCACCGGGGGTCGCGGAGGGGCGCTTGGTCGGCGGCTGTCTCTCGTCGTTGGTCGCGCTCCTCGGCACGCCGTACGCGGTCGAGACCGACGGCGCGGTGCTCTTCCTCGAGGACGTCGCGGAACGCCCGTATCGGATCGATCGCATGCTGACGCAGCTCCGTCTCGCCGGGAAGCTCGACCGTGTCGCCGCGGTGGTGCTGGGGTCGTTTGCGAATTGCGACGGCCGGCACGCCGACGATCTCGCGAGCGCCGTCTTCCACGATGTGTTCGCCGCGGCGCCGTTTCCCGTGGTCGCGGGGTTTCCCGCCGGTCACTTGTCCGAGAACTTGCCGCTGGTGCTCGGCGTGCCGGTGCGCGTGGACGCCGACCGTCTCACCGTCGAGGCGCTCGCGGCGTGAACTTCGACGCCGTCGAGCGCGAGATGCACGCCGCCGTCGGGCGCGGCGTCTTCCCCGGCGTGGTCGTGCTGGTGAACTGGCGCGGCCAGGTGGTCTTCCATCGTGCCTCCGGTCATCGCTCGCTCGAGCCCGAGCGCACGCCGATGCGCGACGACACCATCTTCGACCTCGCCTCGCTCACCAAGCCGCTCGCGACCGCGATCGCGATGATGGTCATGGTGAAGGAGCGCAAGATCGGCCTCGACGATCGCGTCTCGCGCTTCTTTCACAACTTCGGCGTGCACGGGAAGACGCACGTCACCTTCCGCCACCTGCTGGCACACACCTCGGGGCTGCCGGCGTGGCGGCCGTACTGCAAAGACATCATCCGGATCGAGAAGGAAGGCCGCATCAACTTCACCGCCAGCCACGGTGCGAGGGAGTTCGTCTACGAGGCGATCCAGCGCGAGAAGCCGGAGGCGGCGCCCGGCGCGCGCACGGTCTACAGCGACCTCGGGTTCATGCTCCTCGGCGCGGCGATCGAGGAGGTGAGCGGGATGTCGCTCGATCGCTATTGCCACGAGAAGATCTACAAGCCGCTCGGCCTGCGGACGACCTCCTTCATCGACCTCTCGTTGCTCCGCACGCGCCGCCTCGAGCCGATCGCCGAGATGATCGCGCCGACCGAGCGCTGCCCCTGGCGCAAACGCATCCTGTGCGGCGAGGTGCACGACGACAACGCCTACGCGATGGGCGGCGTTGCCGGGCACGCCGGCCTCTTCTCGTCCGCGGTCGAGGTCGATCGCATCGCGACCCTGCTGCGTGAGTGCTACGAGGGACAGAGCGTGTTTCTCCCGGCCGCGATCGTCCGCGAGTTCTGGCGCCGCGACGACACCGTCGGCTCCTCCACCTGGGCGCTCGGCTGGGACACGCCGTCGCCACGCGACTCGACCGCCGGCACCGAGCTGTCGCGCCACGCCGTCGGCCACGTCGGCTTCACCGGCACGTCGATCTGGGTCGACCTCGAGCGCGAGCTGCACGTGATCGTGCTCTCGAACCGCGTGCACCCGAGCCGCGACAACGACAAGATCCGCGAGTTCCGCCCACTCATCCATGACCTCATCGTTCGCGCCGTTGCCGCCGCGGCCTGAGCTGCCGGCGCACCCGCGCCACGTCCATCTGATCGCGATCGCCGGCGTCGGCATGGCGTCGCTTGCCGGCCTCTTTCGGGAGGGCGGGCACCACGTCACGGGCTCGGACGCGGGCATCTATCCGCCGATGAGCACCTTGCTCGCGTCGTTGGGGATCCCGGTGAAGGAGGGCTTCAGCGCCGCCAACCTCGAGCCGCGACCCGACCTCGTCGTCGTCGGCAACGCGATGTCGCGCGGCAACCCCGAGGTCGAGGCGCTGCTCGCCGCCGGCATTCCGTACTGCTCGATGCCCGAAGCGCTCATGCGCTTCTTCATGAGCGGGCGGCGCCGGGCGGCGATCGTCGGCACGCACGGCAAGACCACCTCGAGCGCGCTCCTTGCGTGGGTGCTGCAGAGCGCCGGCATGGATCCCGGCTTCATGATCGGCGGCGCCTGCAAGGATCTGCCGCAGAATTTTCGGCGCGGCGGCGGCGAGTGGTTCGTGGTCGAGGGCGACGAGTACGACACCGCCTTCTTCGACAAGGGACCGAAGTTCTTGCACTACGATCCCGACGCGGTTCTCCTGACCGCCGTCGAGTTCGACCACGCCGACATCTACCGCGACCTCGCCCACGTGAAGTCGGCGTTCATGCGGCTGCTCGAGTCGTTGCGGCCGTCGGCGACGATCGTTGCGAGCGCCGACTACCCCGAGGTCGCCGCGGTCGTCGCCGCGAGCGGCCGACGTGCGCTTTTCTTCGGCGTCCACGGCCGAGGTGACTGGCAGGCAGGCGCGATCCGCGACACTGGTAGTGCGACCGTGTTCGTGGTGCGGGCCCCGGACGGGACGTCGTTCCCGGCGAGCTGTCGTGGGCCCGGCGCGATGAACGTCGCGAACGCGCTCGGGGTGCTCGCGATGGCGGAGGCGGCCGGCGTAGCGCGCGCCGCCGCGGTCGCGGCGGTCGCGACCTTTCGTGGTGTGCGTCGGCGGCAGGAGGTGATCGGCGTCGGTCGCGACATCGTCCTCATCGACGACTTCGCGCATCATCCGACGGCCGTCGCCGCGACGCTCGCGGCGCTCCGCGGTCGGTACGGCGGGCGACGCATCTGGGCGCTCTTCGAGCCGCGCTCGAATACCAGCCGGCGACGCGTCTTCCAGGACGCGTTCGTCGACGCGCTCGGCGCCGCCGATCGCGTGACGTTGGCCGGCGTCCATCACAAGGAGCAGCTGCCCGAAGCCGAGCGCCTGTCGACGGACACGCTGGTACGAAGTCTCGTCGGCCGTGGCGTGGTTGCCGAGATCGTGGAAGATCCGGCCGACATCGCGGCACTGGTGGCGCGAGAGGCCGCCGCGGGCGACGTGATCGTGCTGATGTCGAACGGCGGATTCGGCGGTCTCGCGCAAACGTTGCCGCGCACGCTCGCGCTCGACGCGTCGGACTGATCCCGCGGCGTCCGTTGGCGTCGACCGCGGAGTGGGGTTCCGGCGTCTCGGGCTACTGATCGACGTCGCGCGACGCCCGCGTCTCGGTGTCGAGCGCGCGGAGCTCGCCGGGGGCGCCGTACAGGC
>JBGPIT010000467.1:0-3612 GCA_041485125.1 Binatia bacterium | reverse complement strand
GCGATCTCGCCGGGCTGCGTGCTCATGGCGGAGGGATACGCCCGCCGGTCCGACGGTACAATCGCGAGCGGATCCCCGCTCAATTGAAAGCCCGCCGGCGCTCGATTAAGGTCGCGCCCATGACTGAAAAGCGCGACCTCTACGAGATCGGAACCATCCCTCCGGTCGGCCACGTGCCGCGCGAGATGCACGCGCAGGTGATCCGCCCAGATCGCTTCGGCGAGCCGACCAAGGCCTTCCAAGTCGAGACCGTTCCGGTGCCCGAGATCGCGCCCGACGAGGTCCTCGTCTGCGTGATGGCGGCCGGCGTCAACTACAACAACGTGTGGGCGAGCCTCGGCGTCCCCGTCGACGTCATCAAGGTCCACGCGCGCGGCGGCGACAAGACCGGCTTCCACATCGGCGGCAGCGACGCGTCGGGTGTCGTCTACGCCGTCGGCTCCGAGGTCACGACGCACAAAGTCGGCGACGAGGTGGTGATCCATTGCGGCGTCTGGGACCGCAACGATCCCGCCGTCAAAGCCGGCAAGGATCCGATGTTCGCGCCGAGCTTCCAGATCTGGGGCTACGAGACCAACTGGGGGAGCTTCGCGCAGTTCACCAAGGTGCAGGCGCATCAGTGCCTGCCGAAGCCGAAGCACCTCACGTGGGAAGCGGCGGGCGCCTACATGCTGGTCGGCGCGACCGCCTATCGCATGCTGAACGCGTGGCCGCCGCACAACGTGCAGAAGGACGACGTCGTCCTCGTCTGGGGCGGCTCCGGCGGCCTCGGCAGCCAAGCGATCCAGATCACCAAGGCGCTCGGCGGCATCCCGGTCGCCGTGGTCTCGAACGACGACAAGTTCGAGTTCTGCAAGGCGCTCGGCGCCAAGGGCGTGATCAACCGCAAGCGGTTCGATCACTGGGGGATGATGCCGCACTGGAAGGACAACGCCGCGTACGACAAGTGGGCGGCGGGCGCGCGCGCCTTCGGCAAGGCGCTGTGGGACGCGCTCGGCGAGCGCCGCAACCCGCGCATCGTCTTCGAGCATCCCGGCGAGGACACCGTGCCGACGTCGATCTTCGTCTGCGACACCGGCGGCATGGTCGTGATCTGCGCCGGCACCACCGGCTACAACGCCGTCGTCGACCTGCGCTACCTCTGGATGCGCCAGAAGCGCTTCCAGGGCTCGCACTTCGCCAACGACGACCAGGCCAAGGGCCTCAACGACCTGGTGCTGGCCGGCAAAGTCGACCCGTGCCTGGGCGAGACCTTCACGTTCGACCAGATCCCGCACGCGCACCAGCTCATGTACGAGAACCGCCACCCCGCGGGAAACATGGCGTGCCTCGTCGGCGCGCCGCGCAAGGGGATGAAGGAGCTACCGCTGTAGCTGGAGGCGACCATGAGCGACGCGCGACATCTCACCGCAGTCGCGGCGCTGCTGACGGTGACACCAAAGGCCGCCGCGCTCGCTACCGCGGAGAAAGCCGTGAGAGCGGCCCGCGAAACGGACTAAGCGCGCGTCGCCACGCAATCGTCGCCGAAGAGCCGACCGGCGCAGAATACCGCGCCCGCCGCGAGCACGAGGCCGCGGCCGGACGCGAACATCGGCCAGGGCGAGTCGTTCCACGCCGAGGTCGGGCGGCGGATCCCGATCGAAGACCTCCAGAAGCGACGGGCAGGCAGCCTTGTTCGTCTAGACACAGCGTGGGTCCACAAAAAGATCGAAATGAACATCACTGGTCTGGGTGCTGAACCCTGCAAAGAGATACCTGTCCCCCGTTGCCCCGCCCCGGTACATCCGAACCAATTCCTTCAAGTATTGAATCTTCTGGTTCACGGCCACGCTGTCTTTAGCTCGGAAGATCATCAGCCGGTGCCGTGCGCGGCCCACCTTGAGCTTCTCGAAGTCTACGCCCAGATCGTCCGTCCACTCCGATTCGACGATGAGCGGCAAGTCGAGGGTAACGTTGTTCACCTTGTCGTAGTCCACCCAGGTGAGATCCCAAACCCACTCGCTCCAATCCGCTGCTTTTTCTCGCTCTTCGTGCCGTCGACAGCCGTTGACTTCAAAACCCAGCTCGTGGCCGAGCTTCGTCAAGTCGGCTTTCACGAGATCGGTCCATTCAGACCGGCTCCACCGGCGGCGCAGCCCCAGTCGGTCACCCATCGTTGATGCTGCGCGGAGCACGTCCATGATCCGCGTTTCAATCGAATCGGCTGTCACACGTCGCCGTATATCCCCCCCGGATGAGCGGCAGCAATCCGGACGCGAGTGGAAAAGACCAGGCCGATGATAGAGCACTCGGCGTTCGCGGGTGTCGACGCTCGGCGCCGATCGCCGCCCAGAACCGCCGCCGGCGTAAACCGCACGTCAGCATCACGGCGTCCCCGGGGTGCGACGACGCCGGTTCACAACTCCTACACGCTCATGTGACGCGCCGTTCAGTCAGAGCACCGGAGCATCGATGGACCACGTCTCCGGCGCGCGCCAGAGCATCGGAGGCGTCCTGTGCATTGAAGAGCGCCTCGGCCTCCGTGTCGGACTCCTCGTCACCATAGAATGCCAGCTCGCGCTCTTCGCGGAGCCGGCGTGACGCTTCTGTGAGTACGTCGATCGACTCGCGGAGAGACGGATGCAGGCGATCGGCATGCTGCCGTAGCGCCGCGCTGACGTCGTGAACCTTCGGAATTTCCGCACCGGCGGCGCGCAGCGCTCCCTTCAGCGCGAGCTCGACCGCTTCTTGGCATCGACGGACGACGAGGTTCCACGCGCCATCGGCTCGTAGGCGCTCCGCCTCCCGCAGGACCGTCTCGGCGCGGCGCTGGAAACCGCGCGCCATCTGATCGCTCGTCAAATCTCGACCACGTCGCCGTATTTGAAGTCCGGCTTCAAGTCCCAATACCAGGTTCCGTTTTGCCAGACGCGTCGCGAGCCGAGCTGACGCAGGCGTTCGCGAAGACGCGCCAGGACATCTGCGAAGAAGCCGCCGCGGTCGACGAGCAGCACGGCGTCCTCGGTGAGATCGAGGTAGAGCGGGATCGTCCGCGCCGCCTCGGTCGGGGTACGGACGATGCGTGCGAGATGCGTATCGATACCGTCGCGCGCCGCCGCTGCGAGCTCCGGTTCGAATTGCGCATCCGCCGCTGTGAGCGTCCGCTTGCGCGCGAACTGGCCGCTGGGGAGGCCTTCGGCAACGATGAGGAGGTCGAGGTCGGACGTCGGCCTCGCATCACCGCGCGCCACTGAGCCGAAAAGCACGACGGATACGAGCCTCTCCCCGAGCGTTTCCTCGAGAAGGTGCGCGTAGCGCTCAGCGAGCCGCCGGAGCACCGGCGCTGGATCTGATTCCGTCATCGGCTCCGGACTAGCACAGTGGCGTCGCGCTCCGAAGCCGACGCGATCATTGGCCGAACAAGGTACGGGCGATCACCTTGAGCTCGAGGATCGGCTTCACGCCTTCGAAGATCGGCAGCACCGTCGCGTCGACGACGTAGCGGCTGATCGCGAACTCTTCGGCGTAGCCCCAGCCGCCGTGGATGAGCTGGCCGTCCTGCGTCACCCACACGGCGACGTCCGACGCGAAGAGCTTGGCCATCGCGGGCTGGAGCGCGATCGACTCGTCCTC
>JBGPIT010000466.1:0-3614 GCA_041485125.1 Binatia bacterium | reverse complement strand
CGCGCGTGGGCGCTCTCGGTGGCGCTGCACGCTGCCCTGCTGTCGGCGCTCATGCTCGCGCTCGGCCGGGGTCACCACGAGCCCGCGCCGGAGTCGCCCGCGCGTTTGGTCTGGGTCGAGCCGGCGCCACCGGCGGCCCCGCCCGTCGGCAGCGTGCTCGCCACCGGAGCGAACGCCGGAACGACGCTGCCCGCCCCGCAACCGGTCGCGGAGGAGCCGCGGCCCGCGCCACCGGTCCGCGACCGGATCGAGCAACCGTCGCGGAGGTCGTTGGTCCCACGCGAGCGCCGCGCCGCGGCCGAGCGGCCCCCTCACCCGACCGCAGCCGCGATCCCGCCCGAGACCGCCGCGGTGGGACCCGGCACCGCGGACGGCGTCGCGGGAGCTCATGGCGATACTGCCGGCGGGACGCGAGGTGGCGTCACCGGCGGGACGTTGGGGGGCATCGGCACGGCGCCGCTCGCGCTCCGCGACGTGGCGACTCCTCCCGAGCTCGTCGACCGCGTCCTGCCGGAGTATCCACCGCGGGCGCGCGCCCGCGAGATCGAAGGGCAAGTGGTCCTCGAGGTCGTCCTCGACCGCAGCGGCCGAATCGAAGACGCGATACGCGTCGTGCGCTCGATCCCGTTGCTCGACGAGGCCGCGGTTGCGGCGGTGAAGCAATGGCGCTTCCGGCCCGCGCGCGATCATGACGGGCGGCCGGTGCGCGTGGTCATGGAAGTACCAGTACGGTTCGTCTTGCGCTGAAGGAGTCCCGATGGAGCTCTCGATCGTCGAGCTGTGGCGTGCCACCGGGCCGGTTGCCCGGGGCGTCGTCGTGCTGCTCGGAGGAATGTCACTCGGGTCGACCGCGGTCGCGGTCGACAAATGGCTGCGCTTGCGGCGTGCCGAGCGTGCGTCCTCGGAGTTCCTGGCGCGCTGGCGGGACACGCGGACCACGACCGAGCTGGTGCGGCTCGCGGCCGGGCATGCCGCGAGCCCAGTCGCGACCCTCGTCCGTCAACTCTGCGACGCGAGCGCGACGGACGTGGACACGCGGCGCGAGCTGCATGACCGGATCGTGCGCCGCGAGCTGCTCGCCAGCAACGACCAGCTGCGGCGCGGGCTCGGCGTGCTCGCGACGGTGGGCTCGACGGCGCCGTTCGTCGGCCTCTTCGGCACGGTCGTCGGCATCATCAACGCGTTCCACGAGATCGGCGCCACCGGTCACGGCGGCATCGACACCGTCTCGACCGGCATCGCCGAGGCGCTGGTGACGACCGCCTTCGGCATCATGGTCGCGATCCCCGCCGTGTGGCTGTTCAATCATCTGAGCCAACGGATCGGGCGGCAGCTGTCGGCGCTCGAGACGGCAGCGGAAGACTTCGCGATCCAACGGCTGGTCGAACGCGCCGACGAACCGGCACGCTCGACCACCGGCACCGGAGGTCCGTCGTGGCGATGAACGGCCCCTCACTCGACACGGAGCTCCGCGCCGAGATCAACGTGACGCCGCTCGTCGACGTCGTCCTGGTGCTGCTCGTGATCCTGCTCGTGATGACGCCGTTCCTGAAGGACGAGTTGCCGGTCGAGCTGCCGATCGCGGCGCAAGCGAAGGAGCAGACCACCGAAACGACGCCGACGCTCACGGTCGCGGCGGACGGGACGGTCTCGTTCGAAGGGAGCCCGTTGGCGAGCGACGGCCTCGCCGATCGCCTGACGTCGATCTACGCCGAGCGCGCCGACAAGACGGTAATGCTCGCCGCCGACCGGAGCCTTTCCTACGCGCGCGTCGTCGAGGTGATGGACGCCTGCCGAGCGGCGGGGGTCGAGCGGATCGGCGTCGTCACCGCACCGCCGCCGCCGGCGCGCTGACCTGTCGCGGTCGCGCCGGCGCCGAGCTCAGAAGCGCGAGAGGACGATCGCGATCCCGCCGGTCGCGAGACCCCATACGAGGTCCTTGCGGCCGTTGTGCTCGGGACCCTGCGTCCGCTCGGCGGCGATGGCGCTGATCAGAAAGATGACGGAGAGGGCGCCGATCGCCCATGAGATGCCCGGCACGGTCGTGCCCTGCCGGGCCCTGGTCGCCTCCTGCGAGAGCGTGAAGACGACGAAGAAACCGACCGCGATCGCCGCGATGCGAACCAGCCGAAGCGCGCTCATCCGAGCGAGCTACTCGTCGCTGACCTTTGCCGTGCGTGCCAGCTTTATCAGCTCTTGCGCCTCGCGATCGCCGGACGCCGCACGCTTCTCCCAATGGCGATGGCGCCACGGCTTGGCGACATATTCGTCGAGCGCGACCACCAGGAAACTGAAGCCGAGCACGATCGCGATCGAGCTGTAGAGTCCGAGATGGTATTCGTATTCCATGAGTTCCTCTACGCGCGCTGCTGCGCGGCGACTTTGCTTTCGTATGCTCGCATCACGTGCGCCGGGGCACGACCCGCCTCTCGCATGATGAACTTCGGCCGGAAGGTGAGAATGAGGATCGGCAGTAGGGTCTGCGAGCCGACGTAGCTGATCCCCATCCAGATCGCGAGCAGCAGCCCCATCTCCGCGTTGAAGCGAATGTGCGACGTGATCCAGAAGGCGGTGCTGACAATCATCGTTACGGCGGTGAACGTCACGGCCTTCCCGGACGTCACCAGAGCCTCACGGACGGAATCGGTCAGATCGCTGCGGACCTGAATCTCCTCGATGACGCGGCTCACGATGTAGAGACCGTAGTCGATGCCGAAGCCGACACCGACCGTCACCAGTGGCAAGGTGTGGATATTCACGCCAATGCCTTGAATCGCCATGTAGGCGTTGACGATGATGTTCGACGCGATCAGCGGTCCGAGCAGGTAGAGACCACACGTGAACGAGCGATAGGTAAACAAAAGGATCACCCAGATCGTGAAGAACCCGAGGAAGTTCATCAGCAGGTCGTTGCGGACGAGCTCCTCGTTGGCAGCCGCGAGGACGCCGATGAGGCCGCCGGCGAGCCGGAAGGTGGCCTTGTCCATCGGGTTCTCGGCGATGAACTGCCGACAGCGCGCGATGATCCGGCGGATGTTGTCGCCCTTGTGATCGCGCGCGAAGAACGTCACGTGCGCGGTCGTGTAGCTGGGATCGACGTACTTGGCGGTTTCCGTCGGCGGTGAGCCGGAAAAGAAGATGAAGAAGAGGCCGCCGATGTCCGTCCAGCTGTCGGGGATGACCGCCCACTTCGGCTCGAGCTCGTGGAAGACGCGGTTCACCGCCCGGATGATGTCGGCGAGCGAGAAGCTGTAGCCGATTGATGGATCACGCTCGAGGTAGCGCTGGAACTTCTCCATCGTCCGCAGCACCGTGGGATCTTTCATCGCGTCTTTGTCTTTGCCCTCGGTGACGACGATGAGCGGCTCGACCCCGCCGAAACGCTCCTGAATCTGCGTGTGGGAAACGTTGTACGGCGAGTTCGCGAAGAGCAGCGGCGACGCCGCCGTCGGATCGCCGATCGTCAGGCCGCGCATGAAGAATGCGCCGATCGCGACGGCGATCGCCCAGGCCGCGAGGGTTACCGCCTTGCCCGTCGGCGACATCAAGATGTGGGTGAACCGCTCGATACCCTTGCGAAAGGCGCCGCGCTCGCGCAGGACGACGAGCTCCGG
>JBGPIT010000465.1:0-3624 GCA_041485125.1 Binatia bacterium | reverse complement strand
TCTCGGTCGGCATCGAGGCCCGGAAGCGTCGCGAGCAGCTCCGGACGCGCGAAGACGAGGTCGGCGCGAACCTGTGCATCTTCGATTCGGTATTCTCCGCGCGACACGCCGACGGCGTGCGCCTGGCTCGACGTCGCGCGGAGAACGAGAAGCACCGTCAATAGGAACGCTTTACGAGCCATGGCTCTTCGCGAGGAGCATTCGCGCTTCCGCGGCTCCCGTCACGTCGAAGCGGGGATTGATCGCGAGCGCTTTCTCGACGAGCGCGCGGCCCGCGGGATTGCCGGCCGCGAGCTGGATGGCCCCCGCATGGTACAGCAGGCGGGCATCCGGTGTGCCCAGACGGATCGCGCGATCGCTGGCGCGGCGCGCCTCGTCGATTCGGCCGGCGCGATAGAGCACCCAGGCGTACGCGTCGTCGACGTAGATTCCGCCGCGGCTGGCGCGCTCCTCCTCGATCAGCCGCACGGCCTGGTCGATCGCGCGGTCTTTGGTCGCGTAGAAGAGCGCGAGCGTCAGTCGATCATTCCGACTGCCGGTCTGGACGACGCGTTCGCTCTCGGCGTTGGCGCCCGCGACGTCTCCGAGCGTCGTCCGCGCGTCGCCGAGGAGCCACGCGGTCTCCGGCAGCGGTTGAGCGCGGTAGGCTTTTTCGAGATAGCCGATCGCGCGCTCGGCCTGTCCTTGGCTCAGCGCCACCCGGCCGCGGGCGACGAGCGCGGGCGGATAGTCCGGGACCCAGCGCAGCGCTTCGGCGAGCACGGCGTCGGCGCCGTCGTAGTCCGCTTCGTGCCAAAACATCTTCGCCGCCTCGACGAGCGTCCACGCGGCGGGCTCGGGATCGCGATGGTCCCTGCCGCTGAGTGCGGAGCGAATGAACCGCTTGGCGCCATCCTTGTCGCCCGAGAGCCAGCGGAAGTACGAGGCGCGCGCGTAGGCGGCGGAGTCAGGCTTGGCGTCGGCGCCCCGTTGCGCCGCGGCGGCCGCCTCGTCGAACTTGCCGAGCTCGAGGAGCGCGTCGCTGAGCGTCCCGAGCGCGATCGGGTTGAGTGGATCTGCGACCAGGATCTTCCCGGCCTCTTGCCGCGCTTCCTCGAAGCGGTGACCGTTCATCAGCACGAGCCCGCGCAATTCCAGCCCGGCCGTGCTCTCGGGCGCGACCCGCAGGGCCTCGTCGGCGCAGCTCGCGACGTTGACGTAGAAGCCGGGATCGCCGGAAAGCCGCGCCTTCCGCACCCAACCCCAGCCGACGCGTACCCACTCCTCGGGCTTCGTCGCAAGCGTCCGGACGCGGGCCTGATCGACGCGGATCGCCTCGTCGACCGGCGAGGTCCCGGCGACGTTGCCGAGGCAGATGTCTCTGGCCTCGTCAGGTGTGAGCTGGATGGCGGCGGAGCCCGTCGCGGCGTAGGTGACCGCGAGCAGACTCACGCCGATTCGGGCCCACCGAAGAGCAGATCGATTGCGTGACACGATGCGGATCCTCTTCAACGGTCGGATCAGTTGGCGGGAGCGCCGTGCCCTTGAGTGAGCCCCTGCAATGCGACCGGGATCCACGGGAACGCCAGTCGGCGCTGGGCGGCGCTGTAGTCCACGCCGTCGCCGATCTGCACGATGCTCGGGTCCGGCGACAGGATCAGCGTCAGCAGCACGTCGCTCACGTCCGCCTGCTCGTGGTTGCGATCGATCCCGCCGATGATCGGCCGGCCGTTCGGGAAGCTCGAGTCGATTGCCATATCGACGCGCAGCACGTCGCCGACGTGTCCGGGCGCGATCGGGACGTGATGGGCACCCGCGAAAGGAATGTCGTCGAGGTCGACGATCTTGAGGAGATCGACGCGGTTGAATTTGAGCGAATCGGGGACGGGATCGACGCCGAGTGCTTTGTAGATGCCGAGCGCTTCGACGTCGCGGACCAGGATCGGATTGAGGATGTACGTCCCGAAGTTGTCGAAATCGTCGACGGGATTGCTCCTGAGATATTTCTCCTGGTCTTGGACGCCGACGAGGCCGGCGTTGAAGAGCGGCAGCGCGTTGCGGCCGACGCGCACGAACCTGCCGCGCATGCGGTCCTTCTCGTAGCGCTCCTTGCTGAGCACGCGGATCGACTTGCGCGACTCCGACACGTGGAGGGCAAGGAGCGTGTCGTCGCCCGGCGTGCCGTTGTGGGCCGGCGGCATGCCCGTGCCGGTGAGCTTGCTGGTCGGGATCTCGAGCGCGATCGAGAAGAGGTTGAACCCCGTGAAGACGTTCTCGGCCTGCTGCGTTTGGCGCGCGCCCGGAACTTGGAGGCGCACACCGTTGACCTTCACGAAGCTCGACGCTGAATCGCCGGCGAGGTTGAGGATGTCGAAGATCCCCTTCTCGTCGAGATAGTAGAAGTCGGCCGCTTGCCCCGCCCAGATCCGTCCTTCGGAGCCGTTGGCGCCGAGCGGGTTGATGAACCGAGCCGTGAATGCTTCGTCGTAACATCCGACCTCGCGACTCGTCGGGTCGCCGGAATCGTAGCCTTGGAACGCCGTGCAATTGGGATCGAGAGCGGGGATGCCGTACGCGAGGCGGTCGGTTTGCGGACCGACGTTCGACGGGGAAACCGGCAGCCGTTCGCCGATGACCTTGGCCTTCTTGAAGGCGCCGTTCTCGATCTTGGTCACGGTGTAGACCTGCGACCGCCCCGAGATCTGATCGAGGAGCTCGCGGCCGTCCATCAGCGTGAGGGCTTTGCCCTTGTCGGCCGGATCGACGCGCGGCGCGGGATTCGTTTCGAACTTGATCTGGTAGGTGAGGACGTCGTCGAGCGGGCCGGTGCCGCGCGCGATGTGCACCTCGTAGAGGACGTCCTCGCACGGCCCGAGCTGCTGGTTGCCCTGACCGGGCTCATGGAGCGGCAGAAAATTGAACACGATGTTGAGCTTGTCGTGCGTGCCCGGCTCCACCCACGCATAGGTGTCCGTGTTGTCGATGCAGGGGTCGATCCTCGTCGCGTAGGTCTCGCGATGGCTCGACGCGTGGGCGTTTGGCGCGGCAGCGAGCAGCGCAAGGAAAGCCCCCGCGGTCACGATCGCGCGGTTTCGGTTCTTCATCTGACACACCTCCAATTTTTCTCGGGCCCGTTCGGGCGGGTGGTTGAAATGACTATTGTGGTTACGGAGCAGCGGCTCGATCGGATCTCTTCTCGTTGACGGGGGCCGTGTAGCCGGCAGGCGGCCACGCGCTGCACTTCATTCCACAGGTGCCCGGCTCGTCGCCGGTCGCGGGCACGCACGTCGCCGCGCACTCGGATGAGCGCGCGCAATGCTCACCCGTTTTCTTCGGTTGCGAGCATCGGCCGTCGATACAGGCGAGCGCGCCGTCACACGTCGTGCCTTCGCAGGCCTCGCCGAGCTTCGGACGCGGTCCTTCGACGCAGCGGCGCGATGCGCAGTGGCTTCCCGCGGCGCATTGCTGATCCGACGAGCACTCGCCTCCGAGGGCGATCGAGGCGACGCAGCGACCCCTCAGGCAGAACCCGGTGCACTCCGGATGGCGCGTGTCGTAATCGGTCTGTCGTGTGACCGTCGCGAGCCCATCCGCGGCACCGCCGCAGGGCGCGCCGGGTCCGCCCGGCGGGACGCAAATTCCGGG
>JBGPIT010000464.1:0-3641 GCA_041485125.1 Binatia bacterium | reverse complement strand
CCAAACCGTCGACGGTGATCACGGCCGCATCGAGACCCGAACCACCACCGTCATCCACGACGTCGCCTGGCTGCAGGAACGCCACGATTGGCCCAGCTTGAATGCCATCGTCATCGTCGACAGCATCCGTGAGATCCCCGGGTCAAGCCCGGGGACCGACAAGATCGAGCGCGAGACACGCTTCTACATCACCTCGCTGGTCCTGCTCGCCAGCCTCCTGGGACCGATCGTCCGCAGTCATTGGTCGGTCGAGAGCATGCATTGCGTCATGGATATGACTTTCCGAGACGACGAGTGCCGTGTCCGAACCGACAACGCTCCGGCCAATTTCACAACGCTCAAACACATCGCCCACAATCTCATCCGAAAGGCTCCGGGCAAGGATTCCCTACGCCTCCGGCGAAAGGTCGGACTCGAACAGCTCGAGACCTTCGTCGGTCTGACCTCGGGCGACGTCTCGCAGCGCGCGCGCGACGGTCCGTCGCAGCTGTCGCGGCTCGCGCGCCAGCGCCGCGAGACCGCAGAGCAGCAGCCACAGGCCGGCGACGACCGCCGACCGCGTCCCGAGCGTCGCCTCGATTGTGGGACGGGAGCGTCGAACGAGCGAGCCGTCGACCACGTCGTCGTGGCAGAGGCCGCCCGCGTGCAGGAGCTCGATCGCGGCGGCCAGCCGGAGTGCGCGTGAAGGGTCCGTCGAAGCGCCGAGACGAGACGCCAACAATGCGATACGGGCACGAAGCAGCTTGCCGCCCGTTGCGTGCGTGACGAGGGCTGGCACCCCTGCCGCGCCGATCTCCTGCGCGAGCCTGCGCCGGCAGGCACGCGTGCCGGCGTCGTCGACGGCCACGTTTCGCAACGCCAGCCCTGGGCCCTTCGCGGCCCTCGCGTGGTACGCCTGGGCCGGCGGGCTCACGGGTGCTCACCGTCCTCGTCGTCCCGCGGGCTTGTTAGAGCGAGGGTGGTTGCGATCCGGAGGCGCGCCGCCGGACGTATGGGTGGTCGGGAGCTCATGCTGGGGGTGAAGCAGCCGCCGTGCCACGGGTGCGACGCGCCTCGGAACGTGCGCACCCCTACTCGCGCGGCGCGCGAGCTGTGAACGTCCGTTCCGCGCCCTAGGGCAAAGGCTGTGAACGCACGCGACGTCGCGGCGTCGATCCGATGCGCGTCACGGGCGCGCTGCTCATGCGCGGTGCTCATGCGCGGTGCTCGAGTCGCGTTCTCTCCGCGCCGGCCGGTCACTCGAGACCCTTGCCGCCCGCGCCCGTGAGGCCGAAGCGCTGCATCTTCTCGAGCAGTCCGCGGTAGGTGAGACCGAGCTCGCGCGCGGCGTGCGGCCGGTCCCAATCGGCACGCGAGCCAATGAGCCAATTGCCGGCCCTCGGCCCGACCGAGGTCCCGGTTACTCGAGACGCTTGCCGCCGGCGGCGAGCAGACCGTACCGCTGCATCTTCTTGAGTAGTCCGCGGTACGTGAGGCCGAGATCGCGTGCGGCGTGCGTCCGGTTGCCGTCGCAGCGCTCGAGCGCGACCGTGATGCGCTCGCGCTCGAACCGCGTGACGTCGTTTTGCAACGACGCGGGCGCCGCTTCGGCGGCGGCGAAGGCGTCGGGCTGGCCGTCGAGCAGCTCGGCTTCCGTGACGTAGCTCCCGGGCTCGCAGAGGAGAATCGCGCGCTCGATCAAGTGTTCGAGCTCGCGGACGTTGCCGGGATACTCGAGACGGGTGAGCGCGTCGATCGCCTCGGGCGTGATCCCGGCGATATGATGGCCCATGGCACGGCTGTGCTTCTCGAGGAAATGCTGCGCCAGCATCGGGATGTCCTCGCGCCGATCTTGCAGCGCGGGGATGCGAATGCGGAAGACGTTCAAGCGGAAGTAGAGGTCCTCACGAAAGCGCCCCTTCTGGACTTCTGCGGCGAGATCCCGGTTCGTCGCGGCGATGACGCGGACGTCGACGCGCTGCGGTCGCGCGGCACCCAGCGCCTTGATCTCGCCCTCTTGCAGGACGCGGAGCAGATGCACTTGGACCGCGGGGCTGGTCTCGGCGATCTCATCCAGAAATAACGTGCCGCCGTCGGCGATCTCGAAGAGGCCCTTCTTGTCGCCGACCGCGCCGGTGAACGAGCCGCGCCGGTGTCCGAAGAGCTCGCTGGTGAGCAGCGTCTCGGTGAGGGCGCCGCAGTTCTGCGGAACGAAGAGCTTGTCCCGGCGCGACCCCTCGTGGTGAATCGCCCGCGCCACCAGCTCCTTCCCGGTGCCGGTCGGACCCTCGAGGAGCACCGTCGTCGAGGTGTTGAGGACGCGGCGCGCGAGCGTGAATACGTGACGCGTCGCCTCGCTCCGGCCGAGGATGGTGTGGAAGCCGCTCTCCTCCGCCTCCCGTTTCTTGAAGTAGCCGTTCTCGCGCGCCAGCCGCTCGTTGGCCGCGCGCAGGTCCTCGACGAGCCGGCCATTCTCGTCGGCCAACCGCACGTTCTCACGTGTCAGGTGAAAAGTCTCGATTGCACTCCGCAGCGCCATGCGGAGCTCGCGGCTGTCGAACGGCTTGGGGATATAGCGATAGATGCGGCCGAGATTGATCGCGTCGATCAAGGTCTCGACGTCGGTGTAGCCGGTGAGAATGATGGGAATGAGATCGGGCTTGACGTCGAGCGCCCGCTTGATGACCTCGACGCCCGACATCTCCGGCATCCGTTGATCGACGACGAGGACCGCGACGGGCTCGCTCGCGACCAGCTCGAGCGCCCGCGAGCCGCCCGTCGCGGAGAGGACGGTGAAGTGCTGCTCGTAGTTCAGCCGCAGCGTGTCGATGAGCGGTTGCTCGTCGTCGACGAAGAGGACTGGATACGTCTTGTAGTCGAGCTCTCCGTTCATCGCCGTCGGGACCGCCCCGCTCGGCGGAGCGTAGCGCTGTGAGGTCAGCACCTGTCAAGCTCCCGCTCGACCCGCGCTCGGCGCTGGCCGCTCGTTGATGTCCACCCCACGGAAGCCGTCTCGGGGGAGAAGGATCTGGAACTCCGTCCCCTGTCCCGGCTCGGTCGCGACCCGCATCGTACCGCCGTGATGACTCACGATCCCCTGAGTGATCGCGAGCCCGAGGCCGGTGCCCTTCCCCACGGGCTTGGTCGTGAAAAATGGATCGAAGACGCGCGCGACGTGCTCGGGAGGAATCCCGCTGCCGTCGTCACGGATCGCCACGACGACGTGCGCGCCCTCGTCATAGGTTCGGATCCAGAGATTGCCGTGTCCCTTGATGGCATCACAGGCGTTCGCGAGCACGTTCATGAAGACTTGGTTCATTTGCCCTGGAATCACATCGATCGGGCTCACGGCCCCATACTCGCGATGTATCGTGATCCGATCCGCCCACCGCGGCCGGAGGAGCCGGAGGCTGACCTCGATCGCGTCGTGCAGATCCGTCGGTCTCGGCTGCGCTTCGCCCAAGCGCGAGAACGTCCGGAGATCCTGCACGATCGACGCCGTGCGCTCGGCGCCAAGCGCCATCAGGCCGAGGATCTTGCTGAGCCGTTCGATCTCGGCCGTGAGCTGCGGATCGCGGTGCTGGGCCGCGTACTCGCTGAGAAGCGCGAGGGTTTGGTGCAGCGGATCGACATTGCCGATGATGAAGCTGAGAGGATTGTTG
>JBGPIT010000463.1:0-3677 GCA_041485125.1 Binatia bacterium | reverse complement strand
TCACAAGGGCTGCCCGCTCGGGAACATCATCCCCGACTGGAACGATCTCATCTATCGCGGTCGCTGGCGCGCGGCGATCGACCGCCTGCACGCGACCAACAACTTCCCCGAGTTCACCGGCCGCATCTGCCCCGCCCCGTGCGAGGAGGCGTGCGTCCTCAACATCAACAACGACCCGGTCACCATCAAGCAGATCGAGAAGCAGATCATCGACCACGCCTTCAAGGAGGGCTGGATCGTCCCGATGCCGCCGTCGAGACGGACCGGCAAGAAGGTCGCGGTCGTCGGCTCGGGGCCGGCGGGCCTCGCGGCGGCGGCGCAGCTCAACCGTGCCGGCCATCACGTCGAGGTCTTCGAGCGCGCCGACCGGATCGGCGGCCTCCTCATGTACGGCATCCCCGATTTCAAGCTCGAGAAGTGGATCGTCGAGCGCCGCTTGCAGCAGATGCGCGACGAGGGCGTCGTCTTCCGCGTCGATTCGAACGTCGGCGGCAACGTGCCGGTCTCGTATCTGCGCGAGAGCTTCGACGCGATCGTGCTCGCGGGCGGCGCCACCTGGGCGCGCGATCTGCCGATCCCCGGTCGTGAGCTGCAGGGCATCCACTTCGCGATGGACTTCCTGCCGCAGCAGAACAAGAAGACCGCCGGCGATGACGTGGGCGACCAGATCCTCGCGACCGGCAAGAACGTCGTGATCCTCGGCGGCGGCGACACCGGCTCGGACTGCCTCGGCACCTCGAACCGTCAGGGCGCGAAGCGGGTCTACCAGTTCGAGCTCCTGCCGAAGCCACCCGAGACCCGCACCGGCGAGGTCGCGCCGTGGCCGTACTGGCCGATGATCCTGCGCAGCTCGAGCTCGCACGAGGAAGGAGTCGAGCGCGACTGGAGCGTCAACACCAAATACTTCTCCGGCGACGAGAGCGGGAACGTGCGCCAGCTCCACGGCATCCGTCTCGAATGGAAGACCGGCGACAACGGCCGCCCGCAGATGGTCGAGGTCCCGGGCAGCGAGTTCGCGATCGACTGCGATCTCGTCCTGCTCGCGATGGGGTTCCTCGGGCCGGAGCGGAACGGCATGCTCGAGGACCTCGGCGTCACGCTCGACGCGCGCGGCAACGTCGCGGTCGGGCCGAGCTACCAGTCGAGTGTGCCGAGCGTCTTCGCCTGCGGCGACATGCGGCGCGGTCAGTCGCTCGTCGTGTGGGCGATCTGGGAAGGCCGGGAGGCGGCGCGCGGCGTCGACGCCTTTTTGATGGGCGAGACTCAGCTCCCCTCGAGTCCCGAGCTCTGAGCACCGCCCGCCGCACGCTCGTCGCGCTGGTCGCGCTCCTCGCCGGGGCGGGGGCGGCGTCGAGCGCGGCCGCTGTTCCCGCCCGTTGCGGTATGGTCGTTGCCGACACGGTGATCCTCGATCGCGACCTCGAGTGTACGGGCACGGGCCTCGTGCTCCGCAATCCGCGCTCGATCGTCCAGCTGAACGGTCACACGCTGCGCTTCATCGAGCGCTGCGACCGGGCGTCGGCTGCCGGCATCGCCGTCGAGTCGACGGCCGACGGCGCGCAGATCCTCGGGCCCGGGGCGATCCGCGGCTTCCCGACGGGGATCGCGGTCGACGGCGCCGCGCGGATCCAGCTGCGTGACTTCACCGTCAGCGAGAGCTGCGGCCGCGGGCTCGGCGTCGCACGTGCCGACAACCTCGATGCGCGCAACTTGGTGCTGCGCAAGAACGGCACGATCGCCGCGGACCGCGGCAGCGCGCTCGACGTCGACGACGCGGGGTCGCTCGCGCTCACCGACAGCATCGTCTTCCTGAACGGCGTCGGCGCGCGCGGCGCCGCCGTCGATCTGCACGGCTGCACCGAATGCCGGCTGAGCGGCAACCGCATCATCGCCAACCACGGCGCGGGCATCCGTCTCGATCCGGAGTCGCACGGCTCCGAGGTGCAGCGGAACCTCGTACTCGACAACGAGCGCGTCGACGTCGTCGACCAGGGATCCGACAACGCGCTCGCCTTGAACGCGTTCGAGCGCGGTGATGGCACGCAGCCGCCGGCGCTGTGGCCGCTGCTCGGTCCGTCCGCCGCCCCGCTTGCGGGCGTCGCAGGTTGCGGGGTGATGCATGCCCCGGTCCGTCCCGGCGAGACCACGACCGTCACCTGTCCGCAGGATCCCGGCCTGCGCGGCCTCCGGAACAGCGTCGTTGCCTATCGCTTGCTGAACCCGTTCACGCCGGCGTTGCCGATGCCGGCCACGTGCAGCCCGGGTGAGATCGTCGCGGCGACGTCGGGCGGTGGCGGTGCGCTGCGCTGTCGGAATCCCGACGCGGTCTGGCCGCTGCTCGTCGAGGTCACCTGCTGCTTGAACTGAGCACAGCCGTCGTCGCTACTCCTTGTGGAGCTGCTGTGAGAGGTAGTCGGTCTCGCCGAGCGTCGCGATCAGGCTGAGCTGCGTCTCCAGCCAGTCGAGGTGCTCCTCTTCGCTGACGAGGATCTTCTCGAGCAGCTCCCGGCTGCCGTTGTCACCGACCTCGACGCAGAGGGCGATGCCCTTGTTGAGGCGCGCGATCGCCTCGACCTCGGTGTCGCGATCGAGCCGCAGCTGCTCCGGCGCGGTCTCGCCGACGCTCACCTTGTAGAGACGTTGCACGTTCGGCAGGCCTTCGAGGTAGAGGATGCGCTCGATGAGCTCGTCGGCGTGCTTCATCTCGCCGATCGACTCCTTGTAGAGCTCCTCGTGGAGCCGCCGGAAGCCCCAGTTGGCGCACATCTTGGCGTGGAGGAAGTACTGGTTCACCGACGTGAGCTCGCTCGTGAGCACGTCGTTTAGGAGCTCGAGAATTTTCTTGTGACCCTTCATCGCCTTCCCCCTCAGGCGCGCCGAGTGCGCGTGCGAAAACGATAGCAGGGGGGCCAAGCGATGTCGCGGGCGCGGCGGATCAGGCGGGGGCGAGCTCGGGCGCCGGATCGTTCGCGAAGGCGCGCTCGGCCTCGTTGGCAACGGCTTGAGCACGATGCTCGCGCAGGCACTCGCGAACGGCCGAGCGGCATTCCCCACAGCCGGCCCCGGCGCCACAACGGCGTCCGATCTCTCGCATGGTCGTGGCCCCGTCGGCGATGGTCGCGCGGAGCTCGCGCTCGGACACGTTGGCGCACAGACAAACGATCATGGGCGGAGTTTGTACCGAATTTGATAGTCATTATCAATACCGTCCTTCGCGGCGGCCTCTCGGTCGAGAATCCGTCGTGTCTCCGGCGCCTTACGGAAGAAGACCGTGGTGATCATGCGCGACGGGTGAGGGTGTCCTCGCGCCGGCTCGGGAGTTCACTCGCCTGCGCGAGGACACCCTCACCCGTCGCACACACGGCCTGCCACGACTCCGGTTCAAGAGGCCGGGTATCGATCGTTCCGACCGCGGTGCCGCCGAGACGTCCGGCGACGTTTGAGACACCACGTTCGGTACGTCGCTCAATCGGTTTGGCGGCCCTTGGCCGACGATCACGGTCGCGATGCGCAGCGAGTTCTTGTGCGGAGACGCTGCGGCGGGGCGGGGAGCGCGAGGGGGGCGCGCCGGCTCGTGAGCTCCGAGACGGCGCGCCCCCTTGCACTCCCCCCACCGCCACCGCGACCAGGCCGCTAAATGTTGATGGAACGCTTCGCGACCGCGAGAGCGGCTTCTT
>JBGPIT010000462.1:0-3697 GCA_041485125.1 Binatia bacterium | reverse complement strand
GTCGTGCCGGATGCTCTGTTGGTGAGCGCCGCGAAGTAGCCGCGTGAGGGGCGCTCGTCCTCGGACGGCGCTCCTGCGTTTCCTCTACTGACGAACGCGTGCAGTCGGACCTCGACTGCGCGCGTTTGTCGTTTCTGCCCATCAGTCGACTGCCCCTGTCACCGGCGAGCCCCAGGTCAGAACGCGGCTCGATCCGGCGCCCGGTGCCCGCTAGAATCGCGGGCTCGACCGTCGCCGGAGGATCAATCGTTGGAGACCCAGCTACTCTTCGTCATCGGCCCGCCGCGCTCCGGGTCGACGCTCTTGATGCGGATGCTGAGCTCGCACTCGGCCATCTATAGCCGCGCCGAGCCGCATCTGCTGACGCCGCTCGCGCACCTCGGCTACTACGACACCGTCGACCAGGCGCCGTTCGACCACCTGCAAGCACAGCAGTCGATCCGGGAGTTCGTCGCCGATCTGCCCGGCGGCGAGGCCGACTATCTCGACGCCTGCCGCGCCTACACCGACACGCTCTACGGCCGGATGCTCGTGGCGCGTGGCAAAGGCAAGCCGCTCTTTCTCGACAAGACGCCGGCGAATGCCCTGGTCCTCCCCTTCATCGCCAAGCTCTACCCGCGGGCGCGCTACGTCGTCCTCACCCGGCACCCGGCGGCGATCTGGAGCTCGTACGCCAACTCCTTCTTCGACGGCGACTTCGTCGCGGCGCGCAAGTTCAACCCCGTCCTCAACCGCTACGTGCCGGCAATGGCGCGCTTCATCCGCGAGCAGCCGGTCCCGCTCGTCCGCGTCGGCTACGAGGAACTGGTGCAGCGCCCCGAGGAGGAGATGCGCCGCGTGTTCGACTTCCTCCAGCTGCCGTTCGAGGCGGGGACGATCGACTACGGCAAGCACGAGCACGATGCCAAGGGCCTCGGCGACCCGCTCGGCGTGAAGCAGCACTCGCGTCCGGTCACCGACTCGGTCGAGAAGTGGGCCCACGAGCTCGCGGCGGACGCCCCGAAGCTCGCGATCGTCCGCGACATGGTCGGCATGATCGACGATGCCGATCTCGAGACCTGGGGTTTCCCGCGCGCGACCTTCTTCGCGCCGGTCGAGGCCGCCGCCCGTGCCGGCGCGCGGCCGGCGCAGAAACCGCCACTCCTGGATCGCTACCGCCTGCAGCGGAAGGCGCTCGTGATGCTCCGTCGCAACATCCACGAGAACGCCTTCGGCCGCGCCGTGAAGCGCGTCCGTCTGGTCTGCGACGTCCTCCTGCGCGGCTGACGCCGCACACCGCTCACCCTCACGGCGGCGCGAGGGTCTCCAGGACCGGCACGTCGGTGCGCGCGCAGAGCGCCAACAAACGCCGCAGGATCATCGACTGGACCGCGGCGTCGTTCGGGGCGCCGAGCGGATATCCCAGCGCGTAGGGGACGGCGAGCGCGCGCGGCACCCGGATCCGGCGCGTGATCTCCGGCAGCATGGTGAGCGATGCGGTCACGATGCCGTGGCGCTCGAGCTCCGCTTGAACCAGACCCACGGTCTGGTGGCAGAACGGTCAGACCGGGACGAGCAAGGCGACGTCGACGGCGTCGCTGACGAGCAGCTCCGCGGCGACCGGCGCGCTCTGTCGGACCAGCCGGCCGGGCGCGGTGATCGATCCCATGAACGAGAGGTGGCGCGGCGCGACCGCGCCGATCTCGCCCGCGGCGGCGAGCTCGCGCAGGCGGTCGAGGGGCAGCGCCAGGTTGCGGTCGGCGGCGACGCCGCGATGGTCGAAGGATGTGCTGCGGTGGAAGTCCGCCAAGGTCGCGACGTCGGTGTCAGCGGCGATCACGCGATGGGAGAAGTCGCCGCCACGCACCGCCTGGTCGAACGGCGGCGCGCCCGCCGGCACCAAGCCGGCGGTCGAGACCAGCGCCACCCGCGCCGACGACATCGGCTTCGTGAGACGCGCGCAGGGCACCGGCTCGATGCGCCGCCACGGATAGGTCCGCAGCAGCACGCGCAGCGAGAGCGGCAGGTCGGCGACGCGTGCCATCAGCGCGGGTTTCCGTAGAGCCGCGCCAGCAGCCGCGGCGGCACGCCGAGTCGGTAGAGCAGCGGGAAGAGCCGCATCACGATCGCCGACGTGAGCGGCCGCGCGAGGAAGCGCCGGCCTGAGACCTCGACGACCGCCGGCACGATCTCGATCCGTCCGAGCTTGCGCAGGCGGAGCGCGAGCTCGAGATCCTCCATCAACGGCTGCTCGGGAAAGCCGCCCGCGCGCTCGAAGGCGTCGCGCCGCACGAAGACCGCTTGGTCGCCGTACGGGAGTCGGGTGACGCGCGAGCGCAGATCGGCGAGCCGCAGAAGCGGCGCCAGCCAGGCGCGCGGTCCGTCGGCGACGGTGCGAAGGCGAAACGCGCCGGCGACGACGTCGGGCTTGGCGAGCGCGTGCGCGATCCACTGCGCCGCGTCCGCCGGCAGGGTCGCGTCCGCGTGCAGGAAGAGCAGCACCTCGCCATTGGCGACGCGCGCGCCGGCGTTCATCTGACTGCCGCGCCCGCGCGCCGCATGCAGGATGCGGACGTCGCGACGACCCGCGGCGATGGCGCGCGCCTCGGCGACGGTCGCGTCCGAGCTGCCGCCGTCGACCACGATGATCTCGGCGATGCCGGCGACCCCGCACACGCGCTCGAGCGCCGGCGCGATCCTGCGCTCCTCCTGCAGCACCGGAATGATGGCGGACAGCCCGCCGGAGAGCCCCTCGGTCACGTCACGACCCGTCCCGCCGGCTCAGGCCGGTCGTTTCGGCAGCATCACTTTGCTCAGGTAGTCCGCTCACGGGTCGCCGACGGCGCACATTTTGATGCCTCCCACGGCGTGAAGTCCATCTCCGTGGCGCGCCCGCATGCGGCCGTCGAGGTGCTATACCGGGCGCCATGGACGACTTGATCCTCGGCGCGCATCACTCCTCGTTTCCGGTGAAGGATCTCGAGCGGGCTCGCGCCTTCTACGAGGGCGTGCTGGGGCTACGCGAGAAGCCACGGCCGGAGCGCCTCCGCTTCCCGGGCGCGTGGTACCAGGCGGGCGCCTGCGAGGTGCATCTGATTCAGCCGCCGCAGGGTATCGACGTCGGCGAGGCACCGCCGACGCTGAACCCGTTCGCGCGGCACGCGGCCTTCGCGGTCGCGAGCTACGAGCGCACGCTGGCGCATCTGAAGGCGCACGCTGTCGAGGTGCTCGAGACCAGCGCGGAGCTTGGTCAGATGTGGGTCCGCGATCCGGACGGCAACATCATCGAGCTGATCGTCGAGCGCTGACGCTCGACGCGATCATTGGGCGTCGCGGGCCGTGCCTTCGGCGAGTAGCATCAGGAGCGCCGCCCTCATCATCGCCCGTTCACGCATCACGTGCGCCGCGATCTCGGCCCGACCCCGGCGTGCAGCGGCCGGACGACCGAGCTCGAGCGAAGCCGGATTGGGTGACGTGATGTGGAGGGGGTCGGGGGGTTGGACCGCGTAGCTGATGCCGCGGACGGCTTTGCCGCCGGTGACGGCGACCGCGAGTAGGCTGGCGCCGAAGACCACCGCTCCACGCCGCTTCCATCCACCCATCGTTCGTACCTCCCGTTGCCGAGCGGAGCATCTTCCATGCCGATGAGATCTGCAACCCCTAGCGGGGTCGAATATCCCGCAAGGCGCACTGTGCACGCTACGGATCTCGCATTTGG
>JBGPIT010000461.1:0-3742 GCA_041485125.1 Binatia bacterium | reverse complement strand
CAGGCCGGCCACGGGCCCATCCCCATGATCGACGGATCGACGCCGGCCGACGCGTAGCCGCGGATGCGGGCGAGCGGCGTGAGCTTCAGGGCCTTCGCGCGGTCCTCGGACATCACGACCACCGCCGCCGCGCCGTCGTTGATGCCGGACGCGCTCGCCGCCGTGACCGTGCCGTCCTTCTTGAAGGCGGGCTTCAGCCCCGCGAGCTTCGCCGCCGTGGTCTCGCCGCGCGGGTGCTCGTCGGTGTCGAAGCGGATGGGCTCGCCCTTCTTCGCCGGTATCTCGACCGCGACGATCTCGTCCTTGAACTTGCCGTTCTTCATCGCCGCCGCCGTCTTGTTCTGGCTCTCGGCGGCGAAGTCGTCCTGTTCCTGGCGCGAGATGCCGTACTTCTCGGCGACGTTCTCGGCGGTGATGCCCATGTGGACGAAGGTGATCGGGCAGCTGAGGCCGTCGGAGATCATGGAGTCGATGATCTGGTCGTGGCCCAGGCGGTAGCCGAAGCGCGCCTTGGCGAGGATGTAGGGCGCGCCGCTCATGCTCTCCATGCCGCCGGCGACGATCGCCTCGGCGTCGCCGAGCATGATCGACTGCGCCGCGAGCTGCACGGCCTTCAGGCCGGAGCCGCACGCCTTGTTGAGCCCGTAGCCCGGTACTTCTTTCGGGATTCCGGCCTTGAGGTAGGCGACGCGTGCCGGATTGAGACCGAGACCGGCGGGCAGCACGTTGCCGAGGATCACCTCGTCGATCTGATCTCCCGGGAGATTCCCCGCCCGACGCAGCGCCTCACGAATCGCGGTCGCGCCGAGCTCGGGCGCGGGAACCTGCGCCAGCGTGCCGCCGAGCGTGCCGATCGCGGTGCGGACCGCGCTCACAATCACTGCCTTTTTCATCGGGTCCTCCTGGGAGGGATTCCGCCTGGGGCCGGCGGGCCTTTTTTATTGCACCCCTCGCGCCGCTCTGGCAACCGGCGAATGGCCGAGCGCAGCGCATAGCGCGGCCCATCCGCTGCGTCGATCCCAGCCGTCGACGCCGTTGTACCAGCGCAAACCGACGGCCTGCGCGCCGGTCCAGCGCGCCGCGATCCCGAGCCAGAGCCGCGCGCCGGGACCGTAGAACAGCGTCGCCGCTTGCGTCAGCCGGTGAAGCTTCTTGCCGATCCACGAGCCGCGAAAGCGCGCCTCCGCGCCGCCGAGCGCGAGATCGCCGGCGGCGAATCCGCGTGCGATCTCGGCGGCGGCCCAGCGCCCGTACTCGAGTGCGAACGAGATCCCTTCGCCCATGAGCGGCTCGACGCCGGCCGCGTCACCGACGAGCAGGACGCCGGCAGCGGTGAACGGCGCGCGTCCAAAACAGCGAATCGGCGCGGCGTAGTGGCGTGACACCGAGCCGCCGATCTCCGTCTGGAGGTCGCGCAGCAACCGCATCAGATCCACGGTGGAGCGCGCCTCGCGCGAGTAGACGCCGGCGTTCGCGTGCGGCTCGCCGTCGATCACGCAGGGAAATGCCCACGCGTAGCCGCGGAGGCCGGCGGGGACGGCGCGGAAGTCGAAGTCGTAGCGGGCGTCGTCGTGGCCGTCCCACGGCGCGCCGCGCACCGGCACGTCGGCCATGATGGCGCGCGCGATCGGCGCGTGACGCTCGTTCGGCGTGACGACGCTCCGGCGCACCAGGCTACCCGAGCCGTCGGCGCCGACGACGACGCGCGCCGCGTACGTCGCCGCGTCGGTCGTGATCTCGAAACCGTCGCGCCGCCGCACCACGCGCCGCGCCTTCTCGCGCTCGTGCACCTCGACGCCGGTGGCCCGCGCCGCGTCGAGCAGCGAGGCGTCGAGCTCGTCGCGCCGGATCACGACGCAGAAGCGCCGGCCTTCGACGTCGACGCGACGGCGCGGCACGTCGATCCGCGCGCGATCGACGACCACGTGCGGCACCCGCAAGCCGACGCCGAGCTCGTCGAGGCAGTCGAGCGCGTGCGGGATGAGACCGCCCGCGCACACTTTCATGCGCGGATGCTGCGCCTTCTCGAGCAGCAACGTCCGCCGGGCGAGAGCGGGATCGGCGCGGGCGAGGAAGAGCGCGGTCGCCGACGCTGCGGGTCCTCCCCCGACGATGACGACGTCGCGCCGCTCCATCGCCGCGACGGTAAGACAACCAGGTCAGGCGCGCAAACGGCCCCTCACGCCGCGCAGACGAAGTCGTCGCCTTCGCGGAACCCCATCGCCGCCATCGCGCGGCGGATCTGCCCGCGCGGTTCCGGACGCGCGACCGAGACGATCACGCGCGCGGAGCGCAGGTGCGCCAGGCCTTCGGGAGGAATCACGGGCGCGCCGTCGATCACGTTGCCGAGTCGGCCGGGGTGCAGCTCGACGATGTGGGAGGGGTGCTTGCCGTACCGGACGAGGGCGCGCCGCAACGCTTTGCCGGTCTCGCCGTAGCCCCAGAGCACGTAGCGCGCACGACCGGCGAGGACGTGCGTGGCGAGGAACTCCGCTTTGCATTCGACGAAACGCACCAGCTCGTAGGCGCTCGCGGTGCGCGACGCGCGCGCGGGCGCGTCGCGCCAGAGCAGCAGCCGTCGCGGCACGACGCCGATCTGCCCGCCGCCGGTCAGCAGGCGCAGGACGAGATCGTAATCCTCGGGCCAACCGCGATCGCGATAGCCGAGCGCCAAGAGCACGGCGGCGCGGATCATCAGGGTCGGATGGGCGATCGGACACTCGACGTACGCCTCGGCGCGGACGCGCGCCGGCGAGTCGATCGAGTTGAGCCAACGCTCGTAGGCGCGGGTCCCGCCGGTGAGCCGGTCACGCGGAAAGAGACGCACGTGGCAGCCGACCGCGTCGAGACGCGGATCGGACTCGAGCAGGCGGAGCTGCTCGGCGAGGCGATCACGATGCATCACGTCGTCGGCGTCCATGCGCGCGATCACGGCGCCGCGGCAGTGCGCGAGGCCGGTGTTGAGCGCGGCGACGAGACCGTGGCGCGGCGACGCGACCACTCGGAATCGCGCATCGTCGCCGGCGGCGCGGCGCGCGATCTCCTGCGTCTCGTCGCGCGAGCCGTCGTCGACGATGATGCACTCGAAGCTCGCGAGGCGCTGGCGGGTGATCGATCGCAGGCACGCGGGCAACGTCGCCGCCGCATCGCGTGCCGGCAGGAGGATGGAGATCGGCGGCGGCGCGCTCACCAGCCGCTCACGCGATCTCGCGGAGCAGGCGACGGAGCTCCGCGGGCGAGAGCGCCGGCTTGGGATAGCGCAACTTCAACTTCTCGAGCGTCGAGCACAGGACGTCGGCGACGACCAGATTGCGATACCAGCGGTGGTTCGACGGCACGACGTACCACGGCGCCTCGGGCGTGCTGCAGCGGCTGAACGCTTTCTCGTACGCGCGCATGTAACGCGACCAGAGCTTCCGCTCGTGCAGATCGTTGACGGCGAACTTCCATTGCTTGGTGGAGTCCGCGAGACGATCGCGCAGCCGCCTCGCCTGCTCCTCTTTGCTGATGTGCAAGTAGAACTTGAGTACGGTCGTGGAGCTCTCGGCGAGCAGATGCTCGAACGCGTTGATGTCGTCGTAGCGCGCACGGACCACGCCAGCGGGGAAGGTGCGATGCACTCGCGGCATGATCACGTCCTCGTAGTGCGAGCGGTTGAAGATCGTGATCTGCCCCAGCCGCGGCGCGTGCGGATGGATGCGCCACAGGAAGTCGTGCTCCTTCTGCTCGTCGGTCGGCACCT
>JBGPIT010000460.1:0-3766 GCA_041485125.1 Binatia bacterium | reverse complement strand
GTCCGGCGAGATCGCGCTTGCCTTTGCCGGCGGGCTATGGCCACATGCGTTTCGTGTTCGCGATTCAACCGCAGACCGTCGCCGTTACGAAATGGCGATTTCATCTACGCGCCGCCGGGCGCGCGGAGACGGTCGGGTTGCGGTAGTCGCTTCACCAGCAACGGCATCCCAACCCCTCCCGCCGCGGACGGCCGGAGGGGTTTTTTGTGAGTGCGCTCACAGCTCCCCGGCGGCGGTGGACGGAGAGCGACGATGTAGAGAGCACTCACGAGACGACAGCGCGCACTCGCCAGGCGAGTGCAGGCGACCCACCGACCCCGCGGCCAGCTGCGGTCCGTCCCTCGCGCCGGCGAGCCCAGGCAGGTCGAGACCCCGGACACGACGCGGTCCTGGTTCAGCGCCGACATTGCGCGGGTGCTGGGCGCGTCGGCGAGCTGGGGGTTCGCCTTCTCGAGCTTCTACCTCCTGCCGAAGTTCCTGAAGACGGAGCTCGCCGCCGGACCGGCGGAGATCGGTGCCGTGGTCGGGGTCGCCGGCATCGCGACCGTATGCTTCACGGTGCTGACCGCCGGCTGGATCGACCGCTCGCCGCGCCGTTACGCGGTCGCGATCGGCGCGCTCCTCATGGGCCTCTCGGCGCTCGGCTTCACGGCCGTGCACACGATCGGCTGGCTGATCGTGCTCCTGCGGGTGATGCAGGGCGCGTCGTACGCGCTCGCGCTCACGGCGATCGGCACCTTGATCGCGGAGCTCGTGCCGCACGAGCGCCTGAGCCAGGCGTTCGGCCTCTCGGGCGCAAGCATGCTGGTGATGAACGCGATCGCGCCCGCGGTCGCCGAGCCGATGGCGAACGCTTTCGGCTGGCGGACGGTGTTCCTGGTGGCGGCGTGTGCGGGGCTGCTGTCGGCGACGTTGGCGCTCCGGATCCACGAGCCGGCGAGCACACCGCGCGCCGAGGCCGGCCCTGGCACCGGCCTGCTCACGGTGCTGCGGCGCCCACTCGGCTGGCACTACGCCGCGATCGCGACCGTGATGGGGGGGACCTTTGGCGTGGTGTTCACCTTCGAGTCGCCGTACCTGCTCGAGCTCGGCGCGACCGAGGTGCGCAGCTTCTTCGTTGCCTACGCGATCGCGGCAGTGTCGGTACGCGTGCTCTTCGGCCACGTGCCCGATCGCTACGGACGTCACCGCGTCGCGGTCGCGGCGCTCGTCGCCTATGCGACGGCGGTGCTCGCGATGGCTCGCCTGCCCGCGCACCTCTTTGCGGTCTGCGGCGCGCTCTTCGGTCTCGCGCACGGCCTGCTCTACCCGGCCCTGAACGCGATCGCGGTCAGCGCGACGCCGCCGCACGAGCGCGGGCGGATCCTCGCGATCTTCACCGGGTCGTTCAGCCTCGGGCTCTGGCTCTGGCCGACGACGCTCGGCTTCGTTGCCGCGCGCTTCGGCTACCCGGCGGTATTCGTGATCGCGTCGGTCGCGACCCTCGCGGCCGCCGTCGGACTGGCGCGCTCGCCGGAGCTCCGCGCCGGTGGCAGCGCGGCGGAGCGGCTTGCGTGATGGGTTGCTACGCGCCGGCGGAGGGCGACCCCGCCGGCGCGCGCAACCCCGCGAGCTGATCGGCGATCGCGTCGAGTCGTCGCACCAGCTCCTCGTAGCGCATCGCCTCGGCGGTCGGCTTCTTCGCCGAGAACGTGAGCCCGCCCCCAGGCTCGAGGACGCAGCCGTCCACCTCGTCCAGCGCGGAGAAACCCTGCTTGCGTGCCGCCGCCTGCAGCTCGGACAAGGTGATGAGCTCGCGCTGCAGGCGATCCTCGCGCAGCTTGCCATCCTCGATCAGGACGTCCGGATCGCCTTCGACGATGCGGTCGAGACGCTGGTGGGAATAGAGAAACCGGACCACCGCGGCGTTGACGAGCAAGAGCGTGATCGCGCCGATGATGCCGCCGGTCACGGAGTACTCGTTGCCGATGATCGCGTTCTGCACGGTGTTCGACAGGGTCAGGAGGACGACCAGGTCGAACGCGTTCAGCTGCGCGAGCTCACGCTTGCCGGCGAGCCGGAGGCCGGCGACGAGGAACGCGTAGACGAGAATCGGTCGCGCCACCTTCTCGACGAGCGGTGCGCCGAGGCAGACCATGGACTGCCACCAACTCAACTGGGCGGTGTCCGCGATCGGCGGCGCCGGACACGAGAGCGCATGCCAGAGACTCATATCCATCTAGGACTCCGTAGCGCGTTCACGACGCCGGTCGACGGCGCGGCGCGTGAAGCGCGCGCGTGGGCTCACGCCAGCGAGCCCGTGCTCACCAGCCGGCGCGGTCGCGGGTTCACGATGTCGGCGAGCAACGTCGAGAGATCACGCCGCACGCCGGCGTAGGCCGGGTCGTCCCACCGGTTCTCCAGCTCGCCCGGGTCGAGCGTGCGGTCGTAGAGCTCGCCGACGGCGGGTGACGCCTCGTACCGGGTGAGGACGTAGCGCGCCGTCGTCACGGTACGAAGATAGACCCGCATGCCCATCTCGTGGTCGTTCTCGGTGAGAACCCACTCGCGTCCCTCCCGTCCGCCGCCGAGCAACGCCGCGAGCGAGCGCCCTTCCACGGTTGCCGGCACGGGCAGTCCGGCGACGCCGAGAATCGTCGGCACCAGATCGATGAGCCCCACGGGCTCGCCGACGATCGTGCCCGCCGCGGCGCCTGGGCCGCGTACGACGAGCGGCACGCGCAGCAGGCCGTCGTAGTGGAGGGGGCCCTTGAAGAGCATCTGATGGTCGCCGAGCAGCTCGCCGTGATCGGTGGTGACGATCACCAGCGTGTCCTCGATCTGACCGGTCTCGGCGAGCGCCGCGACGACCCGGCCGATCGCGGCGTCGAGCTGCGCGACCATGCCGTAGTAGCCGGCGATCATCGCCGCCAGCTCCCGATCCGACAGGCGCGCGCCGCCGGGGTTCGCCCACGTCATCGGCGCCGGCAGGCCCTGCGTCCACAAGCGATGAAACGGCGGCTTGCGGTCGAGCTCCTCGGGATGGCGCTCGGGCAGCGGCATGTCGGCCGGCGCGTAGCGGTCGCACCACGGCGCCGGCGGATCCATCGGATGGTGCGGGTCGGTGAACGACGCCCAGCAGAGCCACGGCCGCGTCCGATCGACGTTGCGCAGAAAGTCGATCGTCCGGTCGGCGACCCACGTCGTCGGGTGGTCCTCCTCGGGGAGCGCCGACGCCCAGGTCTCCGGAGCCGGCGACGGACGGAGGGCCTCATCCTCGCGCATCAGCCGCAAGCGCCGCGTCCCGGCATCGGCGCCGTCGCGGAAGAGATAGCGCGCGTAGTGGAGGCCGCGCGGCGGCGGTCCCCAATGCGCAGGCGCGTTCAGACAGGCCGGGTCGATGTGGTGACCGAAGATCACCAGCTCGACGTCCTCGAAGCCCATGTACGGACCGCGCCAGCCCTCGGGCACGGCGGCCGAGCCCTCGACCGACTCGATCGCGCCGGTCGGCGTGCGCGGGTAGGTCGACGCGAAGTGGCCCTTGCCGCGGAAGGCCGTCGTCCAGCCCGCCGACGTGAGCATCGCCGAGAGCGTCGTCGCGATCTCGTCCTGCGGAAAGTCGACGCCGTTCGAGTGCACGCCGTGACTCGACGGATACCGTCCGGTGAGAATCGTCGCGCGCGACGGCTGGCAGTACGGGTTCTGGGTGCGACAGGCGTCGAAGCGCACGCCCTCGCGGGCGAGCCGGTCGATGTTCGGCGTCGCCTCGAGTCGCGAGCCGTAGGCG
>JBGPIT010000459.1:0-3788 GCA_041485125.1 Binatia bacterium | reverse complement strand
CGGTAGAGGTGGAAGTGCGGGCGGACCATCATCTCGTCGTAGTCGTGCAGCTGTGGAAACTGCGACGGCGGGTACTCCTCGAGGAGGACGTACGGCGGCCGCGCGGCGAGCGCCGCGGGTAGCGAGTCGAAGCCGCGGACGCGGCCGCCGATCGTCCAGCCACTCTCCGGATTGTAGCTCGGCGTCAGGAGATCGACCGAGACGCCGCTGCCGAGCGCCAGCTCGACGCGGTTGATCGACGGCGAGATGTGCACCACGCGGGTGTGGTAGCCGATCCGTCCGGCGGCGATCTCGGCGCGCATGGTGTCGGCGAGCTCGCGCCAATCCTTGTCGATCACCCAGCGCCGGTCGAACGAGCCGGCCCAGTAGCCGCGGGCCGCGTTCGTCAAGTGGAAGCCCCAGGTCTCGGCGAGCGAGAGCTGCTGGCCGTCGTAGTCGAGCGACTCCGCCACGAAGTGTATCGGGTAGATCACCAGAAGCAGCGCGACCGCGATGGCCCACGGACGCGACCAGCGCCGTGCCAGCATGCCGAAGAAGACGCCGGCCGCGAGCGCCAACCAGTACGGCGTCCAGTACGACACCACCTTCGGCGTCACCTCGGAGGCGAGCGCGCGCATCTCGAGCGTGCCGGTGAAACGCAACGGACTGGCGAGGTTGAAGTCGAAGAGGCCGACCCAGAGCGCGGCCGCGGGGATCATCGCCACCGGCCAGCGCGCGGGGCGGCGCCAGATCTCGCGCGCGGCGACCGCGAAGCCGGCGATGCCGAGGAACATGAGCGGGCCGTACCCGAACCACTCCGGTGTGAAGAACTCCGAGCCCTGTCGGGCATGCTGCAGCAGCACGTAGACCGGAAGCGACAGCACCACGATCACGCGCACGAAGGGCCACGCCCCCCGCCAGCGCGCCGGCACCGGCTCACGCGCGAGCGACGCATCCGGCGCGGCACGGCCGAGCGTGCGGGCATCGGCGACGTCGTGGACGCGGCGCGCGAGGACGACCAGCAGCGCGGCGCCGGCGAGCGTCAGGAGCGGCAGCACGAGAGGCGGGAGCACCAGCGCGCGCGCGATCAGCACCTGCGGCAACGCGAAGACGGAGCCGCCGGCAAGCGCGAAGATGGGCGCGATCAACGGCCCGCCGAGATCGAGCCAGCGCAGCACCAGCGCCAGCGACGCGAGCTGCATGCCGAACGCACCGATCAGCGGATTCACCGTGATCGCGAGGCCGAGCGCAACGCCGCCGAGCGCGAGGCGCGCTCCGCTCCGCCGGCGCGCGAAGAGGAACGCGAGACCGAGCGCGACCAGCGCGAACGCCAGCGCGGTGCCGCGCACGTCGGGCGTCCGCCGCCACAAGAACGTCTGCAAGAGGAAGAGCGTCGCCATGCCGCCGGCAAGCGTGCCCTGGACGGCGGCGCCGAGGCGATAGAGCGCGACGATCTGCAGCAGCGCCATCGGTACCATCAAGGCCGTGATCGCGAGGTGCGCGGGAATGCCGAGGACGAGCGCGACGAACGAGAAGAGCCCGTCACAGCCCGCGACCTGCCGCGTCGGTCCCCACAGGCCGGCCGCGTCGTTGTCGAAGGCGTCGTAGGCGCGGAAGGTGACGATCTTCTCCGCCGACGCGACGTAGGGCAGGACGTCCATGAAGGGCGACATCGGCGAGCCGAGCTGCATCAGCAGGAGCGGAACGAACGAGAGGAGCGCGGCGCCGGCGGCGATCCACGCCCCGGCGGGCCAGTGCGTCGGCGGTTCGACACGCGCCGGCGCGGGTCTGAGCGTCAGCGCAACGACCGCGATCGCCAGCACGCGAAGCACCCACGGCCGGTAGACACCGAACGGCCCGAGCGCGAGCAAGGTCACGTACGTCCCGGCCCAGACCACGATGACCGCGCCGACCGCGCCGTCCGAGCCCGAGAGGGTTGGATCGCGACGCCGCAGCCAACTCGCGACCGCGGCAATCAGGACGGCGGCGAGGAGCCACGTCGCGAGGGCCGCCGGCGCGGTGGCGCCGACGGTCTTTGCCGCGCCTTGCAGCGCGCCGTACAGGTCGAGCGGATAGCGGGTGTCGTTCCGCAGGCGGTAGACGGCGAGCGACGCGATCACGAGCGTCGCCGTCGCGATCCCGAGAATCTCGCCCGCCCGCCGCGTCCTCACGTCCCAGAGCCGAGGTTGCGTCACCCCACCCCCACTTCTACACTTTGCCGGTCTCGCATGCGCGCTCCCTACTATCAGATCCGATCGGTGCTGCCCGAGGACGCGCAATCCCGCGGCGGCATCCCGCGGCGCCATCGGGTGGACCGATAGCGCGACGTCGCGTCCCTGTCCGGCCAGGGAACCGGCCGGCGACTCCCGCACGGCGCGCGAGCGGACGCCCCCTGACTGTCTGGATCGGAACCTTCGCGCTCGCGCTCGCCGTACGGCTCGCTTATCTCTGGCAGATCCGCGCCAGCCCCGCGTTCGCGCTACTCGTCGGTGACGGCGTCGCATACGACGCGTGGGCGCGCGAGCTCGCGGCCGGCAACTGGCTCGGCACGGGGGTTTTCTACCAAGCGCCGCTCTACCCGTACTTCCTGGGCGTCGTCTATGCAGCGGCGGGGCAGAGCCTGGTCGCGGTGCGCCTGGTCCAGGCCGTCCTCGGCGCCGCCGCGTGCGTGGCGCTCGGGATCGCGGGAAGCCGTCTCTTCGATCGCACCATCGGCGTCGCCGCCGCGCTCGCGCTCGCGGTCTATCCGACGGCGTTCTTCTCCGATGCGCTGATCCAGAAATCGGTGCTCGACGTCCTCTTCGTCGGTATGCTGTTGTTGGCGCTCGCGGAGGCGCTCCGCCGCCGGCGTCCGGCGAGTTGGGTGTTCCCCGGTCTCGCGCTCGGCGCGCTCGTCCTCACGCGCGAGAATGCGCTCGCGCTGGCGCCGGTGCTGCTCGGCTTCATCACGTTGCGGATGAGTGATCCGAGCGCGCGCCTGCGCGGCGTGCTCTGGTGCGTCGCCGGTCTCGTCGCGGTCCTGGCGCCGGTCGCGCTCCGCAACCTCGCCGTCGGCGGCGAGCTGCACCTCACGACCGCGCAGCTCGGCCCGAACCTCTACATCGGCAACCACGCCGGTGCGACCGGGATGTACCAGCCGCTCCGCTACGGACGCGGCGACGCCAGCGTCGAGCGCCTCGACGCGACGAGCCTCGCCGAGGAAGCGGCCGGCCGCGCGCTCACGCCCGCCGAGGTCTCGGCGCACTGGCGCGACAAGGCCTTCGACTTCATGCGGTCCGAGCCGCGCGCCTGGCTCGCGCTCCTCGGGCGGAAGGCGTTGCTCTTCGTGAACCGGGTGGAGCTCGGCGACGCCGAGGACCCGTACACGTACAGCGACTGGTCGTGGCTCCTGAGAGCGGCGCTCGTGCTGCACTTCGGCGTGCTGGTCCCCCTCGCAGCGGCGGGGATCGTGCTGACGTGGCGGCGCGGCGGCGCGGTACGCCTCCTCGCCGTCCTGCTCCTCGTCTACGCCGCGAGCGTCATTGCGACCTTCGTCATGGCCCGCTATCGCCATCCGGTCCTGCCGCTCCTGCTGCTCTTCGCCGCCGCCGCCGTGGTCGAGGCGCGCCGGCTCGTCGCCCGCCGTCAGTGGTCGAGGCTCGCGCCGGCGCTGCTGACGGCGGTGTGCGTCGCGATCGTGGCGAACTGGCCGCTGGTCAGCGAGTCGTCGGTACGCGCGGCGAGCATCTACAATCTCGCGCGCCGCCTCGACGACGAGCCCGGTCGTCTCGTCGAGGCGATCGCCTACTACCGGCGCGCGCTCGAGCTCG
>JBGPIT010000458.1:0-3820 GCA_041485125.1 Binatia bacterium | reverse complement strand
TGCCGGGGCCGCCCGGGCGGCGCCGCGCACGGCAACGCCCTCTTCCCTCCGCGGCAACACGGTTGCAGCTCGACCACACGCGGTTCTACACTCCGCGCATCGCGTTCCGCTTCGCAGAGGAGACCCCGCCAATGGACTACGAACAAATCACCTACGACCAGCACTCGACGGTCGCCGTCATCACACTGAACCGTCCGGATCGTCTGAACGCCTGGACGCGACGCATGTCCGCCGAGATGACCCACGCGATCGCCCGCGCCAATGACGATCCGTCGATCGGCGCGATCGTCATGACCGGTGCCGGCCGCGGCTTCTGCGCCGGCGCCGACGTCAACGATCAGTTCCAAGCGCGCCTCTCCGCGCGCGACGAGGGTCGCGAGGAGGAGTGGCTCGACAACGACTGGGTGACGGTCGTGCGGAGCGCCAAGCCGCTGATCGCGGCGGTGAACGGCGTCGCGGTCGGCATCGGCATGACGATGGTGCTGCCCTTCGACGTCATCATCGCGTCCGAGCGCGCACGCTTCGGCATGCTCTTCATCAAGATGGCGCTCGTGCCCGAGCTCGCCAGCACCTACTTCCTGGTGCAGCGCATGGGCTTCGCGCGGGCGAGCGAGATGTGCCTGAGCGGCCGCATCATCGACGCCGCGGAGGCGGAGCGCGGCGGCCTGGTGAACAAGACCGTCGAGCACGACGCGCTCCTCGCCGAAGCGCTCGCGACCGGTGAGCTCATCGCCGCCAATCCCGATCGCCACCTGCGCTGGATCAAGGAGTTGCTCACGCGCAACGGCGCCAACGCCGACTACCGCGAGGTGATGCGTCTCGAGAACGACCTGCTCGAGCAATCGATCCAGAGCGCGGAGCACCGCGAGGCGGTCGCCGCGTTCCGCGAGAAGCGCCCGCCCAAGTTCCGAGCCGCGACGTGAGCGGAGCGGCGAGGTACGAGCGCGAGCTCGAGGTCGCGCGGCGCGCCGTCGAGCGCGCCGGCGCGCTCACGCTCGAATACTTCGGCGCCAAGTTCACCGTCGAGTACAAGGCCGACGCCACGCCGGTCACGATCGCCGACCGCGGCGCCGAGACGCTGATCCGCGACGAGCTCACATCGGCGTTTCCCGCCGACGGCATCGTCGGCGAGGAGTTCCCGGAGAAGATCGGCACGAGCGGCCGGCGTTGGATGATCGATCCGATCGACGGCACCGCGTCGTTCGTCCGCGCCGTGCCGCTCTACGGCGTCCTGGTCGGCTTGGAGATCGCCGACCATGCGGACGCCGCAGCCGCGCCACCGGCGGCGAGCGCAGGTGCGGCGGCCGAGCGTGCACACAGCCGGACGTGTGTCGTCGGTGTCGCCGGCTTCCCGGCGCTGCGCGAGACGTACTGGGCGACGCGCGGCGCCGGCGCCTTCCGGAACGGCGAGCCGATCCGCGTCTCGGGTGTCACGCGCCTCGCCGACGCGACCGTCGTCACGAGCGACGTCAAGTCGCAGTGGTACGGCGACCGCTTCGACGGATTCGTCCGCCTGGTCGGGCGTGCGGCGCGCCAGCGCGGCTGGGGCGACTGCTACGGTTATGCGCTGGTCGCGAGCGGCCGCGCCGAGGTGATGGTCGATCCGTTGCTGAACCCGTGGGACATCGCCGCGCTGGTGCCGATCATCGAGGAGGCGGGCGGCGAGTTCTTCGACTGGTCGGGCACGCCGACGATTTACGGCGGGTCCGGCATCGCGACCGTCGCCGCGCTCCGCGCCGAGGTGATGGCCGCCCTGCGCGGCTGAGAACGCGCCGCGCGCGCGGGCTGCTAGCGCCCGAAGGGATGCACTTCGAGCGAGACGCCGAAGACCTCGCTCAGAAGCAGGTACAATCCGAGGAGCGCGCCCAGGAGCGTCGCGAAGGCGCCGAAGGCGAGACCGGAGAGAAAGACCAGCGACAGCAGCGAGCCGGCGATCACCAAGGGCAGCAACAAGCGCGACTGATTGAAAGGCGCGACCGGCTCGAGCAGCGGCAGCAGGCCTTGCTCCGTCGCTTCGGCGCGAATCGCGTCGAAGAGCTGGCGCGTCTGGTCGTAGACGTATTGGATCATGCCGTTCATTCCGCGTTCGCACCGATCGAGATGATCAGCACTCCCTCCTGATGCTTCGGTCCACCGAGTAGTAGCATACCGTGATTTCGGAGCGCCACCGACGTATCGATGAGCGGCCGGCCGCCCTCGAGGAGCATGATCTTCATCGTGACCTTGGAGTCGCGGAGCTCCTGCGGCGCGACGACGAGGTAGCGACCGCCGGGGATGTCGAAGCTGGCGCCCTCGCCCCAGCCGATCGTGCGCGTCTCCTGCTTCATCAGGCGGTACGACGAGTAGCGGAACAAGCTCTCGAACTGTGGCTTCATCGCGATCAGGCGGCTGTCGAACTCCTGACCCGCGTCGGTCGCGAGCACGCTGCCGATCGTGAGGTCGACTCGTTGGGTCGCGCCCGCGGCCGACAGCACGGTCAAGGTCGCGGCGCCGGCGAGCGCACACGCGAGCAGCGCGCGATGCCTCATCGCGGTGCCGTCTCCGCCGGGGATTCGACCCAGATCACGGTGGTGTTGCTCTGCGGCTCGGAGAGCAGTGCCACCGAGTCGGCATCGGCGACGAGCGAGTCGATCCGCACCTGGTTGTTGGCGCGCGCGGCGAGCGGACCCAGAGTCGTGTCGCGATAGAGCAGCACACCGCCGACCGTCACGGCGACCGCCGCCGCCACCGCGAGCGCGCGCCACGGCGTCGCGAGCTGCGCGCTCCAGCGCGCCAGAAGCGACGGCTGTAGATCGCCGGCGCGCGCGCTGACGCCGGCCCAGAAACGGGAGAAGTCGACGCTCGCGACCGCGTCGTGAAAGGTCTCGCCGATGACGTCCTGCAAGCGCTCGAGTCGTTGGATCAGCGCCTCGCAGAGCGGACAGCGCGTGATGTGCATCGCGACCGCGCGCATGGCGCGCGCCTCGAGCTCGCCGTCGACGAAGAGATCGGCGACTTTCTCGACCTCGCGACAGGTCATCGCGCGCGTCCGTGGCGGCGGCTCATAGCTGGTCTTTGAGCGCCGATTGGAGCTTCTTCCGCGCGTAGTGCAGCCGGCTCATCACCGTGCCCTTCGCGCTCTGCATGATTTTGGCGATCTCGTCGTAGGAGAGACCTTCGACCTCGCGCAGGAGTATGGCGGCGCGATGATCAGGGGTCAATTCATCGATCGCCGCGCGCACGCGCTCGCCGAGCTCGCGGTTCTGCAGCTGCAGAAAAGGATCCTCGCGGCGTTGCTCCTCGGCCGTGCTCTCCTGACGCTCGAGGACCTCGTCGGTCGCCTCGACAGTCGGACGGCGCCGCTCGCGACGCTGGTGATCGATCGCGAGGTTCACCGCGATGCGATAGAGCCACGTATAGAAGCTCGCCTCGCCCTTGTATTGCTCGAGGCTCTTCATCGCGCGAATGAACGTCTCCTGGGAGACTTCCCAGGCCGCGTCGTGATCGTGCAGCATGCCGAGGAGGACGGCGTAGATCTTCCGCTGGTAGCGCTCGACCAGCTCCCGGAACGCATCGCGATCGCCTTGGCGAGCGAGCTTGACGAGCTCGGCATCGGTGCGCTCCACGCGAGGGTCACGCCTTATAGACGATCGAGCCGCGCCCGTATTCGGGCGGCGGGCGCAACGGCGGTCGCCGCACTGCGCGGGAGGCTCCGACGGCGCGTAATCACACCTGCCGCCTCAATGCGCCTCGGCCCAGCTCAGGCCGGCGCGAATGTCGACCTTGAGCGGGACGCGGAGCGCCATCACCGACTCCATCTCGTCGCGAATCAGCGTCATGG
>JBGPIT010000457.1:0-3841 GCA_041485125.1 Binatia bacterium | reverse complement strand
TCGCCTGTCCCTCGTAGCTGTCGAGGGACGTGTGCTCTACCGCGTACCGCAGCGCGCTCGCTTCGAGCAGGCGTCGCAGTCCTTCCGGGTTCGCTCCTCGCGGTCCGGGTTCCGGGTCTTGGTGAATTGCATCCCCTCGCGTGGGTGCCTTCGACGATGCGGTGCTCGACATGATCGATGTCGCCTTTCAGATGATCGACACTGAAATTCGCTCAAATGAGGATGCCTGGAAAGATGACGTACAGGTACCGCCGGATCAAGCAATCGCGGAGCTGAACCAGCGATTCAGAGAGCACGGCGTCGGGTACGAGTTTGTCATCAGTTCAGGACCCCGGCCGCGTTCAGGGCGTTCGAGCAGGCAACCGCTGCGTGCGGCTTGGAGGGATTTGAAGCGTGGCTACACATAAAGCAGCTCTTCGCATCGTTACCGCATACTCTCGGCCCGTCTGCGGTTGCGCTCGCCGACTGTCTGTGGATTGTCTACCTTACTTCCAAGCATACGTTCCCCCTTTCCGACATGGCGCTCTTGATTGGCCACAATCCTCGCACGATCCTCGTTGCGCTCTCGCCGCGGATGCTCTTGGAGATTCATCTTTGTCAACCCATGACCGACTCGATCGGGATTCACCACCACGACGGCGTGCCGCCCAGCAAGTACCGTGAGTTTCGCCGCCGGTGCATCGATCGCACGTCGAAGGAGATCATCTTCAATGACCGGGCGGTTCTTGAGCAGTGGCGGAGGACGGCCGAGTACCGACGACGAGTAATGGAGATTAGAATCACTGGGCGTCCGAAACGCGGTCGTTAGTGCCGGTGCCGATTGGGGGGAGACGCGACGGCGCTCCGCGGGGCTCGCGAACCATCGCATCGCGAGCGCCCCGTCGAGCCCGCGTTCGCACGCAAGCCACTGCGTGACGGGTCAGCACCAGCACGAGTAGCACCGTTCCGCCGAACGGCTCGCGACGTAATGAGCAGAAGGTAGTCGTCAGTCCAAAGCGACCGCTCGTGGTCCAGCCCTACGCAGGGAACAGCTCGATACGCATCGCGCGTGCCGCCGTCTTCATCCGGTCGTCATAGGTGGCCAGCCGCACCGTTTGCCCGTGCGCGCGAAGGTATTCGAGCGTGGCGAGGTGGAGCGCGTCGAGCGTTCGCACGGCGACCGGGAAGGGTTCGAGGGCGCGCGCGAGCACGAGAGGTGCCAGTTCCAGGAAGGAGACCCTGCCGAGCAGCCCTCGCGTGTCGTCGGAGTGCGTCGCCTCGAGGTCGTAGGCGTGGATGCGCGTCCAGACCTCGTATGCGAGGAGCCGGCTGGACACGAGCGACTCGGCCCACAAGCCCGGGGCGGGCACCCGATCCTCGGCGAGCAACTGCGCGAGTGCGACCGAGCTATCGAGGTAGATCAACGCTCGCCCCGATCCGCAGCGAGATCCTTGAGAAGTTGCGCGAGCCGAACGACCGGTCTCCGCGGTGGCGCGCTGTCCGCCGGCAGCAAGGGCGGTGTCATGACGCCCTCTCTGACGAGCTCGGCGAGATGGGCGTCGTCGAGGACCGCACTGCGACCCTCGCGCGGTGGGCCCAACTCCGCGACGACCCGATCACGGTCGGTGACCAGGACGGTCTCGCCCCGAGCGGCGAGGCGAACGTACTCGCTGAGCTTGTTCTTGAGGACCTTGAGACCGACGGCGCGCACGGATCGAAGGTAGCTTCCGGAAGCCTCCACGGTCAAGCGTTCGCGCTCGTCACGGACCGAAATCCCACGGGAAGCGGTGTGATTGGCGGCAGGATTGGTTTCTTCGAGCTCTGGCTGGAACCGCCGGGCTCAGACTGCGCTACGGGACGCAGCCGAACGGCTCGTTGCTCTCGTCGATGCCGTCCGGACGGACGCCGAAGATCGGCAACGGACAGCCGCGCTCGAGCGCGCCGAGATCGGGCGCCGCACCCGTGAAGCCGTCGTTCATGTTCGCCAGGACGCGGCCCTGGTCGAGCGCGTTCGAGGTCGGATCGAGCGTCACGTCTTGAGGCGCCATCGTCACGGTGTAGCTCGCCGGCGCGGTGAGGCCGCTCGCGAAGATCGGCGGCGCGAGCAGCACGCCGTTGGTCTCGAACAGACCGCCGGCCTGGAGCGCAGCGAAGTCGGGGAAGCTCACGAGGCCGGTGGGCGCGACGTTGAAGCGGAAGCCGCCGTTCGGGAAATAGCCGTCGTAGTCGAACAGCCCGGCGTCGATCGGGCCGAGCCAATCCACTGCGCGCGTGCCGGTGAGGGTCGCGGGTCCGACGAAGAGGTTGTTCTCGACCTCGAAGTCGTGGCTGGTGGCGTCGGTCGAAAGACGCAGCGCCATGTCCGGGCTGACGAAGGTGTTCTGGTAGGCAAGCACGCCGCTCGGTCCCGAGCCGCTGCCGAGCCCGTGGAACTTCATCTGCTCGTCGACGATGTTCACCACGACGTTGCGGAAGGCGTACGCCGGGCCGCCGTAGATCGGTTGGAAGCTGATCGGCGACCACGAGTTGGTGAAGCGGTTGCGGAAGGCTCGCGTGTTGCCTTCGCTCTCGTCGAGCTCGATGCCGTTGTCGTACGCGGAGCGCACCTCGTTGCCGTAGACGTCGATGGCGCGAGCACCGGCCTGCGCGGTCTTCATGTCGTCGCCGAAGCCGACCAGGTCGTTGTGGCAGATGACGTGGCCGTCGCCCTCGACGTGGATGCCGTCGACGTCGGAGAAGGCGCCGCCGTCGTCGCCGTAGACGTGCGGCCACACCAGCGGACCTTCGAGGACGTTGTCGCAGAGATAGAAGTCACGCTGGTTTTCGCGCGAGGCGATCCCCAGGGTCACGTCGTGGATGTGGACGCGACGGACGACGTTGCCCTCGGCGCCGGCGGTCTGGAAGCGCAGGGCGCGGCTCGAGTTCCGCAGGGTGAGCCGCTCGACGTGAACGAAGCTGCCGTAGACCTCGAGCGTGTTGCAGGGATCGCAGCCGCCGCCGTCGAGGATCGTGCCCTCGGTGCTGGCGCCGCGTACGACGATCGGGTTCGCCGCGGTGCCGCTCGCCTGCAGAACGAACGGGCCGGTGTAGACGCCGTCGGCAAGCGTGATGACGTCGCCCGCGGCGACGTTCGCGAGCGCGGCGTTCAAGCCCGCCGCGTCGGAGACCGGGCGCGGGTTCGGCGTCGCCGGGTCGCCCGGCACCGCGCGTGTGGTCGCGGTGACGACGCGCGTCTCGTCGACCGGCCCGTCGGCGTCGGTCGCGTGCAGCTCGATCTCGTACGAGGTCGCGGGACGGAGATCGAAGATGCTGCCGGCGAACTGCTCGGGAACGGTGCGGCCGTCGACGGTCTCGGGACGGACGCGGAAGAGGGGCAGGGCGTCGCGCCACGCCGGCGCGCCGACGACCCGGTAGCGCACGCCGACGGTCGCGTCGTGATCGGCGTCGCCGCTCAAGAGCCAGCGGAGGCCGAGCGTGATCAACGTCGGGCGGTCGAGCTCGACGGTGCCGGGATGCAGCGTCGCATCGGGACAGGCGTGGACGGCGCCGTTGCCGTCGTCACGACGGGTGACGGCAGCGCTGCCGAGCGTGTGCTGCGCGGCCGCGTCGAGACACGGCGGGCAGATACCCTTGGCAACGAGTCCCGCGCTCGCGCGGTCGAGCTTCGCGAGGGCTTTCGCCTCGCAGGTTTCCTCGTCGAACGGCGGATCGGCGAGCGCGAGGCCGAGCTTCGCCGCTTTGGCGTGGCACTTGATGACGTCGCCCTCGAGCTTCGGCAGAAATTTCTCCAGCTGGTCGCCGCACTTCAGGTGCGCGGCGGTGCTCGGCACCGTGCCGGCGTCGTCGCCGGCGGGATCGATCG
>JBGPIT010000456.1:0-3841 GCA_041485125.1 Binatia bacterium | reverse complement strand
CGCCCTCGCTTCGTCACCCTTCCCTTGCGCGGCGAGAGCGAGCGCGAGATTGTAGTGCACCTCGGCGTACCCGGGGCGCATTCTCAGCGCTTGCAGGTATTGGTCCACGGCGGCCGCCACCTTGCCCTCGCCGGCGAGCGCGTTGCCGAGATTGCTGTGCGCCTCAACGTAGTCGGGTTTGAGACGCAGCGCTTGGAGGAAGTGCGCCGTTGCTTCGCCGGATCTTCCTTGACTCAGGATGGCGTTCCCAAGGCTGTTCTCTGCCTCGGCGTAGTCCGGCTGGAGCCGCAGCGCCTCGCCGTAGTGCGCCTCCGCTTCGGCGTACCTTCCTTGATCATCGAGCGCGACGCCCAAGTTGTTCTGCACCGCGGCGCCATTGGGGTTGAGGCGTAGCGCCTCGGCATAGTGCGCCTCGGCCTCTTCGTACTTGCCGTGCGCAACCAAGGCGAGGCCGAGATTGTTGTGGGCGTCCGCGTATGCCGGATCGAGCTGTAACGCCGTACGCAATTGAGGAATGGCCTCCTCGACCTTTCCCTCTTTGAAAAGGTTGTCTCCGAGATTGTTCCGTGCGCGTGGGTTCTCGGGCCGCTTCACTGTGACGTCCGTCCACATCGATATCGCGCTGCGGTAGTCCCGGTTCCGAGCGACCGTGAGCATCGTCAGCGTCGCCACGAGCACTGCGCTGATCCCTGCCGCCACCGCTCGCTTGGAACGCATTCCGAACGCAGCCCGCTGGATCAGCAGCTGGCCGCATACGATAGCGAGCACGACCAATGCTGCCAGGGGCAAATACATACGATGCTCGAAGGCGAGGTCTTTGATCGGGATGACGCTCGAGCTCGGCGCCAAAACGAGGAAAAACGTCACCCCGAGAAAGCCGAGCGCCGGCTGACGACGGAAGGTCCAGAGCGTCAACGACCCGAGTCCAGCGAGAACGAGCGCTGGAACGCCGACGGCTCCCACACCGTTCGCCACGGGCCACGCGTAGTCCAGAACGAGTCCCCGAGGCCAGAACGCGAGGCGCAGGTAGTGAAGGATCACCCCCGGCTGGCTGCGAGCGTAACCCAGCACCGTGAGGTCCCGCATCCCAAAGCCGGCGGTCGCCGCGGACTCGTGATGGCCGGCGAGCAGCGACACGAGCAGGATCCACGTCGCGGCGAGTCCAGCATACAGCGCGCGTCGTTCGCGCCACGCCCGTCCCCATGAGCGTGCAACGAATACCCGATCGTAGAGCAGGACCAAGATCGGAGCCGTCACCATGACGGGCTTGCTGAGCATGCCGAACGCGCATGCGACGACGCTCGCCGCATACCATCTCGATGCGTGCGAGGAAGCTGCGCCGCGGATGACGCAGTAGAGCGTGAGCAGATAGAAAAGCGTCATCAGCGACTCGGCGCGCTGGACGACATAGGTCACGCTCTCGGTCTGGAGCGGATGCACGGTCCAGACGAGGCTCACCGCGAGTGCGACACACGACGCCGCGTCGTTCCATCGCGCACCGAGATGCGGCGTCCGCAACGTGCGAGCGACGATGCCAAAGAGCGCCATTGCTGCCAGCACGTGGATTGTCAGGTTGAAGGCGTGATAGCCGACGACGTTCAGCCCACCGATGGCGTAGTTGAGCGCCAGCGAGAGCTGTACCAGCGGGCGTGTCGTGCCAACGAGCGGCCGCAACGACCACAGTTGGCGCAGCTCTCGCGTGTCGGTGATGCTCAAATCGTCGAAGATGAACGGCACAGTGAAGCTGTTGTGGTATGCCGCGAGCGCCGCCGTGAGTACGAGCAGCGGAAAGAACCGCTCCCCATGCACTCGCCCGCCAGCGGCAATTGCCACTCGCGGTCCCGGTGCTTCCGTTGGACGCGGTTGTCGGCGGCGCGATTGCCGCGGTCCGGCGGATGGCATCGCGTTCAGTCTGAACGGATGCCAAATATTTCGCCAGGACTCGAGACCTTCAACCTGGTGTCAAACCGATCTTTGGCTTCCCTATCGCCGCTGTCCGCAACAGCAGAACGCTTCTCACTCCGAGCCACGAAGAACAATCAGAGGAGTTGAGAGCTCATCGTGCGATCCGGTGACCCTCGGCGGTCAACGTCTAAGGACGGTCGGACCGTCCCCACATGCTGACTGTCATGCTCTTCGAGGAGTGAGCACAATCAGGAACTACTCGGACCCTTCGGGCGGCGATAGATGTGGGGCGATGTCGTTTCAGTTCGACCCCCTCACGATCGTCTTGGGATTCGTGTTCAGCGCAATCGGCTACGTGGCGTTTCGTTATGGAAGGAAGATGCAGCTGCTCCCACCCACGGCGCTCGGCCTCGCGCTCATGCTGTATCCCCTGCTGGTATCCGATGCGGTGTGGACGGCGGCGGTCGGGGTCGGTCTCACCGCGGGTCTCTGGCTGTGGCGGGAGTGAAGCGATCTTGAGCTAGCGGCTCATCTCGTACGCCCCATCGAGCGGCGCGACGTGGCCGGTCCACACGCGGCCGTATCGCTCGGCGTCGGGCACCGGCTTCCGCAGTATCTTCAAACAGTGCTCCATCTGCCGCGCCGTGCTCGTCGGCTGGCTGTAGAGCTGGAGCGCGAACTTCGACATGTCGCGGACCATGAAGTCGAAGATCTGGTCGAGCAGGTCGTCGTCGATCGCGAGGATCTTGGCGTTCTCGAGGATGAGCTGCGCGTAGACGACGAGCGCGAACATCTCGCCGCCCGCGAGCAGGAAGGCGACGTCCTTCATCTGATCGGGACCGGGCGGGTCGGCGGCGAGGAGCGCGCGGTAGGTCTCTGCTTGCTCGAGAAAGAGCTTCACGTTCGGCAGATCGACGCCCGCGAACGCCCGGTGGTAGTCGTGGAACTGGATCTGGCTGAGACCCTTCGCACCGCCCTGGTGGAAGAGGAAGTCGTCGTTCGCGGCTTGGCTCTGCGTCGCGACCTCGGGATACTCCCCCGGCGCGAAGAAGAAGTTCGGCATGAACTTCACGATCAGTGCGATGTTGACGTGGACCGTGCCTTCGAGCTTCGGCAGGCCGCGGATGTCCGTCGCCGCCTGGCTGAAATACATGTCCTTCTCGAATCCCTTGGCGGCGATCGCGTCCCACAGGAGGTTGATCACTTCCTCGCCCTGGGTCGTCACCTTCATCTTCACCATCGGGTTGTAGAGGAGATAGCGGCGGTCCTCGCGCGAGGCGACGCGCATGTAGTCGGCGGCGCGGAGCGCGAAGAGCTTCATCGCCACGAGGCGGCAGTACGCGTCGATGAACATTTGCCGCACGTGCGAGAAGTCGGTCACGTGCATCTTGTAGAGGACGCGGTTCGACGCGTGGGTGATCGCCTCGTAGAGCGCGTGCGTGCAGATGCCGATCGACGCCCAGCCGAGGTTGTACTTGCCGATGTTGACCGTGTTGAGCGCGGCGTCCCATGCGTCGCGCCCGCGGTGCAGGAGGTCGGCTTGTGTGACCGGATAGTCGCGGAGCTCGAACTCGGAGACGTAGTTCTGGCTCGCGCAGACGTTCTTGATCAGGTGATAGCGCTCGTGGCGCGGATCGGCGGCGAAGAAGACGTACTCGTCGCTGCCGGCGATGCGCCCGAAGGTCGATACGATCGCCGCCTCGTTGCCGTTGCCGATGTAATATTTCCGGCCGCTCGCCCGCCAGCCTTCGCCGTCGGGTGTCAGCACCATGTCGGTCGAGTAGATGTCGGCGCCGTGCGTCTTCTCGGAGAGGCCGAAGGCGAAGATGCCGCCGTCCTCGAGCGCCCGCGCCGCGCGCGCGCGGAGCGCGCGGTTCTCGCTCATCCAGATCGGGCCGAGGCCGAGAACCGACACCTGCCAGGTGTACCAATACTG
>JBGPIT010000455.1:0-3845 GCA_041485125.1 Binatia bacterium | reverse complement strand
TCGTGACCGCTGCCGACGTTGACGGGCTCGGCGCCGCTGTAGCGCTCGGTCGCGAGGGCGATCGCCTCGGCCGCGTCCTCGACGTAGAGGAACTCGCGCGTCGGCGAGCCGTCGCCCCAGATCTCGACAGTGGGCAGGCGACGCTCGCGCGCTTCGAGACACTTGCGCACCAGGGCCGGGATCACGTGGCTCGACGCCGGGTCGAAGCCGTCGCCCGGGCCGTAGAGGTTCACCGGAAGGAGCGTGATCGCGTCGAAGCCGTATTGGCGGCGGTAGGCGTCCGCTTGGACGACCAGCATCTTCTTCGCGAGCCCGTAGGGCGCGTTGGTCTCTTCCGGATAGCCGTTCCAGAGGTCGACCTCGCGAAAGGGAACGGGCGCGTGCTTGGGGTAGGCGCAGACGGTCGCGACCGCGACGAACTTGGCCGCACCGTGGCGCCGGGCGGCCTCCATGAGCTCCGCACCCATGACGACGTTGTCGTAGAAGAGCTCCCCCGGACGCTCGCGGTTGTAGCCGATGCCGCCGACGTTACCGGCCAGGTGCACGACGACGACCGTTTGCCCGGCGGCGCGCTCGGTCGCCGTCACGAGCAGCGCTTCGACCGCGTCCTGCCTTCGGAGATCACACGTGCTGCGGCGCGGGACGATGATGCGATCCTCGCCGACGCCACGCGCACGCAGGCGCGCGACGACGTGACGCCCGAGGAATCCGGCGCCGCCGGTCACGACGAACGTCGCCTGTCGCCACGGTGACTGCACGCGATGCTCGTATCACGACGGGCGCCCCCAGTCGTCGGCGCTTCCAACCTGCCGGTGCTCTACGCGGACGTGACGACTGCGGTTCCGCTCCGGTCAGGTCACGCATACCGCTCAAGCGCTCGGACTCTCCCGCGTGATGCTCCAGAAGAAGATGAAAGAGTACAATCTCCGACACCCGACCCGCGACCGCGACTGACGTCGATCCCGGTTCGCCTGCGTTCGAATCACGCCGGATTGGAGTCGGGTGCTCTCGACGGCGCTGAGCCGATCAACTCGGTCAGCGTGTCGAGCTCGGCCGGCTTCACGATGTGCGCATCGAACCCGGCCTCGGCGGAGCGCCGCCGATCTTCGTCTCGGCCCCAACCACTGACCGCCACGAGCAGCGCGCTTTTGCCCCATGGCATTTGCCGGATCCGACGGGCGACCTCATTGCCGTCTATTCCAGGCAGGCCGATGTCCAACAGAACCACGTCGGGTCGGATCTTGGCGGCACTTTCCACGGCACCGACGCCATCGTTGACGATCGCAACCTCGTGGCCCTCGAATCTCAAGAGCAGGGCGAGAGATTCCGCCGCGTCTCGGTTGTCGTCGACCACCAGAATGCGGCGGCCTGCCACCGGCCCTCTCTCGTCACGACCGGACGCCGACGCCGACGCCGGCGTCGTGCTCGGCGCCTTCACCGTCGGCAGTCGAACGACGAACTCGCTTCCGTGCCCGATTCCCCGGCTGTCCGCTCGCACTGTCCCGCTATGCAGCTCGACCAACTTCTTCACCAGCGTCAGGCCGATCCCCAAGCTGCTCTGCGAACGCTCCCCCGAGGTGTCCACCTGCATGAACATTTCAAACACGCGCGGTAGCTGCTCTGCGGCAATACCGATGCCGCTGTCCCGCACGCGAATGACGGCCTCCATCCCCTCGCGCTCGACGGTGAGCGAAACCCGACCATACGGGTCGGTGAATTTGCAGGCGTTGACGAGGAGATTGGTGACAATTTGTGTGAGTCGCGTCGGGTCGGCGTCCAGATAAATCCCCTCGCGCGGCACATTCACCGTCAATGCTTGTCTCGAGCTGTCGCACAGCTGCCGGGCGGCCTCGACGGCCTGCTCGATTACCGCCGCCAGCTCTATCCGCTCGAGGCGAAGCGCAATCGTCCCGAGCGACATGCGGCTCACATCGAGCAGATCGTCGACCAAGCGCACCATGTGAGTGACTTGACGCCCGATCATCTCGGTCGCAGGTCCCCGGAGCTCCTCGTTCGGGTCCTCGAGTTGGAGGAGACGGACGGCGTTCCGAATCGGCGCCAGCGGGTTACGGAGCTCATGGGCGAGCATGGCGAGAAACTCGTTCTTGTGACGATTCGCGTCCGCCAATTCCGCGACGCTCGTCCGTAGTCCGTCCTCGAGCGCTCGCCGTTCCGTGATATCGTGAATGGCAAGAAGAATCCGCTCGTTGCCCCCATGCCCGCGCGAGAGGGGCCGCGCGTTGAGGAGCATCACCCGCCGGCCGATCATTGGAAACTCGCGCGCAACTTCGACATCGCTGAGGACTCGGTCCTTCGGCAGCACTTCCTCGAGCACCGTCCGCAACTGCGGGATGTCCCATTGGCCCTCGCCGGGCTCGTCGATGGAACGGCGTATCGTCTCGGCACCGGTCACTCGGAACGCCTCGTAGAAGGCAGGGTTCGCGGATACCACGCGCAGCGCGCCGTCGAGCACCACGAGGGGCTCGCGGACCGTCTCCACGATGCTCTCGGAATATTCCCGCGCTCGTTTCAGCGTGTCGACATCGACGAGCATGAGGACCACGCCGTCGATCTTGTTCGCGAGGGTCTGATACGGACGAATGCGCAGGGAATACCAGCGCCCCTTGGCGTCCTGCACCTCTCGCTCCGTGGCTTGCACCGAGTCGATCGCCTCCATCAGGAGCTCCTCGAGGTTCGGAACATGCACGTCGAGCTCAATGTCTCTGATGGGTTGCCCAATGTCGGTGGGCGACAGTCTCAGCATCTTTTGCGCCATCGGCGAGAAACGTCTCATGCGGAGGTCGCGTGTGATGATGAGGACGCTCATCTCGATGCTGGCGATCAAGTTGGTGAGGTCGTCGGTGAGCTTTCCCAACTCGGTATTCCGGTTCTGCAGCTCGTCATTGACGGTTGCGAGCTCTTCGTTACTGGATTGAATCTCCTCTTTGGAGGTCTCGAGCTCTTCGTTGATGCTGACGAGCTCCTCGTTCGCGGATTGGACCTCCTCATGGGACGATTGGAGCTCCTCATTGGCCGCTTCGTGCTGCTCGATCACCGATTGCAGATACTCGCGTGTCGTCGCCAACTCACGCGTCAGGCGCTCCACCTCGCGCACGAGTGACTCCTGCTCCGTCGGGATCGCGGGTTCGGATTTCGTGGTCAGGGGCTCGGGGGCGCCGGGCGGGGCCTCTTCTACGAAGCCGATCACGAATCCGCTCTCCCCACCGGCGCTGGTCTGCACCGGCGCGACCTCCAGCGTCAGCTCTCGGTGTCCGCCGTTGGACGCGACGCGGACGCCCGGCTCGCGGACCGCGGCTTTCTCGCGCTTCGCTCTCTCGAGCGCGGCCCGCAGCGGGATGAGGACGTCCGGGCGAGTCATCTTCAGAAGATTCAAGCTCGCCCGACCCTGTGCCGGCGCCAAATAGGGGCTCGTATCCCCGCGGACATGCAAAATCTCCAAGTTGGCACTGACTACCACGCCGGGCGGGGCATACTTCGCCAGCAGGAAACGGTCCGCTTGCTTCAGCATGTCCTCGGCGCCCGCGGGCCCGAGCTCTGCGCGAGGGCCGGCGAACTGCTCTCGAGGGCCAATGCCATCTGGAAAACGCATGCCGAGCCGGGCCGGACCCGGCTTTCTCGTATAGAGTTTGTGCCCTACATCCTCGGCTTCGAAGAGGTCGTGAAACGACCCAATCGTCTCCGAGCTGCCCAGCATCAGCACGCCGCCTGGCTTCAGGGCATAGTGAAGCAGGGGCAGAATCTGGTGTTGCAGGGCGGGCTCCAAGTAGATGAGCACGTTGCGGCAGCTGATCATGTCCACCCGCGAGAAGGGCGGATCGCTCAGC
>JBGPIT010000454.1:0-3850 GCA_041485125.1 Binatia bacterium | reverse complement strand
TCCAGAATCCGAAGGCGATCGATCCGAAGACGAAAATGGTCGGCCCCGATCTCACGTCCGAGCAGGTCGAGGCCGTGCGCATGTTCGTGTGGAAGACCGCGATCGATGCGGGCGCCAAACCGATGCGCGCAGCGACGGCACCCTGATTCGTCGGCGGGTCGTCAGAACAGATAGCGGAAGCCGATCCGGATGCCGTCGTAGTCGCGATATTGGCCGATCTGGTGATTCGGATCGCCGCCGATCACCCGTGCTTCGAAGAGCGCGTGCCAAGCCGGCGTGAGCTTGTACGCGAGCTGCGGCCAGACGAAATAGTCGCCGTGGTTCGGGTTGATCGCGATCTTGAGCTCCGCGAGCACCCGCTCGTCGCGAAACGATTGGCGGAGCGTCAGCGCTACCAGGTGCTCGACCTCGTCGGAGATGAACGGCGCGTCGTGATCGACGATCACGGTCTCGATCAGCTGGAGCAGCACGAACGCCTGCGCCAGCAGGTCGTTGCCGACGAGGCGGCGGGACAGGGGCTCGGGAACGAAGTAGTCGATACCGATTCCGAGCTGCACCGCATCGCGCTCGAGCTCGGCCGCAGGGAGTGGCAGCGCGAGCGTCTCGGCTCGGCCGCTCTGCGCGACGCGCTCGACGGCCGCGCGGACCGTCTCGACCAGACGCGGATCGCTTCCGACCTGGTCGCGGATCAGCAGCGGGAAGAACCGTCCGTGGATCCACGCGGCCTCCGCGCGGAGCGCAAGCAGCCAGACCGGCACCGCGAGGTCGGCGCCGACGACCGTGATCCGGTGCAGGCTCGGCCTGACGCGCAGATCGACGCTCGGCGCGGCCGGCGCCTCGGCGAGGCCGGTGGGCACGACCGTCGCCGTCGCGTCGGCGCTGAAGGTCGGGACCTTGTCCCAGCCGTGGAACACCGTGCCCGAGAGCTCGGCGCCGCCGAGAAAGCGCGTGACCCGGAGGCCGACGTCTGAGCTGGCGAGCGTGAGCGGCGGCGGCCGGACGTCGGGATAACGGGTCTCGATCGGCATCGAGCCGAGCGGCGTCTCGACACGATCGGGCACGCGCAGCAACGGTGGAAACCAGCGGTCGTCGCGATTCGGGAATCGATACGCCGTGTACGTCGGCGCCCACACGAGATCGGCGACCCAGGGTCCGCGGTAGCCCGTCGCGCGCACCGCGGGAACGCCGATCTTCCGTTCGAGCTCGGGACGGAAGAAGAACTCCCGCAGGTCCTGCGGATTCAAATGATCGGTCGGCTGGAGATCGTCGAGCTGTCCCCATGAGACCTTCTGCTTGCCGAGGCGGACCTCGAAGCTCTCGAAATAGACGTCGAGAAAGGCCTCGTCGAGATCCACGTAGAGATCCTTGTCCTGATAGATCTGATCGAGATCGAGGAGCGGATTGCCGCGGTCCGGATTGCCGATCGTGCCGTCGTAGCCGGCGTGAATCGCGGTGAAGAAATGCAGCCGCTCGCCGCGCTCGGCGTCGACCCGGAGGTCGAGCCTTCCGGACGGGCGCTCGCGCGGCGTGTTCGGATCGAGACGGAAGACGTGCCAGCCGGCGAGCGCGCCGCCGATGCGCACCGAGGTGTCACCGGCACGGAAGTCGAGCGCGCCGGCAACGCGCGCCGGCGCGACGCTCGCGAGGGCACCGGCGATGAGCGCCACGCACACGGCGACCGCGCGATGCACGCGCGGCGGGATCACGGCGGCGGCGAGCGCCGGGACGCAACGCCTGCGGACTTCGACTGCCGGTGGGAGGCGCAGCAGAGCGCCTCCTTCAGGGGATGCGGGCCAGATAGCGGCGGGTGAAGTGTTCGCACGCGAGGCCGCCGTGGTAGTCCGCGTCGAGCAACGCGAGCCGCGTGCGATGTCCCGTCTGGACGTTCTGCATCTCGAAGCTGAAGATCGTCGGAATGTCCTTCACGACTCGCACGTCGCCGAAGCGTCCGGTCTTGAGATGCGCGCCGGCGGGATCGAAGTACTTGATGCGCACGGGCAAGAACGTGTCGCGATCGACCCAGGTCAGCACCCGGCTGTACGGCGCCTCGCCATTCGGCACGCTCTCGACCTTGTACGTCGGGCGGCCGTCCATCTCCTCCTCGCCGAGAAGCCGGTGCGTGCGAACCTCCAGATGGTAGCCGCTCAAGTCCTCGTACGTGAGATCCGTGCCCATGAAGCTCTCGCCCCGCGCGGCGGGATTCATCTGCCGTACCCGGCCGAGCTCCGGCAGGTAGAGCCACATGTCCGCGGTGCCGTCGGCGCGCCCCCAGGTGAGCAGCGCCGATCCTGCGATGTCCGCCGGCGCGCGAAACGACACGAGATTCCGGAGCCCGCCGTCGCACAGCTTCTGGTACACGACCAGCGTCCGCTCGAGCTCCGTGCCGTCGCGATCGATGAGCGTCAGGTGGACCATCTTCATCGCATCGTCGCCGCCGAGCGCTCGCGCCTCTCGCATGCGCGCGATCACGTCGCGGCCGGTGAGCTCCGCCGCCGCGGCGCCGGACGTCGCGAGGAGGATGCCGGCGACGACCGTCGCAACCGTCCTCACGAGCGCCGTCGCGAACCGTCCGCGCTCGGCCCGGTCGCGGATGCCGCGCGCCTCGAGGTGCTCTTCAACCATCCGATGGCGCTCTTCCGTACTTGCGTTCATCTGGATACCCCTCCAACGGGCCCGCCCGTTCACGGGCCGTCGAACAACGCCGGCGACAAGCCGGTGTCGTACTCGATGTCGCTCAGCGTGATCGTCGTCGACGTACCGGTCGGAATCGTCTGCATCGTGAGCCGCGTCCATGTCGGGTAGGTGTCGATCATCTTGATCCCGTCGAACGTGCGGACTTTCCAAAGGACGCCCGAACGGTCCGAGTACTCGGTGCGACGCGGGATGTAGTCCTTCTTGTCAGTGTAGCGAAGAATCTTGCCGTACCACCAGCCGCGATCGGGAACGGACGCGATGCGATAGCAGGGCCGGCCGCCGATCTCGTCGTCGTCGATCAAGCTGTGCTGCTGGTAGTCGACCTGCTGGAACCCGAGGTCCTCGTAGTTGAAGTCGGTGCCGAGGAAGCTTTCGCCGCGCATGTCCGCGGTGAGCTCGCGCACGCGCCGAATGGCGGGCAGGTAAATGCGCATGCGTGTTTCGCCGTCGGCCGTACGCGACACGGTCACGTCGGTGCCCCGGAGGTCGAGCGGCGACTCGAAGACGAGGCGCATGCGCGCCTCACTACCGCCGTGGCGATAGAGGCGCCCCGCCCACTCGACGCTTTCGCCGCGCGCGTTGGTGATGCTGAACACGACCTTGGCGCGCATGTCCTCGCCGGGCTCGAGCGCCTGACGCGCGCGCGCCAATATGGTCGTCACGTCGATCGCGCACGCCGCCCCCGCGAAGACGGTGAACAATGCCGCGCCGAGGAGCGCTCCGGCGCCGCGCTTCAGCGATATCGACCGCAATCGTGTCGTCCGATCCATCGCGCGCTCCTCCTGACGTTCCTAATGCAAACGCGCTGCCGTGCTTGCGCCACTAGCTCGTCCACGAAAACGGTCCTCGCTTTCCCAAGTTCGAGAGCGAGCGGCCCGTAGTCTCAAACTTGGTAATCGGTCGTCAAAATCCGAACTCCACGAGATCGCTCCGCGCTTCGGCGTATGCCCGCGCGAACTCGAGCTGGGCGATGCTTTGCGCGTGGATCTCGAAGAGCGGCTCATCCTTGGCAACCACGTCGCCGACGCCGTGAAGGAGACGAACGCCGGCTGCGGCGTTGGCGGGTGCGCCCGCGCGTTTCGCCACCCGCGCGATGTGCCAGCAATCGATCGCGCGAATCCGGCCGTCCGCACGCGCCGTGACCGTCGTTCGGTGC
>JBGPIT010000453.1:0-3862 GCA_041485125.1 Binatia bacterium | reverse complement strand
CTGCAACCGTTCGCGACCACGCCCCCTTCGTCGCAGACTTCGCCCGGATCGACGATGCCGTCGCCGCAGCGCTCGCCCCGGTCCGCGACGCCGTTTCCACAAGTCGTCAGCCCTTCGAGGAAGGCCGCAATGTCGTCGATCTCAGCCTCGCTCAGCTGGATGCCGCCGCTGAACGACGCGCCCGGCGAGGAGTTGAACTCGGGGCTCGTGTAGAACGCTACTGCGTCCCGCAGCGTCCGTGCCGAGTTGTCGTGAAAGAACGGCGCGGTATTCGCGAGACCGAAGAGCATCGGCACGTCGAACGAGCGGAAGCGTGACGATTCACGCGGTCCGATCGGGTCGCAGGGCGGATCGCATTCGGGCGGCGGCACGACGTTCACGGGGCGGTTCGCCACGCTGGTGTCGAACGAGCCCCCGTTCAAGAAGACGCCGAAGTGACAGGAGCTGCAGCCGACCGTGAAGAAGAGGTCGCGGCCGCGGGCTTGCGCAGGCGCGATGACGAAACTGGCGACGTCGACGTTCCCATCGGAGGCATTCGGCGGGAGCGAGACCGACAGCATGAACGCTTCGAGCGCTTCGAGCTCCGACTGGTCGGGTAATCGGAAGTCGACGCCGGCCACGCGGTTCAAGGACCGCGGGAAATGCTGGATCACGGCGGCGGTCGCGAAGTCGCGAAGGGAGAGCGTGCTCCCGCTCCACCCGAACGGTGCGGTGAAGGCTTGGTTGAAGATGTGCGGGACGCCGCGGAAGACCGGCCGTTGGTCGAAGCCGTCGACATTCTCGAGGATGAGCGCCCGCGAGCGCATCAAATCGGGGTTCTCGAGCTCGGCGAGGGCGGGGTTGAACTCGGCGACGAAGAGCGGATCGTCATCCGGGAGCGTCGCGATGAGCTCTGGCGTGAGGGTGAAGTTGCCGGCAGGCGGATGACAGGTTCCGCAAGTCCGGCCGTTCCCGTCGAAGGTCTCTTGAAAGAAGAGCCGCGCGCCGGCCGTCACCAGATCCGGTGTCTCGTTCGAGCCGGGGGTTCGGATGACGGTCGGCGTGGGAGTCCGGGTGGGAAAGTCGACGACGGTTTCGGTCGGTGTCGGGGTCGGCGTCTCGGAACGAGCGATCACCGCATCCACCTCGCCACCGCGTTCGTCGCCACACCCGGCGAAGCCGAAAAGCAGGACCAGCAGCAGGGTCAGCACGAGGAATGGGATCGCTCGAGAACCCTCCGGGGTTCGCATCGTCGAAGACGCCATCGCCGTCCCCCTTCCTGCAGCCGCGCGTCAGGCTGCGATCGCCGTCGTGTCGATAGGCGATCTTAGACGAGAGACTATACGAAAGCTTTCAGAGTCGACGTAATCGTCAAGATAGTAGTTCGTATCAGAGCGGCAGATGCTCCGGATCGGAGGTCGACTCTTCCGGGGCCACTACGGGCAGGCGAAGTTCGCCCGCACGCATCGGCGGCGCCGATATCCGGTTTCTCGAGCAGCGAGGCGACCAATCCGTTGCAGGTGTGCCGCCGAGGACCTTCGCCACACGCAGATCCCGTGCGATTGAATCTGAGCGGGTGGGCTACTTCTCGCGTCGCACCTGCAGTACGATGACACCGTCAGCTGGGTCTGAAACATGTCGAGCATCCTCATCGCGGCAATGCAGGTCTTCTTCCGGAGCTGGGCACGCCCGGTAGTGCCGAAGAAATTCTGACTTTCGTGGCGAGGGAACCGCAGGCAGCGCCAGGGCCGGTCAACAGTGCTGGGGATGGCACCGCCGCGGTGACCGAGAGTCGCTCGCTGGCGATGTTGCGTGACATTTTCACCGCCGGCCGCCCGCTGACCTACATCCGTTCAACCGAGGAACGGCGCATCGGAGACCTCTTGCGCGAGGCGGCTCGGCGCTTCTTCACACCGGCGATTCCGGTGTGGACGTGGAGCCTCACCGAAGGCATGCGTCGCGATGACGGCGCCGTCGCGGTCGAAGCACTCGAGCCGCGCGCCGCTCTCGACTTCATCGCCTCGCACTCCACCGGCGCTATTTTTCACCTCGAAGACTTCCACGAGCCGATGCAAGCCGCCGAGATCCGACGGCGGCTGCGTGACCTCTACGAGTGCTGCTTCGATACCGATAAGTTCGTGGTGATTTCGTCCCCGCTACGCTTCATTCCCGACGACATCGCGCGCGATCTCGCGTACGTCGAGCTGGGTGTGCCCGATATGCTCGAGTTACAGGCCTTTCTCCGGCGCGAGGGTGAACGGCTAGCCGCCGCCGGCGGCACGATGGAATCCGACGAAGCAACCTTGCAGCAAATGGGGCGGGCGCTGCAGGGGTTGACCTTGGACGAAGCTCGTCACGCGGTCCGTCGTGCCACGGCCGGCGGCAAGATGCTCGGGGCCGCGTCGGTGCCGATCCTGCTGGAAGAGAAGCGGCTGCTCGTGAATCGCTCAGGCCTCGTCACGTACGTCGCCGACGGGACCGACATCGGACACGTCGGCGGTCTCGAGACTTTGAAGAAGTGGCTGCTCGAACGCCGCAAGCTGTTCTCGATGCGCGACACCATCGACGCGGATATCGTGCCGAAGGGCGTCTTGATCATGGGCATTTCCGGTTGTGGCAAGAGCCTGTCCATCAAGGCGATCGCGTCGTACTTCGGTCTGCCGCTCTACCGCGTCAACATGACGGACATTTTCTCCGGTTTGCACGGCCCGGCCGAGGCCGCCTTCACGCAGGCCTGCCGTCTGCTCGAAGAGATCGCGCCCGCCGTGGTGTGGTTCGACGAGATCGAGATGGGCATTACAGCGCAAGAGAACACTGGGGAGCAGGGTCGCATGTTCGCCTTCTTCCTCACCTGGATGCAGGAGAAGGCGCGCGGCGTGTTTGTGGCGGCGACCGCCAACCGCATCGATCTGCTGCCCGCCGAAATGATCCGCAAGGGCCGCTTCGACGAGGTGTTTTTCGTGGATCTGCCCGGCGACGAGGAGCGCGTGGAAATCTTGAAGATCCACATGCAACGCCGCGGCGTCGATCCCGCCGCCTTCAACGTCGAGCAGCTCAAGCGCTTTACGAAAGGCTGGACCGGCGCCGAGATCGAACAATGCGTGGTGTCGGCCCTCAGCGCCGCGCGGCTCCACGACCGCGACCTGAGCGACGCCGATCTCCAGCACGCGACCGTCGCGGTGGTACCGCTCTCCAAGACGATGCGAGAGCAGGTCGAGCACATTCGTACCTGGGCGCAGAACCGTGCCGTGCGCGCCTCGCCGCGGGGCATGTAAGGGCGGCGCCTATTCGGATCAACTTGTCGTCCGCGGGCCGTTCCTCCTAGGAGCCGTTCGCTGAGTCGTCCAGCGGGCACATCCGGAAGGTACCGGCTATTGACCAGCCGTCGCGTCACACTTGAGCGGCGCCGTGGCCGCGGGGGTGCATGCGGGGAGCAAATCGCAATGCCTTTCGCCGATGCCGCCAAGCAAGATGGCGAAGCGTCCCCGACGGGATTTGTACCCTATTATTCCCGCGCTTCCAGCTATCCATGATTGTGAAGCGCGCTGCCTGACCGGCTGCTACGCGTCGCCGGGGGCAGATGCACCCGGCGTCCTCTCTACCTATTTGTAGGCGACTTACTCGGCTCGTCTTCCTTGGACGGCTCGAGCACCAGGAGCAGGACCCCGTGTGATTCTACTTCCGCCGAGATGCTTCGCTCCAGCTCGAGCGAACGCTGTGCCCAAACATCGAGCGCGCCGGCTCGTCCATCGATCCCGAGCTCGGTGAAGCTCGCCGCGATTGTGGCCGGCACCGCCCCCCGGTTGAAGAGCGCCACTGCGGTTCTCTTGCCTTCGAGGGGCCGCGTCCAGACCTCGAGCGGCCCGCGCTGCACGACGCGTCT
>JBGPIT010000452.1:0-3875 GCA_041485125.1 Binatia bacterium | reverse complement strand
TGATCTTCGTCGGGTCATAGAGGATCTCGACCGATTCGGCGTGACCGGTCCCGCCGGCTGAGACTTCCTCGTAGGTCGGGTTCTTCTTCTGGCCGCCGGTGTAGCCGGAGGTGGTGGAGATCACGCCGTCGAGTGCGTCGAAGGGCGGCTCCATGCACCAGAAGCAGCCGCCGGCGAACGTCGCTTGCGCGCGCGGAGCGTCGCCTTCCGCCGCGCGCGCCGGGTGCATCGGGGCGAAAACGGGCGCGAGCAGAAATGCCACGACCATCAACAGATATTTCACCTGGCGATCCTCCATTCGAGCAGTGTACGTGAGCGAACCGCGGTTGGATGCCGCGCGTGCCGTCCGCGGTGCAGTGCTCGAATCATGGGCACGACGAACGATCAATTGCCCAAGATCGCCGCACGTTTCGTTCGCGCGCGCGGCATAGCGCAGCCGATGAGGATCGCGATGACGCATGCACGCGGTTTCGTCGCGCGCGCGAGCGATTTTTCTTGACAGCACTCACCGCAACCGTGGTACGCGCGAAGTGCATTCAAGAGTCCCTACCTGGATCTTACCTGGTGAAAAACATGAGAACCTCCCACCGGCTGTTTCGTGTCCTCCTCTCCGTGATCATCTTCGGGGCGTCGTCCCTGTTGGTCGCGCGCAGCTTCGCCGACACCGTCGCCGGCGGCGACGAGACGCGTAGCGAGCTGATGCTCGCGAGCGTCGGCAAAGGCGCCGCCGATCCCGCGCCGGTCGAGCGCGTCGGCGCTTACGGCATGGCGCGCGACAATCGTCCGCCCGACGAGCTCCGCCTGAACCTCGACGGCCGCGACGTCGTGATCATCTTCGCAACCGGCGATGTGCAGATCGGCGACGGCCTCACCGTCGACGAGGCGTCGCGCGCGTTTTGGAAGAAGGTCGGCGCGCTCGCACCGACGTTCTGCCGCGCCCGCGCCGCCGAGCAGTCCGCCAGCCCACGGCGCTGATCGCCCCGTCCGGCGCGATCCACCGCAAGACCTGACGCGCCAAGCTGGGCGGCGGCCGCTCGCCCGTTTTCACGAGCGGCCGCCCGCGGCAGCTACTTGCAGCTGAGGCCGCTCTTCGACTGTTTGCAGCTCGCGATCGAGCCCTCACGCGTCGAGCCGTTGCCGTACGTGAGCGTCACCGTGACCGGTCCGCCGAAGGGGCCGGCCGCCGCGGTCTTCTTGAGCGCGACGGTGAACGCGAATCCGCCGCCGGCGACGGGCTTGAACTGCGCGCGGGAAAGCTTGCTCGCGCTGACGCACGTGATGCGGCCGCGCTTCGTCGTCTTGCACTCGCTCGGTTGCCACACCACGTTCGTGTCGAGGCCGAGGCTGTCCTCCAACCGGATGCCGATCGGCTGCATCGCGTCGAAGACGTCGGGTTTGGCGGGGTCCAAGAGGAACGTGCCCTTCGCGCTCATCCCGCCCTTGTTGACGGCCTGGCTCGGGTTCGAGTCCTTCTTGAGCTTTGCTGCCTTCACCGTCAGCGGTGCGGCCTGAAGGGCGGCGTCGTCGTCGATGATGTGGCCCTCGCCGAAGCCGTCGGACACGGTCGCGTTCTGCAGACTCGTGACCTGGAGGAAGAAGATCTCGTTCCCCTCGTCGATGGTGTCGCCGATGATCGGCACCTCGACGGTCTTCGGAGGATTGCCGGGGTTGAAGACCAGCTGGCCGGTGGTCTCGGTGTAGTCGATGCCGGCGATCGCGGTGCCGTCGAGGGTGCCGTAGCCGACCGTGCGCGGCGACGTCGCCGGGGAGAGCGTCACGGTGAAGACGGCCTTTTTCGTGCCGCTGTTGCCCTCGACGACCGTCGCGTCCGAGAACCACACCGTCGGCAGCGCGGGATCGTAGTCGAAGAGCATGACCTTGGCGGTGCTCTGCGGACCGAGGACGGCGCCGCCGGTCGGCGCGCTCAACGTGACGTGCAGGTCCTCGGTGCCCTCCGCGATCATGTCGAGGACGATCGGGATCTCGATCGTCTTCACCACCTCGCCGTCGGCGAAGGTGAGCGTGCCCGCGACCGCGGTGTAGTCGGACGGCGTCGTCGCGGTGCCGTCCGTCACCTCGTACTGCACCGTCACGGTCCCGCTCACGCCCTGCGAGCGCGTGACCACCACGTGCGCCTTGGCGTCCGACTCCCAGGCGAGCGTCGGGTCCTCGGCGATCTGCAGCATGCCCGGGTTCGGTCCCGACACGGCGGCGCACGGCGAGAACTCGGAGGTATCGTCCGCTTCGCTGGTTGCGGTCGCGGTGATGAACGGATCGGTCACCTGGAACGCGAGGTTGACGGTGAACGTCCCCTGGCCGTTCGCGTCCGTCGCGACGAGGCCCGAGCCGATGAAGGTCTTGCCCTCGCCGAAGCCGGAGGGGTCGCAGCTCGGATTGGAGAAGAGCTCGACGCGGAACTCCGCGTTGGGCGTGCTCTCGAGCGTGCCCTGCACGGTCGTGTTGCCCGGGCTCGCGGACACCGCGGTGACGATCGGGTAGTTCTGTCCGAGGTTCGGGCCGAAGTCGGCGTCGCCGGGGTCGTTGGCGACGAGCCCCTGCGGGTCGAGGTCGATGCCGAGATCGGCATTGCCGTAGATCGAGTTGCCGAGAAAGGCGTTGCCGGTGCCGAACCACGCGAAGATGCCCTTCCACTGGTTGCCGGCGATCGTATTCCCCGTGCCGGGGTCGGTGCCGCCGATCGTATTCCCGATCGCGCCGTAGATCTGGATGCCGAAGTAGTAGTTGCCGAGCAGCGTCGTGCCGTTCGCCGCGACCCCGATCAGGTTCGACTGGATGACGTTGCCGGTCGCGAGGCTTTCGGTGAGGACGATGCCGACGTCGCTGTTGCCGGAGATCACGTTGCCGGCGCCGGGGGTGCCGATCACGTTGTCGGCGCCGCCGACGTTCACGCCTTCGGCGTTCGCCAGCGGCGCGTCGCCGGTGGCGTTCAGGCCGATGATGTTCCGCTGCATCGTCGTCGCCGACGACCACTCGCGCAGCGTGACGCCGCGGTAGTTCCCGGAGATCAGGTTGCCGGCGCCGACCGCGGCGCCGCCGATCACCGTGTCGATCGCGTCGTAAACGTCGATGCCGGTGCCGACGGTCGCCTGGTTGGCGAGGGCGGCCGTGCCGGCGGGATTGGTGCCGATACGGTTGTTCACGATGTACGTGCCGGCTGCACCGGAGCTCACCGAGATGCCGGTGTTCTTGGCGACGATGACGTTGCGCGCCTCGACCGCGATGCCGCCGATCGCGTTGCCGTCGCCGAACACGTCGATGCCGGTGTCGTTCGGGAGCGCCGCGGTGCCCGCGGCGTTCAGGCCGATCCAGTTATTCTGGATGAAGTTGTTGGTGCCCGGTTTCTCGAGTCCGATGCCGCGGCCGTTGCCCGAGATCAGATTGCCGCCGCCGGCGATCGCGACGCCGATGATGTTGCTCGAGCTGAAGGTGCGCACCGCGTAGCCGCCGTTGCCGAGCGCGGCCGTGCCGGCCGCGTTGGTGCCGATGCGGTTACCGAGGATCTGGTTGGCGTCGCCCGCGGAGATCGCGATCCCGTTGGAGCCGTTGCCCGAGATCAGATTGTGGTCAGACCCGCCGGTGCCGCCGATGATGTTCCCGTCGCCGGACGCGATGAAGATGCCGGTCTCGGTGTTGGCACGGGCGAGCGTTCCGGTCGGGTCGGTGCCGATGTAGCTGTTGCGAACCACGTTGCCGCCTGCCGTCGCGATGTAGATGCCGCGGAGGAAGCGGTTGATGATGAGACCCTTCACGGTGCTGTTGCCGGCGTTCAGCCACAGGCCGGCGCCGCCCGCGACGCTGCCGTCGAGCTCGATCAGCGGCGTGCCGGCGTAACCCGGCTGGCTCGTGCCGTCGAT
>JBGPIT010000451.1:0-3876 GCA_041485125.1 Binatia bacterium | reverse complement strand
GCCCAATTGACGGCGCTGCCGCCGCGGTACTTCGGCAACAGCGACGGGTGAAAGCAGATGCTGCCGAGGCGCGGCAGCGCGAGGACGGTCTCCGGGACGATCTGCGTGACGAAGGCGAGGATGAGGAGATCGGCGTTGACCGCCGATATCTCGTCGCGGAACGCCGCGGGCTTGTAGCTCGCGGGCTGGCGGCACGGGATGCCGCTCGCGACCGCGAGCTGCTTCAGCGGATCGGGGCGCGCGCCGCTGTCGGGCGGCGAGTAGACGGCGACGACCTGGTCGCCGCGATCTATGAGACCGCGCAGTACCTGCTCCGCGAACGCCGCCTGGCCGATCAAGACGATTCGGAGTCCCATGCATCCTCCTCGCGCCCGTGCGTAGCACACTCACGAGCCCGACGCGCACTGTCGGTGCCCGACATCACATGCCGGCGATCGCGGCGACGGATCTCCCGGCGAGTCGTCGCGAGGGTCGCGTTGGCGCGGCACGGGCGATGGCACCGCGGTTGCTGAACGCCAGCGCGGAGGGACGTCGATGCCGGTCAAACATGCGTTGCTCGCGCTTCTCGCCGAGCGCGACCTCACGGGTTACGAGCTCAAGGTCCGTTTCGAGCGCGCGGTGGGAGAGTTCTGGCAGCTCAACTCGGGGCAGGTGTACTCGACGCTCGAGCGGCTGCGGCGCTGCGGCCTCGTGCAACGTCGCGCCGAGGAGGGTCCCATCGACCGCACGCGCTACGCCTTGACCGCGCGCGGCCGCCAGCAGCTCGAACATTGGCTCGTGTCGCCGCTGCCGCGTCTGCGGCCGGTGCGCGATCCGCTCTTCGTGAAGGTCGTCTTCAGCACGCCCCAGCTCGTCGCCGCGCTGCTCGCGACGTTCACGGGCGAAGCGCGCCGATACAACGAGGCGCTCGAGACCCTCGCCGCGCTCGTCGCGCGCGAGCCGATGTCGTTCACCGGACGCACACGCTGGCTCGCGGCCGAGGCGGTGCGCCTCAGCTACGAGGCGCAGCTCAAATGGATCGAGACGGTGCGACGGATGCTCGCTGCCCACGCGGCCGAGCCCGCCGCGACCGAACGCGCGCGCCCGAGCCGTCCGCTGCGCCCCGCGCATCCCGTTTCGCGTCCGTCGATCGTCGATCGCGAGCCGCGCGCCGTGCGGGGCTGACGGCCGCCGGGCCGTCTCGGCCACTGCAATCTACCCTCTTGCAGTCCCTCTGAAATCCTGTTTACCGCGGCGATTTCGCGCCCGTCTCGGGAGCCCCTCCCCTGCCGTTTCGGCCGCTATTTCCGCGAGTTGCAGCCTCGTTCGCGCATCACCGCCCGGTTCGCTCCGGCGCGCCGAACCCGCGTTGACAATCCGCGCCGAAATCAATACCTCTAAAACGCTTTTTCCACCCTGCTTCCCGGAAAGCCCTAGGATGGTCCGACGCGAAAAGACGAACTACACCATCCGCTCGGTCGCGCATGCCCTCGACGTGATCGAGCAGTTCTACGGCGAGGCCGACGAGCTCGGTGTCACCGAGCTCAGCAAGCGCCTCAAGCTCCACAAGAACAACATCTTCCGTTTGCTCGCGACCCTCGAGTCGCGCGGCTACATCGAGCAGAACAAGGCGACCGAGAACTACCGCCTCGGCATCCGCAGCCTGCAACTCGGGCAGGCATACGTGAGCCGCATGGGTCTCCTCCGCCAGGCGCGTCCCGTGATGGAGGCACTGGTGAAGCAGTGCCGCGAGAGCGCCTACGTCGCCGTGCTACGACGCGACGGCATGGTGCCGCTCGACAGCATCGACGCCGATCAGCCGGTGCGCCTGGTCTCGATCATCGGCGAGACGTTGCCGCTCCACTGCACCGCGGCCGGCAAGGCCCAGCTCGCCTTCGAGTCGGAGGACGAGCTCAAGAGCCGCCTCGCCGACGGGCTCAAGAAGTACACCGCGAAGACGATCACCGAGCGCCCGGCGCTGATGCAGCAGCTCCGCGCCGTGCAAGAGAACGGCTACGCGATCGACGCCGGCGAATACCTCGAGGACGTGCGCTCGATCGCGGTGCCGATCAAGGACTACACCCGTCGCGTCGTCGGCACGCTCGCGATCAGCGGCCCCGCGTATCGGCTGTCTGCCGAGCGCATGCAGAAAGAGGTCGCGCCGCTGGTGGTGAAAGCCGGCGCCGAGCTCTCGTCGCGGCTCGGCTTCAACGCGTGACACGCGCGAACGCTGTTTGCGAGCGGTGCTTGACCGTTAATTTCCTGCCGTATTAGTTGGGCGGCTCGCTACCCCATCCAAGGAGTGTGACGTGAAAATCCTCGCGACAGTGAAGCGCGTGCCGGACCCCGAAACGTCGATCAAGGTGAAGCCCGACGGCTCGGGCATCGCGACCGAGAACATCAAGTGGGTGATCAACCCCTTCGACGAGATCGCGGTCGAGGAGGCGCTCCGGATCAAGGAGAAGGTCGCCGGCAGCGAGGTCGTCCTCGTGTCGATCGGCGCCAAGGTCGTCCAGGAGCAGCTGCGGACCGGCCTCGCGATGGGCGCCGACCGCGCCATCCTCGTCGTCACCGACGACTACGTCGATCCGTACGGCATCGCGCGCGTCCTCGCCAAGATCGTCGAGGGTGAGAAGCCCGACCTCGTCCTCATGGGCAAGCAGTCGATCGACGACGACAGCAACGCCGCCGGCCAGGCGCTCGCCGAGCTTCTCAAGTGGCCGCAAGCGACCTTCGCGTCGGCGATCGAGCTCGGCGGCGATCAGAAGTCGGTCTCGGTCACGCGCGAGGTCGACGGCGGTCTCGAGACCGTGAGCTTCCCGCTTCCCGGCGTCATCACCGCCGATCTCCGCCTGAACGAGCCGCGCTACGCGTCGCTCCCCGGCATCATGAAGGCACGCAAGAAAGAAATGAAGGAGATCCCGATCGCCGAGACCGGCGTCGACGTGAAGCCGCTCGCGAAGATCGTCAAGATGGAGCCGCCCCCGAAGCGGCAGGCCGGTAAGAAAGTGGAGTCCGTCGAGCAGCTCGTCGAGCTCCTCCACAGCGAAGCCAAGGTCATTTGAGGAGGAACCGATGGGTGACGTACTAGTTTTCGCCGAGCACACGCACGGCAAGCTCCCGAAGACGACGCTGATCGGTTTCACGGCCGGCAAAGAGGCCGCCAAGAAGCTCGGCGGCCAGGTCCACGCGGTCGTTGCCGGGAGCGGCGTCGACGCGCTCGCGCAAGAGGCCGCGTCCTACGGCATCGCCAAGGTCTACCAGCTCGAGAGCCCGCGTCTCGAGCACTACCTCGCCGACGCCTACGCCGCCGCGCTCGCCGCGCTCGTGAAGGAGAAAGGCATCGAGACCGTCGTCGCCACCGCGACCGCGATCGGCAAGGACCTGATGCCGCGCCTCGCCGCCGCCCTCGGCGCTCCCTACGGCGCCGACATCTCCGCGATCAACGACGACAAGACGATCACGCGCCTCATGTACGCCGGCAACGTCGTCGCGCACGTGGCGCTCGAGGGCTCGCCGCGCGTCATCTCCGTCCGCGCCACCGCTTTCGAGGCCGCCGCGAAGGAAGGCGCCGCCGGTACCGTCGAGAAGGTCACGCCGCAGCTCGACGAGAGCACGCTCAAGATGAAGTTCGTCAAGTTCGACGAGATCAAGTCCGATCGCCCCGCGCTCGCCGACGCCCGCATCGTCGTCTCCGGCGGCCGCGGCCTCAAGAACGGCGAGAACTTCAAGATCGTCCTCGAGCCTCTCGTCGACGAGCTCGGCGCCGCCATGGGCGCCAGCCGCGCCGCCGTCGACGCCGGCTACGTCCCGAACGACCTGCAAGTCGGCCAAACCCGCAAGGTCGTCGCCCCCGAGCTCTACATCGCCGTCGGCCTCTCCGGCGCGATCCAGCAT
>JBGPIT010000450.1:0-3902 GCA_041485125.1 Binatia bacterium | reverse complement strand
GACTATCCGAGCCAGCTCGACGGGCAATGGGTCGATGTCACCGACGTCCCGCCGGGTGACTACGAGCTCGTCGTCACCGTCAACCCGGCCGGGCGCATCCGCGAGATCGGTGACGCGCCGAACGTCGTGAGCGTACCCGTCCGCTTGCCGTCGGGGTGAGTCCACAAACGTCCGATGAGGACCGCGTACGTCAACTACGCTGCTGCTGCTTCCTGTCGACTTGATCCGCGCAGGACGAGCGACGCCCGCGCCCGTCGTTGCGCCTCGGCGTCACTTTCCGGAACGCGGCAGTCCGCCCCTCCAGGTCCGGGGACGTGCCGTCGTGCAGCTCGCGCGAACCGCTGCAGGAGGTGCGCCCGGTCGGTCGCCGAGCGGGTGGCGGACGCCTTCACCACCACCTTCAAGAAGGCGGGCTACGACGCGAAGACAGCGCCGATCCACGGCCCACACGCTCGTCGGCATGGTCACCTTCGTCGGCCAGTGGTGGACAGAGCCGCAAGCCGCCGGTCGAGGAGGTGGCGCGCCACCTCGCGGCGCTCGCGTGGATGGGCCTCCGCCACCTCCGGAAGCTCACGCTCGACCTGTCGGCCTGACGTTGAGCTGCGGCCACCGCGACGTACGCGTCACCGGATCGGAGGCTCGACCTCGGCTTGGTTGCCGCGCGAACGACAAACACGCGGCGCGGTCCGTGCGGTCGCGGTGCACCGCGACCGCACGGTCACGCGTCGCGTTCAGAACGGCGTCGGACTTGGTCCGGGGGTGGGGCCGATTGGGCTCGGAAGGCTTTGCACCCGCAGCGTGAACGGTCCGGCGATTCCCGGGGCGAAGCCGTCGACGACCACGAACAGAGTCTGGCCGATTTGGACGGGGACATCGAGCGTCTCGGTTCCGCTGACGACGAAATCGGCGCACCCGAGCTCGGTGAACTGAGACTCGCACACCGTCCGAACGTACACGCCGAGGTCCGCCGTCGAATCGAGCTCTACATGAAGCACTCCGGTCATCGCAGCGGTGACCGCGTACTCGACCTCGGGCGCCCCTCCGGACTGACAGGATCCCTGCAACCTCGACGTGCCGCCGGTGGTGTCGCCGTTCACGGTGTCGGGATCCGAGAGCGAGATCGGATTGCACATGAAGGTGACGCACACGCCGCTTTCGCACGCGCCGCTCAGGCAATCGAAGTCGGTGAGACACATGGAGCCGTCCGGACACGACCCACAAACCGGGCCGCCGCAATCGACGTCCGTCTCCTGTCCATTTCGCACGCCGTCCGTGCAGCGCTGGCGCTCAACGCAGTCGCTCAGGCAAAAGTTCGGCAGCTCGTTGGCGCAAAAGGCAAAAAAGTTTTCGGCATTGGCGTCCGCCTGTGCATTGCACAGCTTCCGCTGCGCGCTGGTACCCGCGGCGCACGCGCGCGACGTCAGCTTCGCGTCCTTGAGGCACTGCTTGAGCTCCGTGCCACACGTCAGCTCGCAATTGTTCCGCGCGAACGACTCGTCGATCTGGCACCCGAGGACCTGATCGTCCGAGTCGATGCGACAGCTGGACCTCTCGAGCTGGCGCTCGAGCTTCACGTCTTCCTTGCAATTCGCGACCGTCGTGTCGCAGATCACCGAGCAATCGCAGGTGTTCTGCGCAGATGCCGGTTGGGGGGCCGTTGGCGCAAGTAACGCGAAAAATACCACCGCCATCGAACGTGCTCGCATTGTTTGTCCCTCCGTGGACGACTCGCTGAAATCTTTCACCCCGGTATCGTGGCGGTTCCCACGCCGTCAACGACGAATTGTATGGTTCGTCGGCTACTGCTCCAGATTGGATCTAGATTCTCGTTGAGCCCGAACGCGATCACCGCCGAGGTTGCGCCGGTGCTCTCGGGGAGTGGAAGAGGCTCGTCGGCGCGACCCGCTCTTCAGCGCTGAAGAGCCGCGGCAAGAGGCGCTCGAAGATCACCGCGACCCGCGAGACCAGGGGAACGGCGAGGGCGATCACCGAAAGCCCGAGGGTGACTTCGAGAGCGGGAGGCGGTTCTTCACGATGACAAAGATCGCGCCCCTCAAGGCGCATTTCCGCAAGCACGTGGAATCGGCGTGCGGCGGCGGCAACCATACAGTATGGTCAGTGCGTGAACGCCAAGGCAGTACCGTGGGCCCATGGTCGACATACGAGGCTCATAATGCGAGCTTCTACTGGGGCCCAAAGTTTGTTTATATTTCGAACGCCAGAGTAAGACCCGTGTGTAAGCATCTGCGACGACGCTGTAGCGAAAGACAGTAGAGGGGCGGTGGAGGTGCGGTGGACGTCCGCGATTGGGCGTTGCGTCAACCCAAGAGGCCGTTCGCGCTTCCTACGATCCATCGACGAAACCTCGTCGTTCACCTGTGGAGCCGTCCATCAACTTGCATGGCAAGTGTCTCGTCGCCGGCGTCATTCAGGTATTGCGCATCGGCTGCCGATGATTCGGAATGGAAATCCAATGACCCGGCTCGCTATCCTCACCGTGATCCTGGCGATCACGTTGGCGCCGCGCGTCGCCGCCGCACAGTCGGGGATGCAGGTCACCCCCGACAGCGAGCGCACGCTCGTCAACAAGGACGTTGCCGACGAGCGCTGGGCGATCACCCGCAACCCCGACGGTAGCGTCACCGGCAACGTCTTCTTTCCCGGCGGCGGTCCGCCGAAATTTGTCTCGTGCCAGGAGCTCGCGCACAGCGGCGGCGAGGTGACCTTGGCGTGCTCCGGCGCCGACGCCTGCGTGCTCGCACCGTGCGGCGCTGACGAGTGGGCCTTCATCGCGCAGGTCAGCCTTCCGGAGACGTTCTTCGGGCTCGTACCGGTGATCCCCTTCCTTTCCGCCGACCCGTCGACACCGCTCGGTGCAACGGCGCGTACCGTCACCGCGGCCGCGAGCACCGCGGCGGACGTCGCGCGCGGCGTGCAGCTGACGCCCGAGGGCGCGCGGACGTTGATCAACAAGGACATCGGCGGCGAGCGCTGGGCCATCAGCCGCAACGGCGACGGTACGGTGACGGGCAACGTCTTTCTATCGGACGGAGGCGCGCCGAAGTTCGTGTGGTGCAGCGAGAAGAGCGGCGCCGCCGACGTCGTCGACCTCGCGTGCTTCGGCGCCGACGCGTGCGTCCCCGGCGCCTGTCAGAGCGCCGACTGGCAGTTCATCGCGACGGTATCCCTGCCGCAGTCGTTCTTCGCGGCGAGCGACCAGGTGACGATGGACGCGGTCGTGGCCGCCGTCACCGGCTCCCTCGGCGATGACGCGGGCTTCGATGCGATTACTCTGGCGCTCGACATGGGCTATTCGCTGCGCCAGGTGGCACGTGCCGGGCTTTCGGGACGGCTACGCAGCTCGGGCGAGATCGTCAACCACTCAGGGGCGCTCGAGCCGCCCGCGGGGCCTCCGCTCGGCCTGCTCGGCACGGCAGCGGGCCTCAGCGCCGCATCCGCGCGCTCGGTCGGGTTCACGCTCGACGAAATCCGCGCGGAGCTCAAGGGAGAGGCGGACAGGTTCGGCAGGGACCTCCTCCTATTCCTCTTGGCGCTCGTTCGGCAGGGGTATCCATTCGACCAGATCGCCGAGCACCTCTTCCTCGGCGGGGCGATCGGCTTCGCTGATCCCTCCCGCCCACCCGATTTCGGTTTCCCCGGCGAGCCCTTCTCGCTGCTGGACGAGCACGGGAAGCGGATCCCGCCGGAGAAGCCGAGCGACGCCGCTCTCGTGCCGCCGCAACCTCAGCCGTCGCCCACCCCCATGGCGACCCCGACGCCTCCGCCGTCGACCTGCGGTAACGGCGACGTCGAGAGCGGCGAGCAGTGCGACGGTCTCGATCTCGACGGCTGGTCCTGCGAGGCCATGGGGTTCAACCAGGGCACGCTCCACTGCACCTCGG
>JBGPIT010000449.1:0-3909 GCA_041485125.1 Binatia bacterium | reverse complement strand
CTACGTCTGCGGCAACGGCGGCGCGCAGCCCCGCCATGCCGACCTGCTCGTCGCCGACGTCGACGCCGCGACGGTCATTCGCCTGATCGATCGCTTCCTCACGTACTACATCCACACCGCCAATCCGCTCGAGCGGACCGCGCGCTGGCTCGAGCGGCTCGACGGCGGCATCGACTATCTGCGCCGCGTCATCGTCGACGACGCGCTCGGGATCTGCGCGCAGCTGGAGCACGACATGGCGGCCCTGGTGGCGAGCTACGCCTGCGAGTGGGCGGCCGTCGTGCGCGATCCCGAGCGCCGCCGTCAGTTCCGCGACCTCGTCCATGCTCCGGCCGGCGACAGCGAGACCCAGAAGCTCGTCGCCGCCGCCGCTTTCGTGCGCGAACGCGGCCAGAAGCGCCCCGTCGATTGGCCCGACGAGACCCCGCTTCCCCCGCGTCCGTCAGCCGATCTGCCGGGGAGCGCATGGGTATGCGTGGCGCAGGTCGCGGACGTGCCGTGCGACGGCGGCCTCACGATCGCGCACGGCGATCTGCAGGTCGCGGTCTTTCACTTCGCGACTCGCGGTGAATGGTGGGCGACCCAGGCGACGTGCCCGCATCGCAAGGACGCCGTCCTCGGTCGCGGACTGCTCGGCACGCAGGCCGACATCCCGAAGGTCGCCTGCCCGCTCCACAAGAAGACCTTTTCATTGGTGACGGGCGAGGGGCTCGCCGATCCGCGCTACTGCATCCGAACGTACCCGGTCGAGATCCGCGACGCCGCCGTGTGGGTGAAGCTGCCGCCGGTTCACAGCGTCGCGGCGCTGTCGTCTCCCTCATCGGACGAGACGGCGTGCGACCGGTCCGAGCAGACGTCGTGCGCGCGACCGTGAGCGAGCACGGCCTCGAGCCGGTGCGGCTCCATCATCTCGTCGCGCTGCGCGACGCGACGCTTGCGACCGCGCTCGTCGTCGCCGCGGTATGGACCGGCTCGCGCGCTGGGCGCGACCTCGACCTGGCGCTGCTCGGCTATCTCGCGGCGACCATCGTCGCGACCTTCGCCGTGACCTGGCGCGTGAGCGCGTTCTGGCGCCGGCAGCCGTCGGCGTTTTACGGCCGCGCGCTGCTCGCTGCCCTGCGCGACCCGCGCCGCGCGCGGACCGCGTTGCGTGCGGCGGCGACCGACTTGGGAACGCAGCGCTTCATCGCCGCACGCAGCCGAACGCGTTGGCTCGCGCACCTCGCGCTCTCGCTCGGAACGCTCGCGAGCTTCGCGATCACGGTGCCGCTCGTGTTCGGCTGGATGCACTTCGCGGCCGACGGCCAGGATCACTACCGGCCCGTCGTGGTCGGGATCGTGCTCGGCCGCTTCGCCCTCGCCGGCGTCGGCGCGTGGCTGGTGTTCCATGCGCTCGCCCTCGCCGGCGGCGCCGTCGCGTTCGGCGCGACGTATTTTCTCGCCGCGCGCCTGCGGCGACGAGCGCTCTTCGGCGTCACCGCTCCCGGCCAGATCCTGCCGCTCGCGCTGCTGCTCTTCGTCGCGCTCTCCGGGCTCGCCTTGCCGGCGAGCCGGAATCACGCGGAGCTCTTCGCGGCGGTCTCGCTGCTGCACGAGGCCGCGGTGGTGGTGCTCCTCGTCGGGCTGCCGTTCTCGAAGCTGGCGCACGTGTTGATCCGCCCGTTGCAGCTCGGCGCACGCATCGTGCACGCCAGCACCGACTGGAGCGCGTGCGGTATGTGTGGTACGCGACTCGCGCCGAGCGTCCAAGTCGCCGCGGTGCAGGCGCTCCTCGTCGCGCGCGGCGTATCCGTCGAGCCGCGCCTGCAGCAGTGCACGTCCTGTCGGCGACGCAGCACGGCGGCGGCGCAGGCGCGGCTGCTCGGTGCCGGCTTCCACCCCGATCTCGTCGACACGCGCCCGCGCGCGCTCCCCGGTGACACGCGACCCGGCCTGCTCGAAAGGGCGGCCTGACCGTGGCGCGCCTGCCGGCCGGCGAGGAATCGCTCATCGCCGCCTTCGGCCCGCACCTCGCCTGGGAACCGCCCGGAGGCTTCGCCGCGCGTGGGACGCCGGATCGCACGGTGAAGACCCACTGCTGCTTCTGCGGCCAGCAATGCGGTGTCGAGCTGCTGGTCAAGAACGAGCGCGTCGTCGGCGTCGAGCCCTGGGAGGAGTTCCCGTTCAACCAGGGGAAGCTCTGTCCGAAGGGCATCAAGCGCTATCTCCAGAACAACCATCCCGACCGCCTGCTGCAGCCGCTCGTGCGCACCGGGACCGGCTTCGCGCCGATCCCGTGGGACGAGGCGCTCGACCAAGTCGCGGAGCGCGTACGCCGCATCCAGGCGCGCCACGGCGCCGACGCGGTCGCCGTGCTCTCGGGCGCCTCGCTCACCAACGAGAAGGCATACTTGATGGGGAAGTTCGCGCGCCTCGCGGTCGGCACGCGGCACATCGACTACAACGGCCGGCTCTGCATGGTCGCCGCCGGCGTCGCGAATCTCAAGGCGTTCGGCATCGACCGCGCCGCCAATCCGTGGGCCGACATCGCCACCACCGACTTGATCTTGGTGCTCGGCGCGAACGTCTCCGAGTGCAGCCCGATCACCACCGACTACATCTGGCGCGCGCGCGACCGCGGCGCGCGGCTCATCGTCGTCGACCCGCGGCTGACGCCGATCGCGCGTACGGCCGACCTCTACATGCCGATCCGTCCGGGTCGCGACGTCGCGCTGCTGAACGCGATCCTCCACGAGGTGATGCGTCTCGGCGGGGTCGATCACGCGTTCGTCGCGGCCCACACCAGCGGCTTCGACGCGGTCATCGCCGCCGTGCGCGACTATGCGCCCGAAGCCGTCGAGCGCGAGGTGGGCATCCCGGCGCGTCGCATCCGCGAGGCGGCAGCGCTGTGGACGCAGGCGCCGCGCACGATGCTGCTGCACTCCCGCGGCATCGAGCATCACACCAAGGGCGTCGAGAACGTCCTCGCGTGCATCAACCTCGTCCTCGCGACCGGCAAGCTCGGCCGTCCGGGCTGCGGCTACGCGACCATCACCGGCCAGGGGAACGGCCAAGGGGCGCGCGAGCACGGCCAGCGCTGCAACCAGCTACCCGGCGCGCGCGACATCGAAAACCCCGTCCACCGCGCGGCTGTCGCCGCCGCGTGGGGCGTTCCGGAGTCGGCGATTCCACCCAAAGGCGCGACGGCGCCGGAGATCGTCGAGAAGATCCACGCCGGCGAGATCCGCGGCCTGATCTCCATCTGCTTCAACCCGCTGGTCTCGCTCCCGGACGCGACCTTCACCCGCGAAGCGCTCGAGCGTCTCGAGCTCTACGTCAACATCGACTTCTTTCTCTCCGAGACCGGACGCCATGCCGATCTCGTCCTCCCGGGCTCGTTGCAGGAGGAGGACGAGGGAACGGTGACCAACGTCGAGGGCCGGGTGATCCGCATCCGCGAGGCGGTCGCGCCTCCGGGGGAGGCGCGGCGCGACTGGCAGATCATCTGCGACCTCGCGCGGCGGCTCGGCGCGGGCACGCTCTTCGATTTCGACTCGACGCACGCGATCTTCGAGGAGCTGCGGCGCGTCTCGCGCGGCGGCGTCGCCGACTACTCGGGCATCACCTGGGAGAAGATCGACCGTCAGATGGGCGTCTTCTGGCCGTGCCCCGACGAGGCGCACCCCGGAACGCCGCGGCTCTTCGAGGGTGGTCGCTTCCACCATGCGGACGGGCGGGCGCGCTTTCATCCGGTCGTGTATCGCCCGCCGAGCGAGGAAACCGACGACGCCTACCCGGTCATTCTCCCCACCGCCAGGGTGGTGTCGCAGGTTCTCTCCGGCACCCAGACGCGGCGCATCGGACCGCTGGTCGATCTTCATCCGGAGCCGCAGGTCGAGATGCATCCGCGGCTCGCGGCGCAGATCGGCG
>JBGPIT010000448.1:0-3922 GCA_041485125.1 Binatia bacterium | reverse complement strand
GTGAGGACGACCTTGTCGGGGTTGTCGGCGCTGTAGTCCTGGCTGTGGAAGACGACGAGCGCCGGTGCGTCCACCTGCGGAGCGGCGGCGGCGATGCCCGCCTGGCAAAGCACGGCGAAAAGCAGACCGAAGGTGGTTAGGGTTGACCGCATGTCGGGCCTCCTCCTGAGTCGCTCGAGCGGTGATGCTCGAGGCTGCCATCACAGGTCGGCGCGGACGGGCCCCGTGCTTAGCGCCGACGCGGAACCGGCGTCAAGGCGCCCGTGCGAATCAAGGAGTCGGCACGTCCTGCTGGAGGCGGTCCGGCATCCAGCGACCGATCTCGCGACCCGGATCGACGACGCGGAGGAGGGCTCGAGGGGGGTGGATGCCTAAGCGGCCCGCGGGACTAGCGGTATCGGTCGCGTGCCGTGTGCCCAATAAAGAGCTTGGCTGGCCGGGACGTTCAAGCTAGAGTAGCTTTATGAAAGTCGCACCCGTCACCGATCTCAAGAATCGGCTGAGCCATTTTCTTCGACTGGTCGCCAAGGGCGAAACAGTGACGGTGCTCGACCGTGGCCGGCCGGTCGCCCGGATCACACGCATAGAGAGCGGCGACGACGAGCTCGACGCCCTGGTCGCTGCGGGAATCGCCCGTGCGCCGGTCGAGCCGTTGCCGAAGAACTTTTTTGCTCGCAAGCTCCCGCGTCCCAAGGCGTCGGTGCAGCGAGCACTGATCGAAGATCGCGAAGACCGCTTCTGAGACCATGCGCTACTGGGATGCCTCAGCGCTCGCCCCTTTGTGCGTTGCAGAGCCGAACAGTCGAACACTGCAGGAGCTCGCTCGTTCGGACGGGATCGTGACGTGGGCCGGTTCCGTGGTCGAGGTGGCCTCGGCGATCGAACGTCGCGCGCGCGAAAGGGCGCTTAGCGCACCACAACGAGCCGATGCGCACTCAGCCTTGAGGGATCTCGCTCTGTCTTGGATCGAGATCACGGCGTTCGCGCCGGTACGCGAACGGGCGCTGCGGCTGCTCGCGACGCACCCTCTGCGCGCAGCGGACGCGATGCAACTCGGCGCCGCGCTGGTCGCTGCCTCCGACCGCGCCGAAGGTCGTGATTTTGTCTGTTGCGACGAACGGCTGCGCGAGGCCGCCACGCGAGAGGGCTTCCGCGTCAGGCCGCAACAGTACTCGTCGAATCAGTGATGAGATGTGCTCGGAAGTTGTGGATCGTGGAGCCCGTGACGCCACGGCGCGCACCTCCTGCCGCTCGTCCGCGAGGGTGTCGTCTTCGTGGACGGCGTCCAGCAGGCGAGCAAGCGCCGAGCGCGAGCCGCGTAGAGCCCCCCTCGCGCCCCGATTTACCTGTCCACATCCACCCAAAATTCGCGGAGCCTGTCCGAGGTCGCGTTGGATCAAGCCAAGTTGGCCGTTATGCCGAGCTCGGCATAAGAGCCAGCTTGGCCGCAAATGGGACGGAACGTGCCAAACGCGACGCGTCAATCTACCTGTTCTGGAGCATTCGGCCTCTCTGGTGGTAGCGTGTCGCTCGATCCGCACGGACGGGATCGTTCACGAGGAGCAAGGGCCTTGCGCAGGTGCCGATCGATCGTCACGTGGCTCGTCGTCCTGCTGGCGGTGATCGCGGCGACCCCGCGCTCGAGCCCGGCCGACGTCGCGCCTGGCGACGTCGTCACCGCCGCCGACGCCGAGCGTGTGAAGGATCTCGTCTCGCCGGGGATGCTCTGGTGCGTGCGTCACGGGTTCCCGATGCGCATCGTCGCCCCGCAGTCGGTACCCGAGCACCGCGCGTTCGTCGCCGCCACCGAGAAATACGCGGCACAGGTGCGGCTCGGCGCGGACGGCCTCACGGTCGAGAACTATGTCGCCGGGCGCCCGTTCCCGCATCTCAACGCCGCCGACCCTCAGGTGGCGGTGAAGATCATGCAGAACTACAGCATGCAGTCCGCCATCGACGACCTCGACATTCGCAACTTCGACGCCGACACCGGGCCGATCTCGAGGACGCGCCCACTCCAAATCGAGCGCCATTTCCTGATCGAGCACCTACGCCGCCTGCAGTACCGCGGGCGGCTCTACGTCGATCCCAAACCGACGATCCCCAACACGCAGGGCTTCAACTACAAGGAGACCCTGCACCCGTTGATCGAGCCCTTCGATCTGAAAGGTGTCGGCTCCACCAGCTATCGCTACCTCGATCCCACTCGCCAGGACGATACCTGGCTCTATCTGCCCTCCCTCCGGCGGGTGCGCCGGTTCTCCACCACGCAGCGCTCCGATGCCCTTTTCGGCCAGGACACCGACGTCGACAGCTACGCCGGCTACGCCGGGCAGATCGCGTGGATGGACTGGCGCCTCCTCGGCGAGCGTCCCGTGCTCGCGGCCTTTCACACCACTCACTTCCCGGTGAAGTGGGTGGAGGGCGCCGCCGACTGGGCCTTCGACGGCGAGTGGGAGAAGCGTAACGTCTGGGTGGTCGAGGGACGCTCGAAGCTCCCGCAGTACGCGTACTCGAAGCGCGTCCTCTACGTCGACAAGGAGGTCTTCGTCATCGCCTACAGCGACATGTACGACCGCGGCGGTGAGCTGTGGAAGATTTGGATCAACAACTGGCGCTTCGACTACACGGCGTTCCCGGGCGCCCCGCGCTACGAGGAGATCACACCCTTCATCCCCTCGATCGTCATGATCGACATGCAGCTGGAGCACGCCACCAGGGTCTCGACGCCGAGCCATCGCTTCCCCGGCGAACCCGGGTGGTACTGGCACCAGGGCGATCAGTCGGGAACGACCGAGGAGCAGTTCACGATCGCCGAGCTGATCGCGTCGGGGCGGTAGCGGTCTTCGCCGTGCGCGCGGATTCGAGTCTCACCGTTGGCTGAGATTCGGAAATGATCATGACCCGGCGCGCTGCGGTAATCGCCCGCGGCCATCTACTCGGACTCGAGGTCGTCGATGAGCTTGTCCAAACCCTTGGTGTGTACGTTCAGGTGAAGGACGGTTGCGCTGAGTTCTCCCAGGACTTCGCTTGCGTCGGTATCTGTTGCCCTGGCCTTCGCCAGACGCTGCAACAGAAGCAATACTCGTGCGCACTCCTCGCCAAGCTCGGCGAGCTCTCGCTCTACCGGGTCGATGGCCTTCGTCTGAACGGTCCGAGCTGTCGCTCTCATCGCATCGCTCCCAAGCGCTTGCGCGCACGATCGATCCCAGTACGAAACGCCTGAATCTCGGCCTGCCAGTGGCGGATCCGGCCTTCGTTGGGTTGGTCCAGCTCGCGCTCGACGAGGATCTTGGCTTGGTGTTCCCGGATACGTTCGTCGAGGGTGCGCATCTTCTTGCGAAGCTCCTTCTTCCCCATGCCGGCTACTCGGTCTTAGTCTGGTGCACCCATCGGCTGCAAGGCGGCGGATGCAGTCAACCGCGCGCAAATGGGACGAAAGTGGTCAGGGCACTGCGCGTCACATGGCTCCATTGTGGAGCGCAGGTCGAGAGGCGGACGCGAGAACCGGAAGCTCGGCTATGCGCGCAGGGCGGATCCACAATTCTTGCCAATATCTCATCGGGGTCCACGAGATGCGCGAGCGCGCTGGGAAGATTCGTGGCGGTCGTCAGCGACAAAACGCGGTCACCCGCGCTATGTCGACGCGATGAGCGCCGCGACGCCGCCGCGTTTCACGACCCTCTGACCTTTCCCGGCCCGCCGCGCCGCGGGCACGTCGGTGACCTTGATCGTGCGCTCGCCGTCGTCGGGTGTGCGCGCGACGAAGCTCGCGTCCTTCGGCAATGCGAGCGCACCGACGACGCGATCGTCCGCATCCGGCCGCATCAGGATGACGCCGCGACCCGGTCCCGCGAGCTCCGGCACCTCGTCGAGCGCGAAGCGCAGCATCTTGCCGCGTCCGGTCGCGACGACGACCTGC
>JBGPIT010000447.1:0-3930 GCA_041485125.1 Binatia bacterium | reverse complement strand
GCGCCGAGTCCCAGGAGTGACGCTTCAATTCGCGCGCGGGTTCGTTTAGAAGGGCGGGCATGAATCCACGGGTCACCGCCATCGTCGCAGGCCTCATCATGATCGCGCTCGGCACCGCCGGCCTGCTCTATCCCGAGCGCGTGCTCGGTCTCCTCGGCTTCACCGTCTTCAACGCCTCGCACGCCGCAGCCGCGTACGGCGAGGTGCGCGCGACCTACGGCGGGCTCTTCCTCGTCATGGGCGTCTTCACGCTCATGGCGGCGATGGACCCGGCGGCAAACCGCGCGCGGCTCCTCTTCGTCGGCCTGCTGTGGCTCGGCGCGTGCGCCGGCCGTCTCTTCGGCGTCTTCGTCGACGGCAACCCCGGCCTCTTCGGGTGGCTCGCCATCGTCTTCGAGCTCGCGGTGGGCGGCGCGCTCTGCCTCGCGTCGCAATCCGTACCGGAGCCGGTCGTCCGCACCACGGTCACGACACCGCGCTACGACCAGCCCGGCATCACGACCGCACCGCCTGTCCCGCCGGTCTGACCGCCGGCAGCGCGCCAACGGTCGCCCGCGGCGTGCCATGGCGTCCGTGCGGCTTGGCGCCGCCTCGCGGCCGGCGCGCTTCAGCTTGCCTCTTCCGCCCCAGCCGGCCACAATTCGCGAGACCCACAAGGAGCTCGCATGGCGACGAAGGACAGCGCTCGCACCCCCTGGATCATCCGCACGTACGCCGGCTTCGGCGACGCCGAGCAGTCGAATCGTCGCTACCGCGAGAACCTGGCGCAGGGCCAACGCGGGCTGTCGGTCGCCTTCGATCTGCCGACCCAGAACGGCTACGACGCCGACCATCCGATGGCCGCCGGCGAGATCGGCGGCACGGGCGTGTCGATCTCCCACCTGGGCGACATGGCGACGCTCTTCGACGCGATCGACCAGGGGACGATCAACACCTCGATGACGATCAACGCGACGGCGCCGTGGCTCTACGCGCTCTACGTCGCCCTCGCCGACCAGCGCGGCGTCGACCGCGCCCAGCTCCGCGGCACCACGCAAAACGACCTGCTCAAGGAGTTCGTCGCGCGCGGCACCTCGATCTTCGATCCCACGGTGTCGCTCCGACTCTCGACCGACCTGATCGTCTTCGCCGCCACCGAGACGCCGCAGTGGAACCCGATGAACAGCTGCGGCTACCATTTCATGGAGTCGAGCGCGTCGCCTGCCGAGGAGGTCGGCTACGCGGTCGGCAACGCGGTCCTGATCCTCGACGCGATCCGTCCCGCGCTCGACACCACCGTCTTCGCCGACGTCGTTCAGCGCATCAGCTTCTTCATCAATTCCGGCATCGAGCTCGTCCCCGAGATCGCGAAGGTGCGCGCGTACTCGCAGCTCTGGACCGAGGTCTGCCGCGAGCGCTACGGCGTCGAGACCAAGTGGCGCTCGGGCTGTCAGGTGCGCTCGCTGACGCTCACCGAGCAGCAGCCCGAGGTGAACATCATCCGGATCGCCTACGAGGCACTGCCGGTCGTGATCTCGGCGTCGGCGCGGGTCGGCGCGCTCCAGCTGCCCGGCTTCCGCGAGGCGCTCGGCCTGCCCGACCCGAGCGAGCAGATCCTCTCGCTCCGCACGCAGCAGGTGCTGATGCACGAGACCGGCATTGCCGACTACCCCGACATCTTCGAGGGCTCGAAGGTGATCGAGCGCGTCACCGGCGAGATCAAGGACGAGGCGCGCGCGATCATCGCCGAGATGGAGCAGCTCGGCTACGCTCAGTCGATCGGCTGGATCGCCCTCCGTCTCACCGCGGCGCTGGTGCGCTGGCGCCAGCAGCTCGAGAGCGGCGAGCGCATCGTCGTCGGCGTCAACGCCTTCACCGGCGAGATCGGCGCGTTCTCGGGAACCGCCCGCGTCCGCCAAGAAGACCAGGTCACCGAGGAGACGATCGAGCAGCGCATCGCGAGCGTCCGGCGCTGGAAGGAGACGCGTGACCGGGGCGCGGTCTCGCGCGCCCTTGCCGACTTGAAAACCGCCGCGACCTCCGGCGCCAACGTCCTCCCCGCCTCGATCGCCCTCGCCAAGGCGGGGGGCACGACCGGCGAGTGGACCGAGGCGATCGAGGAGTCCCTCGGCAAACGCTACCAGCCGCCCCTTGGGTCGGAGATCAAGGATGCGCCGGCGCTGAAGCTGCCGCGCGCCCCGCGGCACATGCGCGTCCTCCTCGCCAAGTCGGGCCTCGACGGCCACGTCAACGCCGTGAAGCTCCTCGCCTTCGCGTGTCGCGAGGCTGGGATGGAGGTCGTCTACACCGGCCTCAAGCAGACGCCCGAGATGATCGTCTCGACCGCGGTGCAGGAGGACGTCGACATCATCGGCATCTCGAGCCTCTCCGGCGCGCATCTCTGGATCGCGACCGAGGTCGAGCGGCTGCTGCGCGAGGCCGGCGCCGCATCGATCCCCGTCGTGATGGGCGGGATCATTCCGGAGGCCGACAAAGCGAAGCTGCGGCGTCTCGGCGTCCGCCAGGTCTTCACGCCCCGCGACGGCGACGTCGGCGCGCTGGTGCAGGCGATGATCGATACGGTGGTCGAACAAGCCGCCTAACGGCATCGTCTCGGCCGCCCGCTCACTGTGGTTGCATTTTTCCGCTGCCGGAGCGGCGTCGCGGCTACGCCTCGAAACCTGCGCACATGCAAGGTCCCGCGCGGAAGCGTGTGACCCTGCATTTCTGCACTGATCGTCCCCTTCGAACGCCCCAATTTCGTGACATGCGAAGTGGCATGCGCCGTGCTCAGCCCCGTCGCCGTTCAGGTGATCACCCGACACGTGGCACGACAAACGTTGACAACTTTCAGCCCCGATACCCCGAGCCGGCGCGCCGGAGCCGCGACACTTGGCCGTGTTCTCGCCGTGCTCGCGGTCGCCGCCTTGGCCGCACCAGCGTCCGCATCCGCGGCTGAGAGTCGCGACCAGCAACGCTGCCTGAACACGCTCAGCCGGCTCGGCACGCTGGTCGTGCGCGAGCAGACCGAGGCCGGTGCCGCGTGTATCGATCGGATGGCGCGTGGCGCCAGCACGGCGCTACCCGCGCCCGACTGTCCGAGCGACGACACCGGTGGACGAGTGGCGCGTCGCGTGCGGGAGCTCGAGGCGAAGGACGCGGCGCTCTGCCGCGTCGCGGCCGGCCGTCTGCCCGACTTCGGCTACGCGGGCGCCGCATCGATCGCGGCCGCAGCCCGCGACGAGGCGGCCGGCGTGGTGACGGATCTCCTCGGGACGACGCCGTCGCGCTCGCTCGCGCACCGCGCCGGTGATCCAGCCGGCGCGCGCTGTCAGCTGACGGTGCTGCGAGAGACCGACCGGCTCGTCGGCGCGCTCTGGGTCCATGCGCTCGGCGTCATCAAGGACGCGCTCCGCGGTGCCGGCGCGACCGCTGCGGTCGGCTCGGCGGCGGCGTTGCGCGATGCCGTGGTCGGGCAGGTCGAGGCGTACCACGCGGGAACGATCGCGGCGGCGGTGACGCGGCTCGCGGCGAGTGCGCAGCGGCAGTGCGGGGCTGCCGCGCCGCTCGCCGCGCTCTTTCCCGGCCGCTGCGCCGCCGCCGCGAGCCCCGCCGTGCTCGCCCGTTGCGCCGAAGGCGTGGCGCGCACGCGCTTCTATCGCTCGCTCGGTGCGTTCCACCGTCTGACGGTCGGCTGCGACCTCGTCGACAACGGCGTCGCCGATCTGAGCTGCGACGCGCCTGATCTCTATGAGCACGTCCTCGATCGCACCGGCTATGGTGCCGACGCCTACGCACGCACGCGCATCACCGAGCTCGGCGTGCGCGGCTACATCGAGGAGCAGCTCCATCCCGAGACGATCCCGAACACCGCGCTCGACGCGCTGCTGGCGCGCTTTCCGAGCCTCGGCATGGACTTCAACGAGCTGCGTACGAATTACCCCGGGCCGG
>JBGPIT010000446.1:0-3931 GCA_041485125.1 Binatia bacterium | reverse complement strand
TCTCCTGGACGGCGGCCATGCAGCCATCGAAGTCGGTGTCCAGGGAGAGAACCAATGCACCGTTCGCCAACGGCTGGACGAGCTGTGCGGGTGACACCTTGTTGCGCGGAAGGAATACCACGGTTGGGATGCCCGCGGCCGCACCGTAGGCCGCGAGCGCCGCCGAAGTGTCGCCGGTCGAGGCGCAGGCGACGGCGACGATAGGCTCGCCGGCGGCCATCATCTGCTTGACTACCGAGACCAGGACGGTCATGCCGAGGTCCTTGAAGGAGCCGGTGTGCGAGTTTCCGCATTGCTTGACCCAGAGATCCTCGATGTGGAGCTGCTTGCCGTAACGATCAGCCCAGAAGAGGTTGGTGTTGCCTTCGAAGGCCGAAACGATGTTCTCGTTGTCGATAAAGGGGACGACCCACTCCTTCTTGCCCCAGACGCCCGAGCCGTAGGGGTAGGAGTTGCGACGGCAACGATCGTCGAAGAGCTGCATCCAAGCTGCCGGCGCACGCGTCTTCAGCGCGTCGAGATCGTGCTGCACCTCGAGGAGATCGCCGCACGAAGGGCAGCGATAGATGATCTCGAGCAGGCTGAACTGCTCACGACAGCCGTTGATGCACTGGAACCACGCATTGTAACCCATGACGAACGAGCTTCCGCCAGCCTGGTGGAAAAATCAACTCGCACTCGGCGCGGCCACGCGGATCGACCAGGATCGACGCCTATTTGACGCGTTCCGACCGACGCCGTAGCTTCTCGCCCATGTCGAAACCGAGCGACGCGCCGACCGCCGACACGAGTCCACCCTCGCCGCGGGCCCGCAAGCCGCGCCCGAGCGGCGACTGGTTCACCGATTGGATGGGCGTCGAGTACCTGCACGACGAACCCGGTCTGCGGCGGATCGCGTTGACGCTCACGCCGAAGCACATGAGCCGCGCCAACCGCGTCCACGGCGGCGTCCTCTTCACGCTCCTCGATACCGCTCTCGGCGGCGCGGTCGTGCACTCACTCGAGCGCGGGAAGGGCTGCGCGACGCTCGAGCTGAAGATCAACTACTTCCGCCCGATCCAGCACGGCCGCATCGTCGCCGAGGGGCGACTGGTGAACCGCACGCGCAGCACCGCGTACGCGGAAGGCGAGGTGCGGAACGAGGAAGGGAAGGTGCTCGCGAAGGCGTCGGGTACCTTCTTCATCACCGATACGCTCGTGCAGTCGGAGCGCGCCCGCCTCTGAAAAAAGGGCAACGGCGTCGCGGCCGTTGCCCTTCGAAACCTGCCTGGAGGTGAGCGGCGATCAGCTCGCCTTCACCTCGATCTTTCGCGGCTTCGCGCGTTCCTGCTTCGGCAGCTCGAGCTCGAGGACGCCGTTCCGCATGCGACCCTGGATGTGCTCGGTGTCGATGTCGTTCGAGAGCGTGAAGCGGCGCAGATAGTTGCCGATGTTGTACTCGGTGTAGACCGGCTCGAGGTTCTCGTAGTCCTTCAGCGAGACCTGTCCCTCGATCGTGAGGACGCCGTCCGCGAGCTGGACGTTGAGCAGCTGGTCGTCGACGCCCGGCATGTCCGCCCGCACCCACAGCGCCTGCGGAGTCTCGAAAATGTCGACGGGAGGCACGTAGGTCCGGCCCGGACGCGTCGACTCCTCGCGTGTCGTTTCCTGCTTCTTCTGTACGTTGAGCTCTTGCTCGGTCATCGGGTCATCCTCCTCAGGCGGCCTTGACGGTGATCTGACGGGGTTTCGCGTCCTCGCGCTTCGGGATGCGCACCGTCAGCATGCCATTCTTCACAGTTGCGTCGGCACGGCTCACGTCGAGCTCAGTCGGTAGCTGCAACGAGCGTGCGAATCGGCCCCGGCCGCGCTCGCGCCGGTGGAAGCTCGCGTCCGGCGGGACCTCGTCGTCCCGGACACCGGAAACCGTGAGCGTGCGGCCGTTGGTCTCGATGCTCACTTTCGCGGGATCGACCCCCGGCACCTCCATCACGACGATGAAACCATCCTTATCCGCGAACACGTTCACGGGCGGAAACAGGCCGCGACCGGACGGTCCGAGATCGAAGCCGACGGGATTCTCGAACACCCGATCGAGCTCGCGCTGCAGCGTCATCAATCCAGTGACGGGATCGAGTCCCGTAAATCGGAATAGCGCCATAACGTACCTCCTGTGATGATTGATGTGAGTTCGTCTCGAGCGCCCTCTTGGCTCATGGAGCGCTCGATTCGTGACCAAAGGTAAGTCCGAGTTGCACGTCGTCAAGAGTGAGCGTTCTTCGCCGCCGCCGCTGGGGGCGCGGGCGCTCTTGAATCGACACCTACAGACATGTAGGTAGGCAAGGTGCGACGCCCCCGCCAGAGCAGCAGTCCCGCCGAGCGCCACGCCGACGATACCCGCGAGCGGATCATCGACGCCGCGCAGGAGATCTTCGCGCGCGACGGCTTCGTCGGCGCCAAGATGCAGGAGATCGCCGACCGGGTCGGCATCCAGCGGCCGAGCCTCTTCTATCATTTCAAGAACAAGGAGGCCCTCTTCGTCGCGGCGCACGAGCAGGTCTTCGCGCGCATCGAGCCGATCTTCCGCGAGAGCCTGTCGCCCGACGGGGATCCCTTCGTGCAGCTCGACCGCGTCAGCCGCGCCGTCCTCGCGGTGATGGTCGAGGAGCCGAACTTCGCGCGCATGATGGCGCGCACCACCGTCGACCGGCATCCGCGCGCGGTGGCGATCGTCCGGAGCTATCTCCAGCCGCTGGTCGAGCTCTCCGTCCACTTCGTCCGCAGCCGCCAGGAGGAAGGCGTCTTCCGCGACGACCTCGATCCGTTCTTCTTCACCATGAACAGCTGGGGCGCGGCGCTGCTCTACTTCACCGCCCGCGACCTGATCGCGCCCGCCGCGACGCCGAACGCCGCGCGCGACGTCGAGCGCTTCACCCGCACGCTGCTGCAGATGGGCAACCGCGCGCTCGCGCCGTCGCCGCGCAAGACCGCGACGACCTCGCGATCGTCGACGGTGGCGCTGTCGCGCACACGGTCCGCGGCCCGGCGGCACTGAAAGGAGTCCCATGCAACGCCACGTCTTCAATGAGGAGCACGAGCTCTTCCGCGAGCAGTTCAAACGCTTCTGCGCCCGTGAGGTCACGCCCAACATCGAGCGCTGGGAAGAGCAGCGCATCGTCGACCGCGACGCTTGGAGCAAGGCCGGGTCGCAGGGCTTCCTCTGCCCCTGGGTCGATCCGAAGTACGGCGGCTCGGGGGTAGACTTCGGCTACTCGGCGATCATCGACGAGGAGGTGATCCGCGCCGGCTCGTCGGGCTTCGCGATCTCGCTCCACAACGACATCTGCGTTCCGTACATCGCGAGCTTCGGCAGCGAAGAGCAGAAGGAGCGCTGGCTCCCCGGCTGCGTGAGCGGCGAGCTCGTCACCGCGATCGCGATGACCGAGCCGAACACGGGATCCGACCTCGCGGCGATCAAGACGACCGCGATTCGGGACGACGGCCACTACGTGCTGAACGGCCAGAAGACCTTCATCTCGAACGGCATCCTCTGCGACCTCGTCATCGTCGCCGCCAAGACCGATCCGCAGTCGACGCACGGCGGAGTGAGCCTCTTCGTCGTCGAGGCGGGGACACCCGGGTTCGAGAAGGGTCGCAAGCTCGACAAGATGGGCATGCACTCGCAGGACACCGCCGAGATGCACTTCGCCGACTGCCGCGTGCCGGCGTCGGCCCTCCTCGGCCAGGAGGGCAGCGGCTTCTACTATCTGATGGAGAAGCTTCAACAAGAACGGCTGGTGTGCGCGATCGGCGCGCAGGCCGCCGCCGAGATCGTCCTCGAGGACACCGTCAAGTACACGCAGGAGCGCACCGCCTTCGGGAAGCCGCTCTGCAAATTCCAGAACACGCAGTTCAAGCTCGCCGAGATGGCGACCGAGCTCGAGATCGGCCG
>JBGPIT010000445.1:0-3950 GCA_041485125.1 Binatia bacterium | reverse complement strand
TTCGTCGGCGACGGCGCCACCGCGATCCGTGCACTCGCCGGCGTCCTGCGCGACACGATCGGCGGCACGCCCGCGCCACGCTGACGTCGCGCCTCCGGGCGCGACTGCTGCACCACGGCCTCCCCGCAGATCGGGCCTTTCGTAAAGCCGTGACCGTCGGGTATGTACGCCGAAACACGGACTGAACGTCGCGCCCGGACCCGCGCGCCCCCCCCGATTCAGTCACGCGAAAAGACATGCAGAGGAGGCGGAGTGAACGCGCGCGGAGCCATCGTTCCACTGGTCGCGATCTTGCTCCTCTCGGTCGTCATGCGTCCGAGTACGAGCTCGAGCCCGCCTTCCTCGCCTTCGACATGGCGGCCAACCGGCTGCGCTTCGAGATCAACGCCGACGCCGCCGACGCGGCCGGTCTCGAGATCAGCTCACAGCTCTTGAAGCTCGCGACGCGGATCATCCGCAGCGGGTCCTGAGATGCCGTCTTTCCGCGACAGCCCGATCCGCCGGAAGCTGATGCTGCTGAGCGTGCTGACGAACACCGTGACGTTGCTCTTCGCCTGCGCCGCGTTCGTCGGCTACGAGCGCGTGACCTACCGCGAGGCAACGTTGCAGCGCATCTCGTCGCAGGCGGAGATCGTCGGCTACAACATCGCGTCGGCGCTGCTCTTCGACGACCCCGAGTCGGCGGGGAAGACACTCGCGGCCTTGCGCGCCGAGCCGAACGTCCTCGCCGCCGCCGTCTACCGCAAGAGCGGCACCCGCTTCGCGATGTGGGACCGCAGCGGCACCGCCGGCGCGGAGCTGCCGCCCGCGCTCGACGGCCCGACGCGCGGCCACTCCTTCGAGCGCAGCCGCTTGCGAGTGACCCGGCCGATCGTCGTCGACCAGGACACCATCGGCAGCGTCAGCATCCTCACCGATCTCAGCGAGGTGAACGCCCGCCTGATGAGCTACCTCGGCATCGCGCTCTTGGTGTTCCTCGCCGCGATCGCCTGCGCGTTCGGCATCTCGTGGATCATCCAGCGCGTCGTCTCGCAACCGATCCTGCACCTCGTCGACACCGCGCGCGTCGTCTCCAACGAGCAGAACTACGCGATCCGCGCGCGGCCGGGCGGGCGCGACGAGATCGGGCTGCTGATCCAAACCTTCAACGAGATGCTGGCGCAGATCCAAACCCGCGACAGCGAGGTCGAGCGCGCGCTCGCCGAGGCCGAGACGGGGAACCGCGCCAAGGACGAGTTCCTCGCAGTCGTCTCGCACGAGCTGCGCACCCCGCTCACGCCGATCATCTCCTGGACCCGCCTCCTCGCCACCGGCGACCTCGACCCGAGCACGACCCGACGCGCGCTCGAGAGCATCGAGCGCAACGCGCGCTCGCAGGCGCAGCTGGTCGACGATCTGCTCGACGTGTCGCGCATCATCGCGGGCAAGGTGCGGCTCGACATCCAGCAGCTCGAGCTGGCGCCGCTCCTCGAGGCGGCGATCGACTCGACCCGTCCCGCCGCCGACGCCAAGGGCATCCGCATCCAGACGGTCCTCGACCCGCGCGCCGGGCACGTCGCCGCCGATCCCGAGCGGCTGCAGCAGGTGTTCTGGAACCTGCTCTCGAACGCGATCAAGTTCACGCCCCAGGACGGACGCGTCGCGGTGCAGCTCCGCCGCGTCGACTCGCACGTCGAGGTCGTGGTGAGCGACACCGGACAGGGGATCAATCCCGAGTTCCTGCCGCATGTCTTCGAGCGCTTCCGCCAGGCCGACAGCACCAGCAAGCGCGTCCACGGCGGCCTCGGTCTCGGCCTCGCGATCGTGCGGCACATCGTCGAGCTGCACGGCGGTCGCGTGCACGCGACCAGCCCGGGCGAAGGGCAGGGCGCCTCCTTCAGGGTCGAGCTGCCGGTCTCGTGGCTCCGGCCGACCGCCACGTCGTCGGGCATCCACGCGACCGCGAACACGGCGCCGTCGCCGCTCGCACCGTCGACGGCGATCCCGGGCCTGCGCGTCCTGGTCGTCGACGACGAGCCCGACACGCTCGAGACGGTGCAGACCATCCTCGGCAAGTGCGGCGCCGAGGTGCGCACCGCCGCCTCCGCGAACGACGCGCTCGCGGCGCTCGACGACTGGCTGCCCGACGTCGTCATCTCCGACATCGGTATGCCCGATCAGGACGGTTACGAGCTCATCCGCCACGTACGCGAGCGGCCGGCGGCACGCGGCGGCCTCGTCCCCGCGATCGCGCTCACCGCCTACGCCCGCATCGAGGATCGCTTGAAGGCTCTCGCCGCCGGCTTCCAGATGCACGTGCCGAAGCCGGTCGATCCGGCCGAGCTGGTGGCGGTGGTCGCGAGCTTGGCGGGGTGGGCCGGGAAGGGCGCCCGCTCGCGCTGAGGGGTATCGCCGGCTAGTGCGGCTCGCCGCTCGCGCCGAGCGACATCGTCGCCACCAGGTGCTTCAAGAGATCGCAGTCGACGGGCTTCAGCACATGCGAGTCGAAGAGCACGTCATGGGCGCCGTCGAGCTCGCCGTAGCCGGTCAGCGCGACGAGGATCGGCTTCACGGCGCCAGGCGCGCGCCGGATCCGCTTGGCGACCTCGTAGCCGTTCAAGTCGGGAAGGCCGATGTCGAGCAGCACCACATCCGGCTCGTGGGCGAGCGCCATCTCGACCGCGCGCGCGCCGGTCGCCGCCTCGTCGACGCGATGGCCCCACAGCTCGAGTAGCATCCGCAGGCCCTCGCGGTTGGTGTCGTCGTCCTCGACGATCAGGATGTGGCGCGCGCTCATCGCGCTCTTGCTCTACCACACCGAGGCGACGAGCCAAATCGGCAGAGTCCCTCCGGGCTTCAGGCGTGCCGCAGATGGCGTTGCGACCCGAAGCGGCACGCGTAGACGTGGGTGAACTCGGCGCCGAAGAAAAGGATCTGCGAGGAGTAGTAGACCCACACCAGGATCACCACGAGCGACCCCGCCGCGCCGTACACCGAGCCGACGGTGCTGCGGCCGATATAGAGGCCGATCGCGAGCTGGCCGACGGTGAAGAGGAGGGCGGTCGCGGTCGCGCCGACGGCGACGTCGCCCCAGGTGATGCTCACGTCGGGTAGCATCTTGAAGATCATCGCGAAGAGCAGCGTCGTGACGGTGAACGAGACCACGAAGTGCAGCGCCTCGAAGAGCACCTGCGCGATCGGCACGTGCAGCGCGAACCAGGTATCGAGCGCCGAGACGAGCGCACCGATCACCAGTGACACCAGGAGCAGAAAGCCGAGGCCGAGGACGAGCGTGAACGACGTGAGCCGGTGCTTCAGTATGCCGCGCCATCCCTTCGACCTCGGCGGGACGTCCCAGATCTCGTTGAGACCCGATTGGAGCTCGCCGAACACTCCGGTCGCACCGAGGAGGATCGCGCCGATGCTGACGGCCGAGGCGAAGAGCCCTTCGGCCGGGCGGCTCGCCTGCTCGATCATCGCCGTGATCGCCGCGGCGCCCTGCGGGCCGACCAGGCCGCCCACCTGATCCATGATCCGGCCTTGCGCGACCTGGTGCCCGAAGAAGAAGCCGCCGATCGCGATGATCACCATCAGGAGGGGCGCGAGCGCGAAGATCGTGTAGTACGCGAGCGCGGCGCCGAGGCGGAGGTCGTTGTGCGCGCTCCACTCGTTGAAGGTGGCAGTCAGGAGCGACCAGAGGACGCGCGGCGAGCGCAATGGGTGCGAACGGTCTTTGGCGGGCGCGAAGATCGCCGCGGTGAGCTTGTCTTCACCGCTTGCGTCGGTGTCGTGCGGGGCGGGCTCCGCCGGCGGCTCGTCGCGCCGGTCCCGGTCTGGCGAGGCCGAAGGCACGGCGACCTCTTAGCGCCGGAAGAGAATCTTCGAAACCAGAAAGCCCGCCAGGATCGCGCCCGCGAGCGCGACGAAGGGCCGTTCGCGTATCAGCGCCAGAACCGGCGCGGCAACCGACT
>JBGPIT010000444.1:0-3961 GCA_041485125.1 Binatia bacterium | reverse complement strand
GGGCGCAATTCCTGCAGCAGTGGGGCGACGTCGCGACCCTGCAGCAGCCCGCAGCGTCGCCCTTGGAGCAACTTTCCGTCCTCGAATGCTCGGCGCGAGTGCGCGACGCCCTCGCGCAGCTTCCCGAGATGCAACGGCGCGTCCTCGAGATGGCGTACTACAAGGACCTGAGCCAGACCGAGATCGCGGCCGAGCTCGACGCGCCGCTCGGTACCGTCAAGAGCTGGGCGCGGAAAGGGCTCTTCGGGCTGCGGGACGCGCTCGGCACGCTCGTCGGATGACGCGATGATCGATCCCACCGACCGCGAGACGCTCGAAGATCTCCTCACCCGGTACGTTCTGGGCGAGTTGCGCGGGGACGATGCCGTCGAACTGGAGGGGCTGATCGCGGAGCGCCCGGACCTCACCGTCGAGCTGCAGCGCTTGCAGCGCACCGTCGGTTTGATGCCGTACGCGGCCGTCGCGGCGCCGCCGCCCGACCTGCGTGGCCGCGTGCTGCGCGCCGCCGAAGGCATCGACGTTCGCGCCGATGCGCCAACCTCGAGCCCGAATCACAAGGAACGCGACCCGCGAATCACGCCGATCAGCCGCGCCGGACGCACGCGCGGGGGCGCGCCGTGGAGGAAGATCGTCGGCTCGATCGCCGCCCTCCTGATCATCGCGCTCGCTTGGGACGGCTTTCGCCTCCGGCAGGAGCTCGCGCTGCAACGCGACGTGACCACGACGCTGCAGGAGCCGAACGTCGTGCTGTCGTTTGCGCTTCATGGCACCGGCGCCTCGCTGGCGGCGGGCAGCGCCGTCCTCGACCTCGACGCGAAGAAAGCAGCGGTCGCGATTCGCGGCCTGCCGCCTCTCCCGGCGGATCAGGTGTACCGGCTGTGGGCGCGCGTCGGCGACGAGATGGTGCGCTGCGGGGAATTCAAGGTGAATGCCGAGGGCGCGGTCGTGAATCAGTTCACGATCCCGGTCGACGCGTACACCGAGCCCGTGCGTGCGCTGGTGCTGACCGCCGAGCCGGCAATCTCGGCCGGCCATCCGGTGGGACGGACGGTGATGGTGAGCACCTGAGTCCGCGCGCGGTCGTCCCAGCTCAGTAGCGGACCGTCACCTCGACGTACCCGTAGCTCGCATCCGTGCCCGCGAACGTGCTCGCCACCACGCCCTGTCCGAACGCGTGCGCGTAGTACAGGGAGACCGCGATCCGCTCGTGTACCTTCACGTCGACGCCGACGTCGACGAGGTGCGCGAGCTCGCGACGTCCGCCCGACGGTGTGCCGGAGAAGCCGAACACGCGATCGTTGGTGGCGCCGCCGCCGGCGTACCACAGGTCGCGCGGCTCGGTGAGTCGGAGCCAGTGGTAGTCGGCGCGCACGCCGACGCGTGCGAGCGGATGCAGAACCAGCTCGACGAACACGTCCTCGTCGTTCATCAGATTGTAGAAGGGAAACTGCGCGTACGTGCGCGCCGTCGGGAGGATCTGGAAGAATGTCCTGTGCTCGCCGTCGGCCGGGTCGTCGTCGCCGGAGGAGCGAGCGATCCCCGTCCGCACCCACGGTGCGCCCGGCCAGCGCGGCAGCTGATAGCCCGCTTCGATAGCGTACGCGAACGCGCCGTGCTCGAGCACGCCCCAGTCGCCGCTTTGAAACGCGCCCCACAGGAGGCCGTCGGCGATCCCCGGACCGACGCGGCCGGCGGTGATCAGGTGACCGCCCCAGGTGTGGATCGCGATCCGCCGCCGGTCGGCGGCCCGCGCATCTGCTGGCCTGTTGTCGACCTTCACCACGTGGCTGCGGTCATCCTCGTAGTAGAGATAGAAAAGCCGCGCGTCCGCAGGCGGCGCGTGCGGCAGCTCCTTTGCCGTCAGCGCGAGACCGGCGAGGCTCACCTGGTCGATCTCGCGGTTGGCGCTCACCTCGAAGCCGCCCGCCGTCGGATGGCTCGCAAGGGCGGTCGCGTTCCAGCTCGCCTGATCGTACGTGACGCGCGCACCGTCGAAGCTGCGTGTCACGTGCGTATAGCCGAACGGCCCGACGAGACGTTCGGCAATGCGTGCCCGCTCGAGCGCTACCAGCGTCGCGTCGCCAGGCACCGTCTCGAGACCGTCACGGTACTCGAATCGACCGGCGGAGACGGAGAAGCCGCTCCGGCGCAGCGTCAGAAACCCTTGCTTCAAGAAAGGCTCGCCCTGATCGCGATCATGAGTATGCGCGAAGTAGGTCGCGCCAGGTCCGAGGCTGCCGAACGGCGCGGGCAAGCTCGCGTCGTCGGGCAGGTGGACGAGACGTGTGTCCTGCATCTCGACGAGCATCTCGACGTGAGGGAAGAGCACACGCGCACCGGCCCGCAGCTGGTTGCCGAAGAACACGTACCGGTGTGCGGCGTCAGGCGCCGCGTTCGCGGGCGGACGAAAGTAGTCGACGATCTCGGCGCGCGCACGGTCGCCGACGGTGAGGGTCACGTGCTCGCGCCAATCGGCGGCTGCCGGTCCGACCGACCACGCAACCGCCGAGGTCATCAGCACCGCGAGCGGCCAGCGTGTCATGCGGCGTCAAGTATCAAACCAACGATCACCGGCGCGAGGACTGCGAGCGTCGGCGGCGCTACGTCGATGCGTCGGGGGCATTGCGGTGGCGTCCTCGGCATCCTCCAGTCGGGAAACACGCCGAGGCGACACGGAAGCCGTGTCGCCTCGGGTGTGCGGTGGCCGAGAGGGGTGGTCGGTCGGCAGCGGATCAGCGGATGATCTTGGCGACCGTCGGGTTGATCTTTTTCACCTCGTCGAGCGAGACGACGACGAACTCGGGGTTCGCGGCCGTGAGGTCGGCGAAGGTGATCTGCCCGCCCGCTACGCTCGTGCAGTAGACCTGCTCGACGTCGACGGTGCGGAGGGTCACCGCGAGGTTGCCGGTCGCGCGCACGAAGAAACGCACCAGGAACTGGTAGCCCGCGTCGGGATCCTGGACGCGCTCGAGCTCGCACCAGCCACCCTGACCGGTGACGTCCGCCGTCGGGATGCCGGTCTTGGCATGGCGCCCGGTCGTCGGGCTGATGATCGGGATGTTGCTCGCGTCGCGATCGATGTTGCCGAATATCAGCGCGTCGGCGTCGCCGCGCCCGCCGAAGAAGGCCTCGCTGCCGTCGCCGGCGCGCCAGAGGGCGATGTCGTTGCCGTCCCCGCCGAACATCGCATCGCTGTTCGGGGTCACACCCTGCTCGGTGCCGCCGACGAGAATGTCGTTGCCCTTGCCGCCGAGCATGACGTCGCTGCCGCCCAAGCCGACCAACACGTCGTCGCCGTTCCCGCCTTCCATGATGTCGGCGTTGTTGAGGCTCTGGTTCACCGCCCCCGCGGGCTGAATCTGGGCGTTCGTCTGGTTGTCGTCGTCGAGGCCGAAGAGCAGATCGTTGCCGTTCGTGCCTTTGACGAAAGCGGCGTGCGCCGCGCCGGCGGTTCCGACCAGCGCGCACAGCGCTGCCACCAGAATACGACCCTTCATTCCCGTGTGCCCATTCGTGTTATGCATTGCTCTCTCCTTTTGGCTCGGACGGTGGATGTACCGTCCTGTGTCACTGACGCTACGCCTGAGCCCATCGTTCGGATGAGGGCTGGATCTCGGGATCGCCTCGGTTGCGGCCGCGCACGGTCTGCCGCGCTCCGCGCGCGACGCGGATGACGTTCGAGGACGGCAGAAAGTGGAGCAGAAGGTCGGTGCGCGGGAGCGCGCGCGCCTCGACTTCTCAGCGCAGGCGTTTGCGGAAGAAGACCGTCGCGAGGCCGAGGATCAGGATGCCGTAAATGAGCAGCATCGCGGCCGGCCCGCGCAGCTCCGCCCAGCCCACGCCCTTCAAGAAGATGCCGCGCACGATCGTGATGTAGTAGCGCAGCGGCACGAGGTAGGTGAACTTCTGGACGAGCGGCGGCATGCTCGCGATCGGGAAGATGAAGCCCGAGAAGAACATG
>JBGPIT010000443.1:0-3994 GCA_041485125.1 Binatia bacterium | reverse complement strand
CTCCTACGTGGTGCCCATGAGCGGGCTCGTCGTCTTCAAGGCGAAGACGGACAAGTTCGATGCGCAGCGTGGCCGGAAGTTCGCGCAGATCCGCGCCGTGCTCGGGAGTGACGCGAGCCCAGTACAACTCTGCTCACTGGGTCAAGGGACGTGGCTCGACGTGACGGTCGGTTCGACAACACTGACGTGCGACTTCAGCGCCACGGACCCGAAGGTGTCAGTCGCGCCTGGACGGCGGCGGCTGGTAGCTGTGCCGTTTGCGGGGCAAGGGACCGACATCAGCGCGCGCGTCGACACGTCGACACCCCTCTCGGTGCCGGATGCGACTAATTTCACGGCGACGTTCGACTCGGAGCGCTGGGACACCGACAACATTCATGACGGAATAAACCCGAGTCGACTCACGGTGCCGGTGACCGGGAAGTACCTAATCTACGCCTGGGTCGTATGGGCGGGAGATCCGAACGGAACCCGATCAGCCGAGATCTTCCTCGACGGCGGGGGAACCGAGATAGCCAGCGAGTCGGTCCCCGCTGCGACCACTCCAAGCACTGGAACCCACCTCAATGTGTCTACGCACTATGCTCTCGCGGCGGGTGAGTTTGTGACCTTGGTCCTCGGGCAACACAGTGGGGCGGCGTTGAACGCGGCGCAGGTTGAATTCGGGATGGTCAAGCTGCCGTAGATGGCTGTCGCGGGCATGTCCGAACCCATCAGCAAAGGGGACACGAGACGGATTTTCGCCCGATCATGCCCGCGTGTAAGCACATGAATTTCTGAGCACCCGAAAAAGATTCAGCCAATCCGTCTCGATCTTTGACGGGTCGGACAGGGTCGCGAATTTTTAGGTGGGCGGACAGGGCGGAGGCAGCCCTGCACGAGAGGGCGGAGCGCCTCACGCGGCACTACTCGGCGCGCGCTCGCGCCTTACCGCCCTGGCTGCTTGCTGTACTCCATCCACGAAGGTGACGCCCGCTCGGACGAGCGGCAGCAGGTGCGCGCCGTCGAGCCGTCGCCAGCGGGCCTGCGCTATGTCGAGGAGCTTGTAGGCCATCAGCAGCCCTTTCGTGCGTGAGCCTGCGCCCTTCGTCACGCGCTGGTGCAGCCGCACTGTTGCGAACGGCGACTCGATCACGTTCGACGCGGGACGAGCGTTGCAGCGTGCGAGATACGACTCGACGATCTCACCGGCAAACGATGCGCGACGAACGGGATTGGGAGGCGTGGTACAGGGTCAGGATGGTCTGCTCTTCTTCCGTGTCCGTGGATCCAAACCGACCACCCTGCGGCAGAACGCGACGATTGCCGCGACGATCTCGTCCTCCGACGGTGTGTCGTGGGCGACGGGAGAGAGTGGACCGACGAGCGTCTCGGCGATGACGCCGACGACCGCGGCGGCAGCGAGGTCCGCGTCCTGCGCTGGGAGCGTACCGTCATCGATGCCTTTCTGAAGGAGCGTCGCCATGTGCGCGGCGTAGGTGCGCCGGTACGCCAGGCGTTCGGCGTCGACCAAGGGGTCGACTGGCTCGTAGACGAGCGCCCAGGCGAGCCGCCGGTTGTGGAGCGCCCGGCGTGCATAGGTCGCGACCACCGCCTCGAACCGCGCTGCGACGTTGCCGGCGCGACCCGACGCCCCGGACATCGCGGCGAGCTCGCGCTGGGATACCGCGCGGAAGATCTCGACGAACAGCTCCGTCTTCGACGCGAAATGCCGATAGAGCGTGCCGGCCGCGACGCCGGCGCACTCGGCAATCGCCGCGACCGACGCGCCTCCCCAGCCGCCCTCCTGGATGACTTCCAACGCGGCGTGGAGGAGCCGCTCGCGCGTCCCGGTCTGCGCGTCGGCTGCGCCGCGGACGTTTGCGACGGCGCTCGTCATCGGCCGCCGGCGAGCGCGGCGTCGAGTGAGCGGTGGAAGTGGGCGATCGCACCCTCGAACCGGCCGAACTCGAAGTACGCGTTGGCGCGGCTCGCGAGGCCGCGTTGGATGGCGCAGGCCATCGCCACGTCTTCGACGGCACCGGCGAGAACGAAATCATTCGTGCGTGCGGGGGCGGCTCGTCCATCGTCTTGGCGTTCGCGAGCTTCGGTCAGCGTGAAGCTGAGAACCCTGGTGCGGTCACACGCCAGCGGCTCGTGCACGACGATCGTGATGTTATCGGGGAACGTCGCCACCATGACGGCCGGGAAGAGATGGTAGACGTACGTCAGCGCTCGCTTCACGCGGCGCTCGGCTGGAGGCAGTGCCCGGAGCTTCTCGATGCTCCGGTAGGGGAACGTCAACCGATTGTTCCTGCCGAACGTTTCGACGAGGTTCAGGTTGTCGTACTGCACCGGATAGAACGTGCCGGGATGGGTGGTGCGGATGTGGTAGCCCTCGAGAAAGCCTTCGACCAGGATTTTCCAATTCACCGGGAGCTCGTTCTCATTGCTTCGGATCAGTTGCAGGTCGGGCGTGATCAGTCCGCGGATTTCGTCCAAGGACGGCTCGGTCAGCTGCGGAGCCTCCTGCGTGACGAACACGAGACCGTGGCGCTCCGTCGTCTCGACCGGCACGAGACCACGGTGCTCCGTGTCGAGGCCGGGAAATCCGTCGGCGTGCGGCACGTGCCGCAGTCGGCCGTCGAGCCCGTAGGTCCAGCCGTGATAGCGGCAGACGAAGGCCTTCGCGCACCCTGATCCATCGGCAAGCTGCGTGCCGCGGTGGCGGCAGGCGTTGCGAAACGCGCGCACCTGGCCGTCGCTTCCGCGTACGACGACGAGCGGGGTGCCGGCCCCGTCGCGCGCGATGTAGGAGCCCGCCTCTGGCAATGCGACGGACGGGCAGAACGGCGTCGGGTGTCTGCGGAAGAGCTCGAGCTCGGCAGCGAGTCGTTCCTCCGATCGATAGTGCTCGACCGGCTCGCGCCAGCTCGCGTCGCTGACGTCGGTCGTGCCGTGGTCGATGTGGTCGAGGATGCGCTGCACCACCGTCTGGTCGTCGGCCAGGAGTGTGTGCGTGTCGCCCGCTTCGTGTGTGCGTGTCGATTGAACGGTTGCCATGTCTCCTCCAGTGCCGTCGGTCGCGTCCGTGACCGGTCTCGAATGCAACTCGGCGGTCCGTGTGAATCCGGATTCACACGGTAGTGAATCCGGATTCACCAGTCAACTGTGGGTCCCGAGCGAATCACCAACGGTCGACGGAACGGTTGACATGGCGTCTATCTTCGCCTATTCTTCGCTCTCGCTCCGCGAGACTTTGGCTTCATCAATAGGACGCAAACGTTCACGTGGGCTCGTCGCGGCAGAGCGCTGGTGGTTGGCGGCGTGCACGTCTCCGCGCCGCCGTCGGTCGCGGCGGTGCGGCGCGAAGCCGTCGCCGACGTGAGCGCGGCAACGCTGATGGCGAGCGCGAGCGCGCTCGCTTCACCGAACGTGCCCGCTTCGCCGAGAAGATCGACATGGAGCTGCGGGTCGCCTGTCGCAGCGAAGCGGCGTCACGGTACGAGCTCGGGACCGTCGCGCGCGGGCTGCTTCTGGGCGGCGCGTATCGCCGACTCGGGTTCGTACGGCTCAGTGACTACGCCCGCGAGCGCCTCGGCGTTTCCGCTCGCACGTTGCACTCTGCCGCATGGGTCGCGACGCGCCTCGACGCGCTGCCGCTTGTCGCGGCGGCGTTCGATCGCTCCGAGCTCTCCTGGGCGCAGGTGCGTGCGGTCTGCGCGGTAGCGGGCCGCGAAGATCAGGAGCAGTGGCTGGCACGTGCGCGCGTGGCCACGGTCGAAGAGCTCGAACGAATCGTGCGCACGGTGCGTCCGAATGCCACCGACGCCGCCGATCCCGACCTCGATGACGACACGATCGACGGCGAGCCCGTGATGTCCTTGCGCATCGCATGCCCGGCGCGTGTGCGTGGGCTTTGGCGGCGAGCGCTCGAGCTCGCGTCGCGGGCCGCGGGCGAGCCGCTCGCGGCGTGGCGCGCGGCCGAGATCATCGCCGCGGAAGCGTTCTCGGG
>JBGPIT010000442.1:0-4000 GCA_041485125.1 Binatia bacterium | reverse complement strand
GGGCCGTGCGGCGTGCCCTCGACGAGCACGAGCGGCTCACGCACGTCGAACCCGAGCGATGCGTAGAGCGGCATCGAGACCGTGTTGAAGGCATCCTGGATCAAGCGGATCGCCGGCGCGTCGGCGCTGTGGGCGAGGAGATCCTCCATCATGCGGCGTCCGGCGCCGCTGCCCTGCGCGGTCGGCGCGACGCTGATCGGGCCGACGCCGTGCACCGTGCCGCGATCGCTGATGAAGTTGGAACCGATGATCTGCCCGTCGCGCTCGGCGACCAGCCCGGTGCATCCCGGCAGCGCCGAGAGCAATCCGAGCACCGCGACGCCCGACTCGGCGTCGGGGAAGTCCGGCGGAAAGTGGTGGCGGGTCGCGATCGAGAGAAACGCCTCGTAGAGGATGCGTCCGCAGGCCGGAACGTCGGCGGTCGTAAAGGGGCGAGTCGCGATGCGCATGCAGGTGACCTCGGACGAGAAGAGGCGTCGCTGCTATACCATCGAGATGGCGCGAGCACAGCAGTGGGTGAGCCGGAATCGAGCCGCGGGGTCGACGACGGCGATTGCCGTCATGGCGGCAGCCTTGGCGGTTGCCATCGTCTCGTCGTGCGGATCGGGGTCCGGTGGGGGCGGGAACGATACGCCACCGGCTCCCACGGCAACGCCGGGAGGAAGCGCAACCCCGACATCGTTCCCGACTGCGCCGCCGTCGTCACTTCCCGCCCTGCGGCTCACCGAGGTCGCGCGGGGCTTTGATCAGCCGCTCTTCACGACCACCGCCCCGAGCGACCCGTCCCGGCTCTTCGTCGTCGAGCAGACCGGCCGCATCCGGATCGTCGCCGATGGGACCCTCCGCGAGCGCGCCTTCCTCGATCTTTCGAGCGCGATCTCGTGCTGCGGCGAGCGCGGTCTTCTCGGCCTCGCGTTCCATCCGGACTACGCCACGAACGGACGGTTCTACGTCGACTACACCGACCTCGCCGGCAACACGGTCATCGCCGAGCACGTGCGGGGGACCGACGCGGAGAGCGCCGAGCCGGTCGCGCGTCGCATCCTCCTCACCGTCGACCAGCCATTCTCGAACCACAACGGCGGCATGCTCGCCTTCGGTCCCGACGGCTTGCTCTACATCGGGCTCGGCGATGGCGGCGGCGCCGGCGATCCACAGAACAACGCGCAGCGCCTCACGACCAAGCTCGGGAAGATCCTCCGCATCGACGTCGACAGCTACCCGACGTCGGTGCCCGGCAACCTCGCGGGCGGCGATCCCGACATCTGGGACTTCGGCCTCCGCAATCCGTGGCGCTTCAGCTTCGACCGCGCGACCGGCGACCTCTACATCGGCGACGTCGGCCAGAACGCCTTCGAGGAGATCGACGTCGAGCCGCGCGGCGAGGGTGGTCGCAACTACGGCTGGCGGATCACCGAGGGCCGCCATTGCTTCGACCCTGCGACCGGCTGCGACACGAGCGGCATCACGCTGCCGGTCGTCGAGTACGATCACGACGCCGGCTGCTCCGTCATCGGCGGCTACGTCTACCGCGGCCCGGCGATCCCCGAGCTCGCCGGGCGTTACTTCTACGCCGACTTCTGCTCGAGCCGCATCTGGACCTTCGTCTACGCCGGCGGTGCCGCGACCGACGAGCGCGAGCTGACGAGCGACCTCGATCCTGCGGGCGAGCTCGGCGGCATCACATCGTTCGGCGAGGACGCCGCCGGTGAGCTGCTGATCGTCGACCAGCGCGGCATCGTGTTCCGCGTCGAGCGCGAGTGACGCGAAGGTGCGGTTCAACGGGGCGCGAAGATCAGAACGTACTGATACGGCAGGATCGCCGGCGATTCGCGTAGCTCGTAGCCGGCCGACTGCATCTCGGCAACGACCTGCTCGCGCGCGAGCTTGTGGTCGGGCGGCGGGCCGACGGGCAGGTCGTGTTTTTCCCAATCGACGATCGCGACGCGTCCGCCGGGGCGGAGGACGTGGATGAGCCTCTGCAGATACGGCAGGCGGTCGTCGATGTGATGGTAGGTGTCGACGATCAACACGACGTCGACGGACGCGGCCGGGAGTCGCGGGTTGTCGAACGAGGCCAGGATCGGGACGACGTTCCGGGTGCGCTCGGACTCGGAGCGCTCGCGCAGACGGGCGACCATGTTGGGCTCGGTCTCGACGGCAAGTACGGTGCCGGTCTCGCCCACCGCCGTCGCGAGAAGGCGGCTGAAGTAGCCGGTGCCGGCGCCGAGGTCGGCGACGGTCTGGCCCGGCCGCAGGCCGAGCGCGGCGACGAGCTCCGCCGGCTTCTGCCACTCGGCGCGCGTCGGATCGTCGAAGACCGACGACCAGTAGCCGACGTCGTCGAATGACCGGTGGCTGGTCGCCTTGTATAGAGCGTCGGTGATGGACGGGGCAGGAGAGGCGCTCGGAGTGCCAGCGCCGCGGGCGACGTCCGACGAGGCGAGGAGCGCGAAAACCAGCGCGACGACGAACCGGATCACCACGGCGAGGCGACGAGTATCAGAGGAGCGCGATGCGGGTCGACATCAGCTGTAAGAAATGCGGCGAGCAGCGCCGCGTGGATCTCGGCGATCCGGGCGAGCAGCCCGCCGACGAGTTCCTGCACCTGACAACCGAGCGGTTGTCGCACAAGGCGAGCTTCGAATGCTTCGGCGGGCACCTCGAGCTCGCGCCGCCGCTGCCGCGGTTCTGGGTCATCCACTGGGAGACGCTCGGCGACTGACCCGGCGCGGTGCGTACTCGGCCTTCAGCACCTCGGGATCGGGAGCCTCCTGGCCCAACAGCCGGCGCATCTCGAGGCCGTTCCGGATCGGGAAGTCGGCGCGGTTGTTGTTGAAGATCGAGTACACGCGCCGCACCCGCCCATCGAAACGCTTGGCCGCGCCGGCGAGGCCGGCGAGCTCGCGCGGGTCGTAGCGGTAGTCGTACTTCTCGGCGACCGTCGGCCGCTCGCCCTTCATCTGCGCCTGCCAACCGCGGACGTTCCGACCGTGCAGCCGCATGATCGCCCAGTCGCCGGTCGCGGCCGGCACGAAGGGCTGCCACGGGCTGTCGAGCGCGACGAACAGGAGGCCGTGGCGGGCGAGAAAGTCGAGGGTCTCGTCGGTGTGGTGCGGGATCCACGAGCCGTTCCGGAACTCGACGGCGATGCGGACACCGGGCAGGCGTTCGCCGAGCGACGCGAGGTAGTCGAGCGCCTTCGGTGAGCGCCCGATCCAGGGCGCGAGCTGGAAGAGCACGTAGCTGAGCTTGCCGGCGGCGGCGAGCGGCGCGATCGACGTGCGAAAGGCGTCGAAGCAGAGCGCGAGCGCCTCCTTCGGGATGCTCTTGCGATCGATCTCGCCGTGGCGCGTGAGCGGCAACCGTCGCGGCAGCGCGGCGCGGATCTCGGGCGGCAGCCGCTCGGGCTTCGGATTGTGGCCGGTCATCATCGCGTGCGCCTTCACCGCGAAGTCGAAGTGGTCGGGCGTGCGCTCGACCCACTGCTGCGCGGTGCGCTCGGCGGGGATGGCGTAGAAGGTCGCGTTCACTTCGACCGCGTCGAAGAAGCGCGCGTACCAGCGCAGGCGTGCCTCCGCGCTCATGCTGGCGCGCGGGTAGAACCGCCCTTCCGCGAGCAGCGAGGCGTCGAGCCACGACGCGCAGCCGACGCGGTACTCGGTGCGCGTACGCGCCGGCAGCGCGGGACCGAGGATGCGCGGCGATTGGTCGGGTGTCACGACCGCGCACCGTCGCCGCGCGCCGCGCGGGCGCATGCGGTCGGCGGCGGAGCGACCGCGCGCCGCCGCGCTACGAGGCGGGGGTCGAGTGCCACACCGACGGCGTGCGCCGCCGCGCGAGCGGCTTCCGCTGCACCTTGGCGAGGAGCGCGCGCACCTCGTTCGGCGGATCGGCGGTCGCCGCTTTGCGGACGTCGCCGCCCTCCTCGATCGCGATCTCGGCGAGGATGCGCTTCGACACGACCGAGCGCGGCTGGGTGGTCGCGATGTCGTCGGTC